>NHHQ01000098.1 GCA_002170915.1 Rhodospirillaceae bacterium TMED167 | reverse complement strand
GTAAAGGCCATGGCCAGGATCACGCTCACCGTCGGTGAAAGGCCTAATCCATCCATCGAATTGAACCAGGCGCTGGCGTAGGCCCCGAGCGTTATGAAGCCGGCGGCTCCCAAGTTCAATTGACCGGACGCTGCCGGAATGAAAATGCCGTAGGCGTAGATGGTGCTCAGGCAAAGGATGATGAGCTGGGCTTCGAGGTAGCCGCTCATTAGAACTTACCTTTTCCGATGGCGGTATGGCCGAATAACCCGGAGGGCTTAAATGCGAGGATGAGCAGAAGCATGCCCCAGATCGGCACCTTCGCGAAATCTGCGCCCACGAGATAAATGGACATGACTTCTAAAATACCGACGAAGAGCCCGCCCACGACGGCTCCCCAGACATTGCCGAGGCCCCCCAGCACCATGGCGGCAATGGCGACCGTGGCCACCGTGTCGCCAATATAAGCGTCCACGATAGTGTAGTTGATGGTGAACAAAATCCCTGAGATGGCGCATAAAAGGCCTGTAATCACATAAACCACGGAGACAATGCGCTCGACATTGACACCCATGAGTGTTGCCGTGTCGGGACGCTCAGCGATGGCGCGCAGAGCCCGCCCCAGCTTTGAAGCCCGCAGCATGACACTGAGCATAATCACAATAATGAGGGAAATGATGAGGCTCAGCATTTGCGGTACGCTGAAAAGAATTTCGCCGATGCTGAAAGAGGCATTTCCGAAGGGCGATTTGATGGCGAGTGGATCAGATCCCCAGGCGCCAATCACCAAATGCTCGAAGATGATTAGGAAGCCAAGAGAACTTACAAGCGGTAAGGCATGCTCTGTCGCGTCTCCATATTTTGCTTTCATGTACCTGTAGGTGAACCGTTCGATCACGAGAGATGCGAGGCCAGTGGCCACCAAGGCAACAAAAATCCCCCCAATCCAGCGGTACTCCTCGCCAAAAATAACTAGGATAATCTCGTTTCCGAAAGGCAGGTTGCCGGTCATGGTGGCCCACATCAGAACGGCGGCCACCATAAACAAAGCCGGGATCGTGAAGTTGAGAAAATTCAACATGCCGATGATCAATGTAAACGCCACAGCGACCATGACATAAACGCCGCCAAGCATAAGGCCATTCACGATTTGTTGGAGAACGAGCATAAATTATTTATTTGAAGGTCTGTATTTTGAGACTATTAGCAGTCCCCTGGGTGACCCTTGCACAAATACTTTCCATTACGATAAAACTGATAGACATTGTAGGTGAGAGAGACGTCACGTCAATCTTTACCGACAAACAGATCGGTGAGACTTGGCTACATGAGCAGACATTGACTTTCGGCATTCACCCAAAGAGGAGAGCACCATAAATGAGCGACGGAACCATTATCGTTACTGGTGCGGCGAGCGGTATTGGCCGTGCCTGTACGGCCATGCTGTTGGAGAGAGGCGCCCGCGTGGCTGCTTTTGATATTCAGTCGGAAAAGCTTGAGGCTGAATTCCCAGGCGTACCTCAAAACCTCCTCAAAATTTCAGGAAATGTTGCCAATACTGCCGATTGTGAAGCTGCCGTAAAATCTACCCTCGACAAATTCGGGGCGTTGGATGCGCTCATTCATTGGGGCGCCGCTCATTCTTCAGCCACCTGGGACGAATTAGACGCTGAAGAATGCACACGCACCCTAGAAGTAAATGTGACCGGCTCGTTCCTTATTGCCCAAGCCGTGGCCACACATATGGTGGAGCAAGGAAAGGGATCGATAGTGCTCTGCACCTCTACGTCGGTGCTCTATGGCGTGACCGGTGGCCAAGGCCAGGGTGGTCCGGCGTATGTTGCCTCCAAAGGCGCGATAATTGCGCTCACACGGTCTCTCGCGCGGGCCTTGGGGCCGAAGGGCATCCGGGTGAACGCTGTCAGTCCCGGGATCACGGAAACCGCCCTGATCGGGAATTATACAGACGATCAGCGCGCCAACATGACGCAGCGTTTTCCCCTTGGAAGATTCGCTCAGCCGGCGGAAATTGCCGAAGCTGGCCTCTACCTTATTTCAGACAAGGCGAGCTTCATGACTGGCGAGATCATGCATGTGAACGGCGGTTCCAATTTCGGCTAGGATGCCGTTGGAATATGGTCGCCGTGGTTCTCCAAATACCACTCGGCGATTTCTTCCCGGGTTGCAAACCAGACATCATCGAATGTTTTTGCATATCGGATGAAGTCCCGGATGGCGCGGACCCGGTAGGGCTGTCCGATCACATGAGGGTGAAGCCCGATATTCATGAACCGGCTGCTCGTGGCGCTTTCCTCGTAGAGCCAATCGAACTGTTCTTTGAACATTTCAAGGCCGCTTTCCGCCCCCAGTCCCTGGCGCAGAAAACTGAAATCATTTACCTCTGAGGTGTAAGACACTGAGACCATGGGCTTGCCGCTTCGGGTCTGAACCATGTAGGGCTGATCATCGTTCAGAAGATCCGTGATAAAGAAAAGACCTTCCTCCGCGAGAATGTCGATTGTGTTGAGGGTTGACCGAAGAGAACTAGAGAGCCAGCCCTTCGCTTTCTTGCCGCAGACCTGCTCGTAGATGTCGAGCGTGGTCCGAATGACCTCCCTTTCTGTGTCTTCATCGAACATATGGTCTGTTAGGAGTTCTGTTTGTACGAAGTTATGAGGAACGATTTCCCATCCCCGTTCCAGGGCAGCATCAACCACAGGCCGTCGTTCCACGGCCATTTTGCCGTTCATGGTGCAACTTGCGGGCACGCCTTCCGCATCAAAAATATCAAATAAACGCCACACCCCGACACGCTGTCCGTATTCCCGCCACGTATAGTTGGCGTTGTCATACACGTTCCCCGCAAGGTTGCCACCGACGATGCTGGGGCCGCCTGGATAATACGGTTCCGTCGTGTCCCGGACCGGATCCCAGTACTCCATATTGATGGTTAGGATGACGGCGAGGCGTTTACCGTTCGGCCATTTCAAAGGGTTACGGTGTGCGATTGGAACGAAGTCGTAATGCATGATGGTGTCTCTCCCTATATCAAAAGCCTGCGGTGAAGCGCCGTTCCGCCACGCCGACCAATGTTATACCGCTTCCACGGCCACGGCGATGCCTTGGCCGCCGCCGATGCACATGGTGGCGATACCGAACTTTCCGCCCGTCCGCTGTAGCTCATGCACCAATTTGAGAGCAATGATGGTTCCCGTTGCGCCAATTGGATGGCCGAGGGCAATGGCGCCGCCATTTGGGTTGACCTTTTCCGGGTCAAGTCCGAGCGCTTGTGAGACCGCACAGGCTTGGGCGGCGAAGGCCTCATTGCTCTCTATAATATCGAACGCTTCGATGCTCATGTCGATGCGGTCCAGCATGTTTTTAACCGCCGGTACCGGGCCGATGCCCATTTCTGAGGGCTCTACTCCGGCGTGGCCATAGCCGATGATTTTGGCAAGCGGGGTGGCGCCGCGTTTCTCAGCCACCTCTCCGCTCATCAAGACTACCGCTGCCGCTGCGTCATTCAGGCCCGAGGCGTTGCCAGCCGTCACCGTGCCATCCTTTTTAAACGCGGGTCGAAGGCCCGTCATATCTGACAGTTCAAGGTCCGCGCGGACGTGCTCGTCCTGATCGAATTGGGCGGTGTCCCGTTTTACCTTGATGTCGACGGGCAGGATTTGATCTTCAAATCGGCCCTCCTCGATGGCCCTTTGCGCCCGCTGGTGGCTTTCATGAGCAAAAGCGTCCTGCTGGTTTCGGCTGATCTGGTATTTCTCCGCCAAATTTTCTGCCGTAATGCCCATATGACCGTGTCCAAAAGGATCGTGGAGGGCTTCGGTCATCATATCCACGGCGACCGTGTTGCCCATCTTCTGGCCCCAGCGTGCCGTGGAAAGCAGATGACCGGCGCGGCTCATGCTCTCTGCGCCGCCAGCTACGGTAATGTCTGCATCATCCAGCAAAATAAGCTGAGCCGCAGAGACAATGGCTTGCAGACCGCTGCCACATAGCCGGTTCAAGGTCATGGCCGGCACCTCCTTGGGGATGCCCGCGCCCATGGCGGCCACCCGGCTCAGATACATGTCCTTGGCTTCTGTATGAATGACGTTGCCAAAGATGGTGTGGTCCACCTCTGCCGCGTCGACACCCGACCGCCGCAAGGCTTCCGCGGCAACAAGAGACCCAAGCTCGGTGGGCGATTTATCCCGCAATGATCCTCCAAAATCACCAATCGCGGTGCGGACACCGCCTACCAGCATCACGTCTTTTTGACCCATCATTTTTGACGTTCCCTTTTGATTGCCTGACCTGCATTTCGTTCAAACTATTATGCCTCTCAAAAGCCCGAGGGTCGATGCCAATAAGGCCCGGATCTAAAATACCCCCGGGCGGGCCATTATCCTGGTAACTGTCCGATATATTCCCTAAATTCCGCAGTGGTCACGTTGGCCAATCGCCACGCTACAGAAACGGAAGAGGATGACATGCATAAAGTCGTTACCAACATCAAGCGCCCCAATCCAGAGACGGTTGCCGCCTTCAACGCGGACCGCTTGGGCGTTGCCACTGTCCATGAAGCGCAGGGCCGCAGGGGTCTGCTGGCCGCTTACATGAACCCAATTTATGCTGGTGCCTATGTTGCGGGGCCCGCCGTGACGATCTCGGCGCCGCCATGTGACAATTGGATGATCCACGTTGCTGTGGAACAGTGTCAGCGGGGAGATGTCTTGGTGCTGGCGACCACATCCCCCTCCGATGCCGGATATTTTGGCGACTTGCTGGCAACCTCATTGAAGGCGCGAGGGGTCCTGGGCCTGATCATTGATGCCGGCGTCCGCGACGTGAGGGATTTGACGGAAATGAATTTCCCGGTTTGGTCTCAGAGCGTCTTCGCGCAAGGCACGGTAAAGGAAACGCTCGGCGATGTGAACATTCCGGTCGTATGTGCTGGCCAGCTTGTTCGCCCCGGTGATCTTGTGATCGCCGATGACGATGGCGCGGTTGTCGTCGCACTGGAAGACTGTGAGATGGCGCTTGAAAATGCCCGCGCTCGGGAGGCCAATGAGGCCGATAAACGCCAGAAGTTGGCTGACGGGGTTTTGGGCATCGATCTCTATGGCATGCGGTCTCGTTTGGAAGAAAAAGGACTGAAGTATATTGAACAGTCTGATCTGTAGCGTACCTTAGACCCCTCAGACCTTTTTTTCAGGGATGAATTATGTTGATTATAGATTGCCACGGCCACCAAACCATCGTTCCCCAGGCACATTTGAATTATCGAGACGCTCAAAAAGCGCGGCTGGAGGACCCGGGTCTGCCGGCGCCCGACAAACCCAACATCAGTGATGATGAGATCCGGGAGGGGATAGAGGCCAACCAACTCAAGCTCATGAAAGAGCGTGGCGCCGATATCAACATCTTCTCGCCCCGGGCGTCCCGCATGGAGCCGCATGTGGGCGACGCCCAAACCTCTTTGGATTGGTCCATTGCGTGTAATGACCTGATCCATCGGGTGACATCGCTTTTTCCAGATCAGTTTATCGGCGTGTGTCAGCTGCCTCAAACGCCCGGCGGGACCATGGATAATTCCATCAGGGAATTGGAGAGGTGCGTCACTGAGCTCGGCTTTGTCGGTTGTAACCTCAATCCGGACCCGTCCGGCGGCCATTGGAATGCGCCGCCATTGACCGATAAATACTGGTATCCGTTCTATGAGAAAATGGTGGAGTTGGACGTGCCGGCCATGATTCATGTCTCGGGCTCGTGCAATCCTACATTCCATGCCACGGGATCTTACTACATTGCCGCCGACACCAACGCTTTCATGCAGTTTATCCAAGGTGATCTGTTTAAGGACTTTCCCGATCTTCGCATGATTATTCCCCATGGTGGCGGCGCGGTGCCCTACCATTGGGGCCGGTACCGTGGTCTTGCCGATATGCTGGATCAGCCACCGGTCGAGACCCATGTGATGAAGAACGTCTATTTCGACACCTGTGTGTATCACCAGCCCGGCATCAATCTCCTGTTCGAAGTCATCGAACTCGACAATATTTTATTCGGCTCCGAGATGGTCGGCGCCGTTCGGGGCATCGATCCTCAGACCGGTCAGTATTTTGACGATACGAGGCTGTATGTTGAGGGGCTCGGTCTCACCGAAGCCCAGCAGGAACAAATATTTTCCGGTAATGCGCGCCGGGTCTATCCAAAACTTGATGAAAAATTGAAAGCAAGAGGGCTTTGAGATGGGATCATCTTTCGTTATGGATCCGCCGGACTGGCGGGTCTGGCATCCAAGTCCGTCGAAACCGGCATTTTCCGCGCCCGAGGGCGCCGTTGACGCCCACTGCCACGTGTTTGGTCCCGGCGACGTGTTTCCGTTTGCGCCGGAGCGCAAATATACGCCGTGCGACGCATCCAAAGATCAGCTCTGGGCGCTTCGCGACCATATCGGCTTTTCCCGAAATGTGATTGTTCAAGCGACCTGTCACGGCGCAGATAACCGGGCGCTGGTCGACGCACTTGAAAGTTCGAATGGGATGGCGCGGGGCGTGGCAACAGTAAAGCGGGACGTGACGGATGAGGAGCTGGCCCGTCTTCACACCGCTGGTGTGCGCGGTGTCCGGTTTAATTTCGTGAAACGCCTGGTTGACGCGCTTCCATCGGACAGTTTGGCGGAAATTGCCGCCCGTATCCAACCACTTGGCTGGCATATTGTGATCTATTTTGAAGCGCAGGAGTTACCCCAGCTCTATGATTTTTTTACCGGCCTGCCGACGACGGTGGTGGTTGACCATATGGGCCGGCCCGATGTTACCAAGCCCGTCGATTCCGCTGAATTTAACCTCTTCGTGAAGCTGATGGCGGAGAACGAAAATTTCTGGTCCAAAGTGACCTGCCCGGATCGGTTGACCGAGGAGGGGCCGACGGATTACCGCGATGTCGTACCATTTGGCAAGCGGCTGGTGGAGACTTTTCCAGACCGGGTCATTTGGGGCACGGATTGGCCGCATCCGAACCTAAAGAGCCACACGCCGGATGACGGCAAATTGGTGGACTTTATCCCTAAAATTGCCCCCACGCCCGAACTGCAGAAAAAACTCCTGGTGGACAATCCCATGCGGTTGTATTGGGAATCTTAGGCCAAACATCTGCTGTCGCTGCATTAAGACCACTGTTCGCCCTCTTTAAGTCAGGGGAGGCGAGCGGTGTTTGTTATGACCGTTTCGGATCCAGGACGATTTTGCCGCGTACATGGCCAGTTTTACTTTTTTCTTGCGCCGCGTCCGCGGCCATCAGGGGCATGATTTCAATGTCCGGAATTTTAATCGCGCCGCTTTTTGTGAGGGAGAGAATGCGTTCGAGAACCTCACGGGAGCGGCCGACTTTGGGGCGAATGACCTCAACGTCGTGCCGGGGGACTTCAAAGCCCTCGGGCTGTGCGGACACATAAACCATGCGTCCGCCCGTTCTCAGAACGTCATAAGACAGCCGGTGGGTTTCCAGGCCCACCGTATCGAAGACCATATCACAGTCCGATACGGCGTCGCGGAAATCGACCGTGTTATAGTCGATGACCTCGTCGGCACCCATGGCCTGCACGTAGGCGTGGTTGCGGGCGCTTGCCGTGGTAATGACATACGCCCCCACATGCTTGGCGTATTGCACGGCGAACGAACCCACACCGCCCGCGCCCCCTTGGACCAGAATTTTTTCGCCAGTTTGAAGTTTGCCGGAGTCGAGCGAAATGATGGCCGTGAGACCGGTTAGGGCCAGGGCAGCAGCCTCGGCATGACTGATGAAATCCGGTTTTCGGGCCACGAGGGAAGCTTTCTCTGCCACATATTCCGCATAGCCCCCTTCGCGGCCAACATCCATGACACCAAATACTGGGTCCCCTACGCTGAAATCTGTGACGCTGGCGCCGAGTTCGCAGACCACGCCGGAGAAATCTCGCCCTGAGATATGGGGTGATTGGAGTTCGTAAAGCCCACCGTAATGACCGTCCCGTAACTTGTGATCCGCCGGATTGACACTCGCGGCATGGATTTCGATCACCAGCTCAGCGTCCCCCGCCGCCGGGTCCGGCACATCCACATAGTCCAGGTCGCCTCCTATCTCGTTAAACGCGATCGCTTTCATATGACTTCTCCTTAAAACAGCCCTTTGATCTGACCATCTGCGTTCAGATCAATATTGTTTGCCGCCGGGACCCGGGGCAGGCCCGGCATGGTCAAGATGTTGCCGCAGATCGCAACCATAAATCCCGCGCCGGCCGATAGGCGGACTTCCCTCACCGTGAGATCGTGTCCTTCCGGCGCGCCTAAAATTTTGGGGTCCTCTGAAAAACTCAGTGGTGTCTTTGCCATGCAAACCGGCAAGCCGCCAAAGCCTGCGGCTTCAAACGAGGCGATTTGTGTGCGGACGGCTTCCGTGGTGGTAACTGCCCCAGCGCCGTAAATTTCCCGGGCCACCGTTTCGATCTTATCCCAGAGCGGGAGGTCCGCCTCGTAGAGCGGTGTAAAGGCAGCGTCGCTGTTCTCAATGGTGGAGACGATGTGCCGCGCCAGCGACTCTGCGCCTGCGCCGCCATCCGCCCAGTGGGTGCATTCGTGGACTTCAACATCTTCGCCGACCACACCTTCAAGAACCACGGTCACCTCCGCATCCGTATCTGCGGTGAAGCGATTTAAGGCGACCGTTACCGGCGGACCGAATTTTTTAAGGTTCGAAATGTGCCGTTTAAGATTGGCGAGACCGTCCATGACCGCCTGCACGTTCTCCGCGCCGAGATCTTCTTTGGCCACGCCTCCGTGCATCTTGAGTGCTCGGATGGTGGCGACCAAGACCGTGGCGTCGGGCATCAGTCCGCCTTTCCGGCACTTGATATCAAAGAATTTTTCCGCCCCCAAGTCAGAGCCGAAGCCCGCCTCCGTGACCACATAGCCACCCAGTTTCAGGGCCGCCTTGGTGGCGATCAGGGAATTGCAGCCATGCGCAATATTGGCAAACGGTCCGCCATGGATGAAGGCGGGTGTGCCCTCCAGCGTCTGCACCAGGTTGGGCATAAACGCTTCTTTGAGAAGTACCGTCATGGCCCCGGAGGCCTCCAATTGGGCCGCGGTCACGGGTGTCCTATCACGTGTTTCCGCGACAATTATGTTGCCTAATTTTACTTTCAGATCGGGCAGGCTCTCCGCCAGGCAAAAGATGGCCATCACTTCGGAGGCCACCGTGATATCGAACCCGTCCTCGCGCGGGAAGCCGTTGGCCGCACCGCCAAGAGACTGCGTGATGCTTCGAAGGGCGCGGTCATTGAGGTCCACCACCCGACGCCAGTGCACGCGCCGTGCATCAATTCCGAGCGTATTTCCCCAATAAATGTGGTTGTCTAGCATGGCGGATAGGAGGTTATGTGCTGACGTGATGGCGTGGAAATCACCCGTGAAATGGAGGTTGATATCTTCCATGGGAATAACCTGCGCATGGCCGCCACCCGCCGCGCCTCCCTTGACGCCGAAACAGGGGCCGAGACTGGGCTCCCGGAGGCAAATGGAAGCTTGGTTGCCAATTTTATTGAGCGCATCCCCAAGACCCACGGTCGTCGTGGTTTTGCCCTCACCGGCTGGGGTCGGTGTAATGCCTGTAACAAGGATTAGTTTAGTATCTGGGTTGTCGGGTAGGCTGTCCAAATAGTCTAAATCGATTTTCGCTTTGTGGTGGCCAAAGGTGTGCAGGCTTTCCTCTGGAATGCGGCATTTTTCAGCGATTTTGGCGATTGGTTTTGGTTTTGCTTGGCGGGCAATTTCTATGTCGCTGGACAATTTAGGGCCTCCCGTTAGACGATGGTTCGCATGTATTGTCAGGACCCGTGCCGAGAGGTCAATCATCAAACACCATTATCGACAGGGCGCGCTAAGATGCCCGGGGCAGCCTGCCTTACGCCAGATATCGACAGGCGCCAATGCCAGTCACAAGGGGGGAAAAGGCGAATCGATGACGTCCGCAACTATTTTAATTGAGAGGCGGGCGTGATACTTTTTCTTCTTGATGGGTTTCTAGGTGTGGGATGACGTGGGGACATTTGATGGATGGCGCAGGAATAAAAACCTATTTCAAGATTCAAGTCGAAAAAGCGGCGGCGTATTTTGCCGCAGAGGTGAGTGGGATCGATTTCACCCAGCCCCTGGGGGCGGAGGCCTTTGGTGAAATTGAGCAGGCGCTGTGTGAGCATGAAATTCTGATATTTCGCGATGCGGAGATGGCGACGGAAGATCAGATCCGCTTTGGCAAAATGTTCGGTGACCTGTCAGTGCATCCGTTTTCGCCCAACAGCGATGAGACGCCGGAGCTGATCGTCTTTGACAATAATGAGGATAATCCGCCATTTGGTACGGATATCTGGCATTCGGATGAAACCTTCCGGGAGTGCCCGCCCATGGCCACATGCCTCCGCGCCCTGGAGGTTCCGAAAGTGGGCGGTGACACCCTGTTTGCCAGTATGACTGCGGCTTATGAGGGGCTGTCGGACCGGATGAAAAATTTCATCGACGGGCTTGAGGCCATTCACGATTTCAAACCCTTCAAGCAGCTTTTTGGCAATGACGTGGAAAGCCGCAAAAACCTGCAACAGTATGAACTTATGTATCCCCCGATGCGCCACCCGGTTGTGCGCGTGCATCCGGTGACGGGCAAAAAAAGCCTGTTTGTGAACCCGCAGTTCACTATCCAGGTGGTGGGTATGGGGGAGTTTGAGAGCCGCTCACTCCTCACAGACTTGTTTGATCTTGCCAAGGTGCCGGAATACCAATACCGCCATCATTGGTATGCCAACACCTTGGTAATCTGGGATAACCGGTCCTTGCAGCATTACGCTGTGCACGATTATTGGCCCGAACGGCGATCAATGGAACGGGTGACCATTGCAGGTGATAGGCCTCAGGGCGAGGGCACGTCGGATCTGAAGGAACTACGCAGCCGGAAAACACCACACCCTGTCGAAGATAGTGTCTCGCACGGCGGCCATGCGCCTAAGCGGCAGTTGCATCGCTAGCATTCCCGATAAGAAAAGGCTGACACGCCCCTTTGTCTGACTGTGAACGGCGAGGGCTGAGGTCTTATAGTGCGGCGTTGACTTTGGGAATTACCTGGTTGGCCATCAGTTCCATGGATGTGATGCTGAGATCTCTATCCGCCCAGTCAAGTCCGGTGTAGACGAGGGTTCCAAAGTTCCCAATTTCCTCCCGCAGCGCCAAGATCTGTTCCGCGACGCTGTCGGGCGTGCCGGCAATCACCTGGGTTTCCAAAGATTGTTCCAAGGTAATCTCTTTCTCGGGCTGATCCGGATAGGTGCCAAATAAGCCTAAACGGCCGCCCCCGCTGAGTTTTTTCATCAAATTGGAGAAGTAAAAACCATAAGGTCCGTCGGCGCTTTTGGCATAACGCCGTGCCGTCGCGTCATCTTCGGACACAAAAATACATTTGGCCACGCGCCAGCCAGCTGGATCTGGATCTTTCCCGGCATTGGCAAGCCCCTCCAGATATTTGGGCAAATGAGTTTTTACCCAGTGAGCCTGGACATATTGGCAGGAAATTGGATGCCAGTCCCGCTCTGCCGCCAAGGTGATGCCCTGGGAATAAGGCGCGAGCGCCGAGACAACGATGGGCGGGTGAGGATTGTGCAGAGGCTTGGGGACGATGCCCTGACCTATCTCCGGGGTAAACGTGATTTCCGTCGAGCCTGAATAATAATCACCTTTTAAATTATAAGGAGGATCTCCCCACCAAAGTTGCATGACCTGATCGAAGCACTCTACCATTTTCATATTTCGGTCAATTTCCCAGTTGCCGAATATTTCTATATCCGAGGGTAATCCGCCGGGTCCTATTCCCCAGATGAAACGTCCATCCAGCATATTGTCCATCATGGCCACGTGCCCCGCGATCATTGCTGGATGATAAGAGGGGAGGTTGGTGACCCCGCTCCCCAGCTTGATGGTTGTGGTGACTGGTGCGAGCCGGGCAATGAACATCAAGGATGAGGTGATGGGCTCTGCGAGATCGGTAAAATGCTCTCCGAAAAATGCCTCCTGAAATCCCAATTTATCGGCCAAAATGACTGACTCGATGTCTTCACTCAGAATTTCCTGATAATTCCGGTTAAGGGGGTGCACAGGTTGAATGAAATAGGAGAGGTTCATAGTCGAATGGCTATTTGCGTGCTGCATAATCAGGGACGCTTCCGGTGGCGTCGCCGTAAATGAAAAGACAGCTAGCTCTCAGGTCTCCATTTTTTGGCACGGTCTTCGGCCTGGGTGCGGATTTTGGCACTGACCTGTGCGCCTAGCGCCCGGCGGTTATCCTTGGCGAGATGATTGCCGGCATTCGCCGCCAGAATGAGCCATTTGAGCGCCTCTACCCGATCTCGGGAGATGCCCTCGCCCCGGAACAGGCGAACACCAATATGGTTTTGCGCTTTGGCATAGCCTTGTTTAGCGGCAGCCAGGAACCAACGAGCGGCCGCTTCAATATCTTTGCTCGTCCCCGTACCATCCCGGTACATCTTACCGAGATTGTATTGAGCTTGTTTGATGCCAGACTTGGCCGCTACTGAAATCCACTTGAATGACTCTGTGTCGTCTTTTTCGACGCCGAGACCGTCGCTGTACATTTTTCCTAGAGAATAGGCGGACCTGTTAACACCTTGTAGGGAGGCCTTCCGAAGCCAATTCGCAGCCTGACTAAAATCCTGAGGAACGCCACGACCGATAAGGAAGGCAAATCCTAAATTAGTCTGGGCTTGTTTATGGCTCTGGGACGCTGCCTTGCCCCAATATTCAATCGCCTGTCCGAGGTCTTCAGCGACACCCCGACCTTCGTCATACATCACGCCGAGGTTAAACTGGGCCCTCGCGTCGCCTTTGTCGGCCAGTTTCTTCCATGCCCCCAGGGCCGTTGCAAAATCACCTTTCTGATATGCGTGCCAGCCGGTTTGGAAGTCAGCATGGGCGGGTGCCGCAACGATAATCAGCCCTGTCAGAACGGCAGGTAATACGGTCAAGATGAGCTTTCGCATGCGCCAAACCGTGAACAATTTTGACCCCCGCTTTACCTCAAGTGCTCTAGATTTGCTGCACATTTATCCAATTCCTTAGCTGCCCGTTACCGAGAATTTCGAAACTTGAACTCTTAGCGTCTCAATTAAGCCATTTATCCCCTGGCGCCGCACGACTGCCCTGAATTCGGACCGTTGGGTGACCACCATGCTGACCCCTGATACCATCACGTCAAGAATCCGATGAGAGCCGGCTTTTTGCCGGACACGCCAACCAGCCACCACAGGCGGGCCACTTGGTCGGGCGATTTTTGTGGAAACCAGGACATCCTTCTTTCCAATCGGCTTGGCGCCCATGATTACGAAGGTTTGACCAGAGTATCCGCCCAATCTCCTAGAATAGGTTTGCAGCACGAACCGGCGGAATAAGGCCTGGTATTCGTCTTGCTGTTCTGGTGTGGCTTTTTTCCAAGCGGGACCCAGGACGTACCTGCCGATCAGCTGAAGGTCGAAGGTTTCCGATAGCAGGACCTGAACTTTTTGTTCCTTGGCTGCTAGGTCACCTTCTGTCTGCAATGCCTGGAGGGCTTGCTTGCTCAATCCTTCAATAAATTTTTTTGCCCCATCCGGCGTCGTAGCGAGTGCCAGCGTGGGCCAGATAACGACAACAATCGCAGCCAGACAAATCAAAAACCGATGCGTCACGGTGTTATGCACTCCCTCATTCGGCATTTAGACCTCCTATAATCATGGTCCATGCCGAGCCCAAACTCAATCGAAATGTCATTGTGGCGTTGGTTGAGGGTCGGTGAAGGACCAAACGCGCTGCGCAATCGATAGTCCGTTTATTCGGCAGCCTGCCGCTTCGCCGTTTCAGCGCCACTTTCCAGGAGGGAGATTAACTCTTCGGTCGTGTAGACATCGCCGAAAACTTGAAAAATAGAGGCCAGGGCGGCTAGATGCTCCTCATCCGTATGACCCGCGTTGCCGTCGGACACCATAACCGTTTTATAATTAAGCATCATGGCGTCCCGGGCAGACGACTCACAGCAGACGTTTGATACGGTGCCGGTGATAAGGACAGTATCCAGCTCGTGGTCTGTCATAACCTCCGTGATAGTCGATGAGCCCTGTCCAAACACGCTGTACCTGGTCTTTTCAACGTACAGGTCGTTTTCTTGCGCATCCATTTGCGGCCAGAGTTGTTGTCCCTCAGACCCTGGAGTCATCCACTCGAGCATTTTTCTGGCTCGTTCCGGGCGACTGACAACCTGGTAAAAAAAGGACCACGTGTCGAGATTTTCTGAGCTGTGGGTCATTTGCACCCATATAACTCTCCCACCGGTCTGACGAACAGCATTGGCAAGCTTGTTGATGTTGGGGACAATTTCACGGGCCATTGGCGTTTCAGCGGGCGCACCTTCCTTCAAGAAAACATTTTGCATATCGATCACCACGAGGGCGCATTTCGCAGGATCCACTTGCTCAATAGCATGGATTTTTCCGCGCCGCCTAAGGGCGCCATCAATGGCGTATTGCGGCAGTTCCGTTGGATGCATGGCATGACCTCCTTCCCGCTCAAAATCTGCCAAAACAATACCAGCAGACATATTAAAAGACCATGGGCTGCATTGTGAGGGCGGCGAGCCAAGATGTCAGTGAACAGTGGTCATAGTGCCGTTTAGTTTAAGTCTAAACTTTCTCATTGCCTCCGGGCTTGTGAGCGGAGATAGTTAAGCGATGATCAATACCAGAAAAATCAGTGGTGACATGTTCACCGAGAAACCACTTGCGGGCCAGCATGCGATGGTCACGGGCGGTTCGCGCGGCATTGGCGCCGCTATTTCTAATATTTTGGCCCGACTGGGAGCCGATATCAGTCTCACCGGGCGGACGGAATCGGCACTGGAAGAGCAGGCCAATCACCTGAAATACGAGTTTGGGGTGGCGGTGTTTACCGCGGCGGGAGATATGTCCCAGGAGGCGGATGTTGAAGCATGCTTCGCCGGTGCCGCCGGGGCCCAGGGTGACATCACCGTCCTCGTCAACAATGCGGGCGTCGGCAAAAGTGCGCCGTTCCACCGGATGGAGACGGAGTTTTGGAACCAGACTATTGGGTTGAATCTGACCGGCACATATTTATGTACCAAACAGGTTTTTGGGACTATGCGGGACGCGGGCTACGGGCGTATCGTTAATGTCTCCTCCACGGTGGGCTTGCGTGGCTATCCCTATATTGCGGCGTATTGCGCCTCCAAGCATGGGGTTATTGGCCTCACCCGGACGCTCGCTCTTGAGGCCGTCAAAAAAGGTATTACCGTCAATGCCATCTGTCCCGGATATACGGATACGGACCTGGTGGCCGAGGCCGTTGATTCAATCGTTGGTAAAACGGGTCGGGAGCGGGATGAAATTCAAGCAGAAATTGATAATATGAGCCCCATGGGTCGTATGGTGACCCCGGAGGAGGTTGCCGAAACCACGGCTTGGCTGTGTCTGCCGTCTTCAGCTTCCATCACCGGTCAGGCGATCGTTATCGCCGGCGGCGCCGTGATGCAATAGGGAGAGAGACCATGCCCGATCAGACCTTTCTCGACTGGCCATTTTTTGATGACCATCATCGCGAGCATGCGAAAAAACTCAGGGACTGGGCGGAGAAGGAGATCGCGCCGCTTGAAGAAAAGGAGCCGCACACCATCGAAGAGGTGGATGACCTGACCCGCACATTTGTTAGCAAGTTGGGAGAGGGTGGCTGGTTAAAATACTGCGTGCCAAAGTCCTATGGCGGCGCCATGGAAAGNTTCGACGTNCGNACNNTGGCGTTGACNNGNGAGATNCTCGGCTATTATTCAGGNCTCGCNGANTTCGCGTTTGCGATGCAGGGCCTCGGNACTGGNNCCATNACNCTTTTTGGCTCNNANGAGCAAAAACAGGCNTACCTGCCNGNTGTNGCGACNGGNGANAAGCTGGCNGCATTTGCGATTTCNGANCNGGANGGNGGNTCNGANGTGGCATCNATGNCCACGACGGCNGAGATGGATGGNAACGAATATGTCATCAANGGNCAAAAAACCTGGATCTCCAATGGNGGCATTGCCGATCAATACGTNCTGTTTGCCCGGACCGGCGATGCCCCNGGGGCNAAGGGGCTCTCTGCATTTGTGNTCGAGGCGGATACGCCAGGGTTCNCGATCAGCGANCGGATNAGTGTTATTGCGCCNCACCCTCTCGCCACGATNACATTNNACAANTGCCGTATTCCGACGACGGCGATGCTCGGCAATTCGGGCGATGGGTTTAAAGTGGCAATGGCAACGCTCGACGTGTTCCGAACGTCAGTGGGCGGGGCGTCGCTTGGTTTCGCGCGGCGCGCTATGGATGAAGCGATCGACAGGTCCAAAGAGCGCCAAGCTTTTGGTAAGCCCATCTCAGANTTCCAGCTCATCCAGGCNAAGATAGCCGATATGGCGGTCAAGGTTGANGCCATGGCGCTCCTGATTTATCGCTCTGCCTGGGTGAAAGATGTTCAGGATATCCGGGTCACACGAGAGTCCTCTATGGCCAAACTATATGGCACGGAGGCGGCCCAGGAAGTGATTGATCAGGCCGTCCAAGTCTTCGGCGGTATGGGCGTAGTGTCCGGCGTGCCAGTCGAACGGCTTTATCGGGAAATCCGAGCGCTCCGCATTTACGAGGGCACCAGCGAAATTCAGAAGCTCGTCATAGCGGGACAAGCGATAGCGGCACGGCCATAGCCCGCATTTGACTTCAGAGGCAAAAACGGGGTCGGGTAGCAGTTTTTCTCAACCCCCTCGTTTTTTAGCGGCCATAAAATCAGGTTTCCAGAAGCCCATTCATTTCCCGATGAGGGATGCCATCCTTCAAAAATGTCAGCGTCCCACCGTGCCGGATGTCCGCTAGGCATCGGTCTACAAATCCAAACATCGCCCGGGACATACCGCCGCCGAGAGATACGCGGCTGATTTCCATGTCCGTGAGCGCATTAATATCGAGTGCGCCGGGACCGCCAATGACATTGACGGGACCATTGATTTCCTGAACCAGCGTGCGAACGTCATCCGGGCTGGTAACAGCTATGATGAAGGCGCAATCGGCGCCAGCCTCCAGATAGGTATTGCTGCGCCTAATGGCCTCGGCGAGTTTGTCCTCTGGCGCAATTTCTTGTGCGAAATACACATCGGTTCGTGCGTTAATTACCATATCGGCGGATGCGGCCCGAGCCGCTGTAATACGGTCTTTCCCTCGTTCCAGATCGATCACGGAGGCATGTCCTACCCCGTCTTCTAGATTGAGTCCGATGGCCCCGGCAGCCCATGTCAGTCTGACCGTCTCGGCGACGGTGTCTGGGCTCTCCCCATAACCAGTCTCCATGTCTGCTGAGACAGGCACGGAGACTGCACTGGCGATCTCCCGGACAGCATTCAGCATGGCATCACGGCGGATGACTTCGCCGTCCGGGTAGCCTCTCGCCCATGCGATGCCCGCACTCGAGGTGGCAACGGCGGGAAATCCCGCGCGCTCCACTAAAGCGGCCATGGCAGCATCGCCCGCGTTGGGTAAGACGACAGGATTCCCTGGCTGATGTAGGGCCCGAAACTTCTGGGCGTTAGTCGCTTGGGACATAGGTAGGGTTCCTCTTTACCGCCCGCCCTTTATACCGGGGGTACGGGAGGGTGTCATGGGGCAGAAGTCACTGGCGTTGTCCCCGGATTGGACGGTTTAATCCGCCCAGGGAGGCAAAAGACCAATCACTATTCCGCCGCCTCTTTGTGGCTCTGGGGTTTATTGGCCAGCAACAAGGATTGCAGCCGGGCGTTTTCTTGTGCTGCCTGGCGCTCTGCCTGGGCCTTGCCTGCGCCATACTGGACCGGCCAATGCTGTTCTGTATGGCCATAATGAGCAGCGGCTTGCAGGGTAAAATGCGGGTCAGTCAAATGCGGCCGTGCCAAGGCCACAATATCCGCCCGCCCCGCGGCCACGATCGTATTAACTTGGTCTGGCGTCGTGATGTTACCGACAGCAATGGTCGGCACACCGGCCTCTAAGCGGACTTGTTCTGATAAATGCGTTTGGAACATCCGGCCGTAGATGGGCTGCGCATCGGAAGTGGTCTGGCCAGCGGAGACGTCAATAATATCTGCCCCGGTCCCATTAAGGCGCTTCGCCACCACCACGGCGTCATCGCCGGTGAAGCCGCCGTCTTCCACCCAGTCAGTTGCTGAAATGCGGCACGCGATGGGTTTTTCTTTGGGCCAGGCAGCGCGGACCGCGCTGAGCACCTCAAGCGGAAACTTCATCCGGTTTTCCAGACTACCGCCATAGTCGTCTGTCCGTTTGTTTGACAGGGGCGAAATGAAGGAGCTCAGCAAATACCCGTGCGCCATATGCAATTCGATCATGTCAAATCCAGCCTCTTCGGCCCGCTTTGCGGCAGCAACGAAATCATCGCGCACCTTGTCCATGTCCGCACGGTCCATTTCCTTAGGTGTGTCGCTCCCGGGTTTGAAAGGAATAGCGGAGGCGGATAGAGTTTGCCAATTACCCTCATCCAGGGGCTCATCACTACCATTCCATGGCAATTTGGTGGACCCTTTCCGGCCAGCATGGGCCAATTGCATGCACAATTTGGCCTGGCTGTTGGTATGGATAAACTCGACGATGCGTTTCCAGGCGGAAACATGCGCGTCCTGATACATCCCGGCGCACCCCGGCGTGATTCGGCCTTCCCGTGAGACATTCGTCATTTCCGTATAAACCAGGCCCGCGCCGCCCACGGCCATGCCGCCAAGATGCACCATATGCCAATCAGTGGGCGTGCCATCGTCGGCCGAATATTGACACATGGGTGAAACCATGACCCGGTTTGGCACGACCATTCGACCTATCCTAAATGGGGTAAACATGGGTGCCGGAGAGGGGGTATTGGGTATGTTGAAACCCTGCTCCTTGTTCACCAGATCAGCGAACCACTCGTTGATTCTCGTGCCGTAGGCCGGATCACGAAGCGTCAGGTTTTCATAGGTGACGCCCTTGGAACGGGTCAGGAAATTAAAAGCATATTGTTCCGGTTCCATGGTGTTGAACCGACGGGCATGTTCATACCATTGCAGACTGACGAGAGCACTCCGCTGCAATCGTGCGACTTCCATCTGGCGCTTGCCTTCATAGGCCGCAATAGCCTGATCTACAGACNCCTCCTCGCTCAGAGACTGGGCCAGGGCAATGGCTCCTTCCATGGCGATTTTGGTACCNGACCCGATGGAAAATTGCGCGGTATGCGCTGCGTCTCCAATCAGCACCACATTTTCATGATGCCAGCTTTCGTTTGAGACGACGGGAAAGTTGCGCCAGATGGATTTGTTGGAAATGAGCTTATGTCCATCCAATTCCTCGGCGAACAGTTCTTCAAAATAGGCCAGCGTTTGTTCTTCGCTCGCCTGGTCCAGTCCAGCCCTTTTCCAGGTATCCTCATGGGTCTCTAAAATCCAGGTGGCACCGGCTTTTCCCACACCTTGACCGTATTGATAAGCGTGGTTGTAAAACCACCCATGTTCGTTAGATTTGAAAATAAAGGTGAAAGCATCAAATTTCTGCGTTGTGCCGAGCCAGACGAACTTGGTAAGGCGCATGTCAATGGTCGGCTTGAAACTGTCTTTATAAGTCTCCCGCACCAGACTGTTGACGCCGTCTGAGCCTAGCAACAAATCTGCGTCGCGATACGGTGAAATGTCGGTAATGTCGTGTTCAAATTGCATTTTGACACCCACATCCAGGCACCGCCCTTGCAGGATATCGAGCAATTTTTGCCGGGACATGCCGGCAAACCCATGGCCGGCGGACCGAATTCGGGCGCCTTTGTAACGCACCTCAATCTCGTCCCAATAGGCGAATGCCTCCCGAATTTGCCGGTAGGTTTCTTGATCTTGTCCGATAAAGTTGCCGAGGGTTTCATCAGAGAAGACGACACCGAAGCCAAATGTATCGTCTGCCCGGTTGCGTTCATAGATCGTAATATCGTGCCGGGGATCCGCGAGTTTCATTAATAGAGAAAAATATAGGCCGCCGGGCCCGCCACCAATAATATTAATTTTGAGAGGTCTATTCACAGCAGTCGTTGTCCATTCAATTGTTCGGCGGGAGATTAGCAAATTAACTCCCGGCCACAAGCCCAGGCAGGTAATAATCGCCCCGGTTCAATCAAATTAACAATGATCGATTGTACGTCTACCGGTACTATTAGAAATCGACCAACGCTATTACATTTCTATCCTCCTAACCGCATACAATGTCCGTGCAGAAATTATGCATAGGATAAGCCATTAATGCCCCTGGACCATAGCCTTGGTGCCCGGAATTGAGATCGGCTTTTGGTGACTTTGGTTATCTTGAGAGCAAAACAGGTTTTAGTAGCTGATGTATTTTCGGCCTGTTTCTAAGCTTAGATCTCGGTTTTTTCCCAAGTGCATGCTTGGGCGCCAGTCTGGTCAGAAACTAATTGATGATGCCGGATGAAGTCACCAATCTGGATTCGGATCTGGTTAATTTGTGCGCGGGCGCCACTTAGTGCCGGTTGGAACCCGTTGGCAATAT
>NHHQ01000097.1 GCA_002170915.1 Rhodospirillaceae bacterium TMED167 | reverse complement strand
ATTGTTGGGGCCAACGCCTTTGCGCACGAGTCTGGTATTCATCAGGATGGCATGCTGAAGAATGCGCAAACCTATGAGATCATGACACCAGAGAGTGTCGGCCTTACCGAGAGTAAACTGGTGATGGGTAAGCACTCCGGGCGTCACGCATTCCGCCAGAAGCTGACAGAGTTGGGCTACGATCTGGGTGATAACGCGATCCAAGATGCCTTTAAGCGTTTCAAGAATTTGGCGGATCTCAAAAAGGATGTCTTCGACGAAGACATCGTTGCGTTGGTGGACGATGCGGTTGTTCGCAGTAATGATACGATCCAGCTCGTGTCGCTGGAAGTATTGTGCGGAACCGAACACCAACCGCCCCGAGCGACATTATCCTTGAGTATTGACGGAGATGAAGTCCGGGCGGACACCACAGGTGACGGTCCCGTAGACGCTATATTTCAGGCCATCAAGGATCTGACCTCACAACGCCCGCATTTGCAGCTGTATCAGGTACACGCTGTCACCCATGGAACCGATGCCCAGGCAGAAGTAACGGTCCGGCTGGAAGAGAATGGTAAAACCGTTAACGGTCAGGGCGCGGATACAGACACCATGGTGGCATCGGCCCGCGCCTACATAAATGCGCTCAATAAACTATTGATTAAGAGGGAAAAAACCGCCCCCGCCGCGCTTTCCGCTTGATATTCTAGCCCCCTCAATGAGATAACACTTACTCAGGTTGTGGATTTGCTGTAACACTTGACAGGTGGGATCCAACGACTTGTGGTTAGAGATGGTCCACGCGCACAATGGTAGCAACGTGTGTGGATAGATAACACTTGGTTAATACTCTTATAGGCATAAAGTCCTGGGCATAAGGCGTTTACCCGTCGAATTTATAGGAAGGTTGTAATAAACCAGATGCTGTCTCGACTATTTGGATTTCTTTCTGCGGATATGGCGATCGATCTCGGGACCGCCAACACCCTCGTTTACGTTAAGGGCAAGAATATTGTCTTGAACGAACCATCAGTGGTGGCCATCGCCAAAGTTCGGGATAAAAAGCAGGTGCTGGCCGTTGGTGAGGAGGCAAAGCAAATGCTTGGCAGGACACCTGGCAATATTGAAGCCATCAGGCCCTTGCGGGATGGGGTGATAGCCGATTTCGATATAGCCGAGGATATGATTAAATATTTTATCCGTAAGGTGCATAACCGGCGGAGTTTTGCGTCACCTTTAGTGGTTATTTGCGTGCCCTCCGGCTCTACGGCTGTTGAGAGGCGCGCCATCCAAGAGTCTGCAGAAGCTGCCGGGGCACGCCGGGTCTTCTTGATTGAAGAGCCGATGGCCGCGGCGATTGGTGCTGGCCTTCCCGTCACCGAGCCCACGGGCTCCATGGTGGTAGATATTGGTGGTGGAACGACCGAGGTGGCGGTGCTGAGTCTCGGTGGTATTGTTTATGCCCAGTCCGTGCGTGTTGGCGGGGATAAAATGAATGATGCAATTATTGCCTATATTCGTCGCAACCATAACCTGCTGGTTGGAGAGAGCAGCGCGGAACGTATAAAGGAAGAAATCGGTTCTGCTTGTCCGCCTGAAGACGGCGAAGGCCGCACCATGGAAATCAAGGGCCGCGATCTGATGAATGGTGTACCCAAGGAACTCGTGATCAGTGAACGGCAGATCTCGGAAAGCCTCGCAGAGCCTATCAGCCAAATCATTGAAGCAGTTAAATCAGCACTTGAGCATACCGCGCCTGAGCTTGCCGCCGATATCGTCGATAAGGGGATTGTCCTGACCGGCGGTGGTGCCCTTTTGGGTAACATGGATTATGTTCTCCGATATGCCACCGGTTTACCCGTTTCAATTGCTGACGGTCCTTTGTCCTGTGTGGCCATGGGAACAGGCCGGGCGTTAGAGGAAATGAAAAAACTGCGTCATATTTTAACCACCATGTATTAATCCCTTTCGAGAGAAATAAAAAAGTCGGTTGGGATTGAGCAGCCAAGAATCCGCCGAGTATCCGCCGAAAATCCCATATGGTGAGGGTGTGGGAAGAACGGAAAAATCTGATGGAACAACGTCCAAGTGCCTTATTAAGATTAGCCGCACCGCTCCGGAGCCTGGTGCAGAGATTTATGTATCTGGGTCTGATTGCTGCTGCCTTTGGACTAATGCTTGTGGGCAAAATAGATGCCCTTCTGATCGATCGCATGAGGGCCGAGGCCACCAATGCCGTTGCGCCAATCCTAACAGCCTTGTCCCAACCTGTGGCGACCGTTTCGGAAGCCATTGGAACCGTTCAGGGGCTATCCATGATCCGCGAAGAGAATGTTCGACTCGTACAGGAGAATGCCAACCTGAAACAATGGCTTCTGGTGGCCCGAAAGCTTCAAGCGGAAAACGCTGCTCTTCACGCGTTGTTGTCATCGGTTGATGATCGAAAGCCGCGGTATATCACGGCGCGGGTGGTTGCAGGTACGCGAGGTGCATTCACAAACTCCTTCGTGATTAATGCTGGGGCGGGCGATAACGTCAAAAAGGGACAGGCGGTGGTCAATGACCAAGGATTTGTCGGGCGTGTCTCTGTTGTTGCCAAACACTCGGCCCGAGTTCTGCTGGCTAATGATATCAATTCCCGCGTGCCGATTATCATCGAATCTACCCGAATACGGGGCATTATGGCTGGCAGCAATACCAACCGGCCAAAGCTCATCCACCTACCCCCCAACGCGCGCGTTGCGCTAAGCGAACGCGTGGTGACGTCAGGGCATGGGGGCGTGTTTCCTCCGGGCCTGCCCGTGGGTGTCGTAGCGTCGGTGAGTGATGGTGGTGTAGAAGTCAAACTGTTCGCCAATTATCATAAGATGGAATTTGTTCGCGTCGCGGATTTTGGCCTGAGCGGGTTTGTTAATACCTCGGCAGTGGCACCGAGTGCCGCGGAGAAAGCCGAAAAACGCAGATGAGTGCGGTTTTTTGGCAACGTCTCGACAAGGCGGCCCGAAGTGTCACCCCCTTCGGCTTGACCCTATTTCTCGTCATCCTGAGCGTGGTTCCCATGCGCATACCGGGATACGCGGAAATTGCCCCAGTATTGGCCTTGATGGCGGTTTACCATTGGGCGGTTTACCAGCCAAATCTCATTCCGCCATGGTCGGTATTTGTGCTTGGCATCCTCCAGGACTTGCTATCCGGTGTGCCCCTCGGGCTTTATATTCTGGTTTTTCTAACGGTTTATGGGGTGGTTCTCTCCCAACGGCGGTTCTTTGCCGGGCGGTCTTTCCTACTTTATTGGTTAGGCTTTGGTATTATGGCATTTTGTGCCGCTGTCGAGAGTTGGGTTTTGGCCTCCCTTTGGCATCTCTCCCTGCTGAACTTTGAAACTGTCTTTTTCCAATTTCTTTTATCGATGGGTATTTTTCCCTTTGTGGCTTGGGTATTCCTACGGTGGCAACAAGCCTTGTTGGGACAGCAACAAAATGTATCGTGATAATGATCGTTATCGGACATTCAGCAGACGTGCCGTCTTTTTGTTCAGCGGTAAGTTTGTGCTGATGTCTGGATTGATCGGGCGCATGTACTACCTTCAGGTCATTGAGGGAGATCGCTACAAAACACTTTCCGATGAAAACCGTATCAGTCTAAAGCTGCTCGCGCCGCCGAGGGGCCGGATTGTAGATCGGTTTGGCCGCCCCTTGGCGGTCAATCAGCAGAACTACCGAATTTTGTTAGTGCCTGAGAATGTACCAGACCTGCAGAGAACCTTCACCGCTCTGTCGTCCATCGTTCCCATAAGTGAAGGTGAGAGAAAACGGATTAAACGGGAGATCAAACGGCGCCGCCGTTTTCTGCCCATTGTCATTCGGGAAAATCTGACATGGCCTCAGGTGGCCCGCATTGAGGCGAATTCCCCGGAACTGCCTGGGCTGGTCATTGATATCGGTGAAAGCCGGTTTTACCCCGATGGCGAGGCCGCAGCAGCCGTTATCGGATATGTTTCGGGTGTTGCGGAAAAAGATTTTACGGGTGACCCGTTGCTTGAATTGCCGGGATTTCGCATCGGGAAAGCCGGTATGGAAAAAGTCCACGATCTCGCCCTTCGGGGCAAAGGGGGGACAAGCCAGGTCGAAGTGAACGCGGTTGGGCGAGAGATTAGGGAGTTGGAGCGGGCGGAAGGACGATCTGGAAGTGAAGCCTGGCTTACGATCGACCGAGAGCTACAGAACTTTGTTTCACGCCGGCTGGGAGGCGAGTCGGCGTCCGCAGTTGTTATAGATGTTCACACGGGAGAGGTCTTATCCTTGGTCTCGACACCCAGCTTTGATCCAAACGCGTTCAATCGGGGATTGTCCCGAGCCGAGTGGAAAAAACTCATCAGCAACCCCCGGACGCCACTTAATAATAAGGCGATTGCGGGACAATATGCGCCGGGATCGACGTTTAAAATGATTGTTGCCTTGGCTGCTCTGGAGAAGGGGGTGGTATCCCCTCGCACAAGATTTTTCTGCAACGGGGGGATAGAACTCGGCAACGCGACCTTTCATTGCTGGAAGAAGAACGGACACGGCACCATGGATATGGTGAGCGCTATTGCTCAGTCTTGTGATGTTTATTTCTACGAGATTGCCCGGAAAACTGGCATCGACCGGATCGCATCGATGGCGCGCCGGTTTGGCATGGGGCAGGTTTTGGGCGTTGGTTTACCTGGAGAGAAACGCGGCTTAATCCCCACACGTGCCTGGAAGAGACAAGCCAAAGGCACCTCGTGGCAGCAGGGAGAAACCGTGCTTGCTGGTATCGGCCAGGGATTCATCTTGACGACACCGCTCCAACTCGCGGTGATGATTTCCCGGCTTGTGAACGGAGGGAGGGCGGTCGTGCCGTCCCTGACCCGACAAATTATTTCCCAGTCCGAAGATGAGCCTCAAATGCCTGTAACCGACAATTTTGAAAAAATAGGTATTCATCCGACGCACCTGGAGTTGGTAGAACGGGCCATGACTGCGGTCACAAATTCGCCAATAGGAACGGCATTCAAGGCGCGTATAAAGAACGGGCAGCAGGCTATGGGTGGAAAGACGGGGACTGTTCAGGTCCGGCGAATTTCGAAGGCTGAGCGGGAAACGGGTGTACTTAAAAACAAGGACCTGGAGTGGCATGAGAGAGATCATGCTGTATTTGTCGGTTATGCGCCCGTGGCGACCCCGCGCTATGCCGTTTCCGTCGTCGTTGAACATGGGGGAAGTGGATCTTCCAGTGCAGCGCCGATTGCCCGGGACATTTTACTAGAGGTGCAACGCCGGGATCCGTCCGGTAAAACGGGAGACAGTCAGGCCCGCCTGAATCGCAAAAAACAGTCCGGGCTAGAGGAGGGCTGACGTATGGCGCTTATGCCTGGCCGGCAGCATGACTTAAGCCTCGGTCAGAAACTCTGGCAGGTCAACTGGGGATTGGTCTTGCTCATTGCCCTGACGACCTCTGTTGGATTTGGGATGCTCTACTCTGCTGCGAACGGCGATATTGCACCCTGGGCGACCCGTCAGATGATGCGATTTGGTGCCGGACTGGTTCTCATGATTATCGTTGCCGTTAGCAACATCCATTTCTGGCTTCGGTACGCTTATATTTTTTATGTGGCGAACTTTGGCTTACTAGTTTTTGTCGAACTTTTTGGCAGCGTCGGTATGGGCGCTCAGCGATGGATTGATTTGGGTTTCATGTCTCTGCAGCCTTCTGAGGTAATGAAGGTCGCCGTCATCCTCGCACTCGCGCGGTATTTTTATGCCAGTCGGATGGAGGATGTGGAGCGGCTAACCTATCTGATTGTCCCCCTCATATTAGTAGCTGCGCCCATGGCCATGATCATTCGTCAGCCTGACTTGGGGACCGCCCTTCTGCTGGCGTCTAGCGGGGTGGCGGTTTTCTTCTTGGCCGGTGTTCGGCTGTGGGTCTTTGTGATGGCCGGGATTGCGGCCATTGGAGCCATCGTGCCGGTCTGGCACTTTGTGCTGCTGGATTATCAAAAGGCTCGGCTCCTTACGTATTTGCGACCCGAGCAGGATCCTCTTGGATCCGGTTACCACGTAATGCAGTCCAAAATCGCGCTCGGCTCTGGCGGCGTATTCGGCAAAGGCTTTCTGGCCGGTAGNCAAAGCCATCTCAGCTTCTTGCCNGANAAGCATACNGATTTCATCTTCACCATGCTGGCCGANGANTTTGGTATGATGGGNGGCCTTGCGTTGATGAGCCTTTATGCGCTTCTGCTGATTTACGGCTTCGNAATTTCACTCAGGTGNCGNCATCATTTTGGCCGCCTGATNGGNATGGGGATCATGACCATGTTCTTCCTAAANTTCTTNGTGAACGTGGCNATGGTGATGGGACTGCTGCCCGTCGTTGGCATGCCCCTGCCCTTGGTATCCTACGGCGGTTCCGCCATGCTGACGTTGATGTTCGGNTTTGGNCTCTTGCTCAATGTCTACGTACACCGTGACGTGCATTTGGGTCCTGGTGCCGCGGACGTGGACAGATGAGTGGGTCCCCTAGAGAGATCCGAGTGCTTCCGAAGCCTAGAATAGAAATCCCTCTCCGGTAGTTCTGTTAAGACGGGGTTTGCAGAACGAGTCTTGGCGGAGCGGGCCCAAGAGGATTCGGTAGATCCCTCCAATATCGCGTCAAAGCGACTGGGAACAAGTCGGCAGGGAATTGTCCCTCGGCGACCTGCTCCCGCGAGATAGAGATGACATCGAGAGCGGGATGTTCGTCAAACAAGTACCTTCGCTTTCGTTGTTTTGATGGCGGCGGTGTGCCCGCTCCTTCAAGGCAAACGGCGATGAGGCGCTGGGCACCCCAGAAAACAACGTCGACCTCTGCAAACTGTGCGCAGCCCCCGTCAAATGTCGGAGGGAGAAGGATATATGCCTGGGGCAGTGGTAGCCAACCGGAGAACCCCCAATCCTCCGCAGAGAATAACCCGCCTCCGGCCCCCGTTGCTTTATGTTCCTCTTGCAATGTCTTCGTCTGCGCCCACACGAAGTCCAAATAGGCTTCTAGGAACCGTCGTAGCGGGAGAGCAAAATCGGATACGCTGCGCATGATTTTCTCCCGGCATAGGAGAAAGAGCTCCGAGGTTTGGGTCAACGTCATGCGCTCGTTAAAGGTGAAGTCCATCCATCCGGGGCTCGATAATCGAAATCCCCCGTGGCTCTGCTGAATGAGGGCATGCTGGGAGGAGAGCGGTTCGAGGCCATCCCCGCCCGCATTCACCGCCTCCCACAGACGAAGCGGATTTGTCACCTGGCCGTAAATGATGGCCGTTTTCGGCGCGGAACGCGAGAGAAAATCAGGATATTCAAAAGCCATGTGCATATTTGGTGGGGTCAGATATTCATTTCTATAACATAGAGACCGCCGGCCCAACGGTCACCTGCATAGACGATACCATTCTCATCTACGTAGACTTCATTCATTTGGATGGTGGGGACACGCGAATTTTCCGGCCCCGGCGGAATGAAATAGGCGATGCATTCGGGCTGATACGGATTTTTCAGATCATAAACGCGAATGCCGGCATTAAAGAATGCCCCGACAATAATTTCTTCACTGAAAAAAGATGGTCCCGGTCGGTTTTCGTGCACATTGTGAGATCCAAATCTGCCACCCTTTTTGGCGTATTCCTCAACGGGCGGCAGCGGCAGCGTGCTGATGGGCACGAGGTTTTCTTCATTCCGGGCATCCAGAACCCAGGTAAGCTTCGGCCAGTCCGCGCCATCGTCCTTGATGCATTCATCGGTCACGATGATCAAGCCCCTATCAAACAGGGGCATGACCGTATGGGTAAACCCGGGATACGGGTTGTGCGGGCTCCAGTGAGAGACCACCTTTGGCTTCGCTTTGTCTGAGATATCCAGAATGAATGCGCCGCCGTCGATATAGCCGAGGTAAGCGCGATCGGGATGACTGGGGTAGATGTTGGCATTATGGAGACGGAACGCATCGCCACCGCGTAATTGGTCGAGAGGTTCAGGGATGATGCGTACCGGCGGATCCTCAGGATCTCCCTCCCGTGTCCCGGGGTACCACCAGCGTCCAGCTTCCACAGGTTTGGTCGGATTTCGCACATCAATGATCTGATAGATTTGGTCATCACGGGGATGGCGCGGCGTGAAGTCTGGTGCGCCGCTCGCCATGTGTACATACTCCCCGTCCACATACCAGAGGCAATGTACGCCCCGGGAATGCGGGCCAGCGGTTGAATATTTGCTGATGGATTTCGGGTATTCTGGATCGCTGATGTCGAATAGTTCGATGCCCGCATCTGGCAGTCCCAGTTCATAGACCTGATAGGCTACCGCCATAATGTCATCCGTGACCTCCAAAGAATTGGAGCGCATGTTGTTATTGGGCAATTCTGTCTGACAAATTACTTTGCTATTCCGCGGGTCTGTGACGTCAATGCCGGAGAAGTTCTTTGGCGGTCCTTCATGTGCGATCCAGAGAATGCGTCGACCATCGCTGGCAACTTGAAGCGCCATGCCTTCGCCAACACCTCCAAATCCGGCCAAGTCATTCTGACCCAGTAACGTCATGTTTTTAGAAAGAATGTCACCCATTGTCGCATCCCTTAAGAATTTTAATAGTTGTCATTATTGGGTTCAGAAAAATAGGATGCAAACAAATGTCAAAAATCAATATGGACACGTTGGTGTAATATGAGTTTTTTGCAGACGTTAGACCTAGCAACTAAAATTCCTGTTACGATTATTACAGGTTTCTTGGGCAGCGGAAAAACAACACTTCTCAACCATTTGACGCGACAGCCCGGGATGGAATCGATCGCTCTCATTATCAATGAATTCGGCGAGATCGGGCTTGATAACCTGCTGGTAGAAACCGCTATAGAGAATACTCTGTTGCTAGAAAATGGCTGTATCTGCTGCTCGGTCCGGGGCGACTTGATCGATACAGTCAATGACTTGTTCGCCAAGGTGCGTAATGATGTTATTCCCGATTTTTCAAGGATTGTAATTGAGACCACTGGACTGGCTGAACCAGGCCCCATTGTGAACACGCTGTTGAACGAGCGAGTGGTGGCGTCTCGTTGCCGGTTGGACAACGTTGTCAGCCTCATCGACGGCGTGCAGGGGAAGATGCAGGCGCAGAAATATCCCGAGGCGATGAAACAAATTACCCAGGCGGATATTGGTCTCATCACCAAACGGGATCTTATCAGCGAGGCTGACGTCGCCGCCCTGGAATCATTCGTCACCGAGATCAATCCGGCTCTACGCATGGCAGAAATTGAACATGGCCAAGCGTCACTCGACATGCTCTTTAGCCACAGTAATAGATATGGTGGGCTATCTCTTTCGTCCCTTCCTGATACCGTTTCGGCTCATGACCAATCTCATGATCATTCTAGAGAACACCGCCATGGTGATGTCTCAACTTGGTCTTTTGTGGACAGTACTCCGCTGGACAGGGGCCGGCTATTTGTCTGGCTCCAAATGCTTTACTCTCTTCGGGCTTCGCACATGCTGCGGTTGAAGGGGCTGGTACGCTTGGACGGGTACTCGGATCCCATCTTGCTGCAGGCGGTGGGGCCGGTTTTGGGTGATCCCCTCTCTCTGACCGAGTGGCCCGGCGACGAAGAGAAAACCCGGCTGGTCCTGATCACCCAGGGACTTAAGGAGTCCAGCCTAAGCCTTAGTTTTGAGCGGTATGTCCTCGCTATTGCTTGATCTTGCTGGCGCTATCTAATCGGATTAACCTCGTGGTCGCGGTGGGCCTGGGGTGCTGGCCTTTCGCGTTAGTTAGTTAACCAGAATTGATTGTGGGGTAACCGCCCCCGCAATGAAAGGGGAGTTGAAAATAATGCCGATCTATAGAGCCGATGAAATGGAAGCCACGCCAGATGTAGTCAATCCAAATGTAATGATGAAACAATTCGGGGGTGACCTCATCAAGGTGGGCATTGTCACCTATGATGAAGGTGAGGCACCACCACCTCATTCTCACCCTAATGATGAACAGTGGATTTATATGCTCGAGGGGCGTGTTGCCCATTTGCTGGGTGACGAGGTTTACAGTGTCGGGCCAGGTGATCTTGTGCACATTCCACGCGATGTCGTCCATGGCATCAGGCTTTTGGAGACGCCGTGCCGCTTTTTCACCTGTAAAAGTCCTGCTGGGTCGGGTAATTTGAGTGAGGATTATACAGCGGTTTCCAATCTGGATGAGTTGAAACAAAAACTCGAGGAGGTCTTATAAAAGACTCTATTTCAACAATAGTTTTAGGGTGTTATAATGGGTGCATCGAAGTCGCGCAAAAACTGCGTGGTGCCGAACCAGCAAAAGTTAAATGGGAGTTCTCAAATGAAGTTAGTTAAAAGTTTTTTATCTGTTGGCGTGATGACTGCTATGGCAGGTGGTGCAATTGCGGTTGCTAGCGATGAAGTGCGTGCCGAATATCCTGATAAACCAATTACTTTTATCGTGCCTTATTCCCCAGGAGGAGGCTCTGATCAGCAGGCCCGTCGGCTCCAACCTGGTCTAGAAAAAGCACTCGGTGTTAAAATCCGAATCGTTTATAAGACAGGTGGCGGAGGAGCTATTGGCTTTAACGCGCTTTGGCAGTCAAAAAACGATGGTTATACGATCAGTAACGTTGTTGTTCCAAACATTGTAATTTCTGCTAAGGGCAAAGACGTAGGGTTTAAACCCGGCAAATTTGCCTATGTCGGTATGACTGCGCAGGCTGTCGGAGCACTGATGGTACCGAAAGGAAGCAAATATAGCACGATTAAGGCCTTTGTTTCGGCCGCAAAAGCCAACCCGGGTAAGCTTACGGTTGCTGGCGTAGGAAGTACAGGTGCCGCGAATTTCGGTGCACTTGCTGAAATTCTTGGTATTAAAACTGCTTATGTACCAGTTTCGGGTGGCGTAGGTAAGATGATGCCGATGCTCCAAGGTAAACATGTTGATGCCGGAATGACTGCGTCATCCCATGCAGTGAAGCATCGCTCTACGGTAGACACCATCGTGGTTGCTGGTCCCAAGCGCGTAGGTGCTTTGCCAAGCATACCTAACGAGCCACGTTGGAACTACATGACGACTTGGGGGGTGATGGCACCTCCGGGCACGCCCGCGGATCGTGTAGCTATCCTCAATGCTGCACTAAATAAAACTACGGCTTCTCCCTCTGTCAGAGACGTGGTCACAAAGAATGGCCTCGTGCAAATGAAGCAAACGCCTGCAGAAGCGAAGGCCTTCGTGGCCGCGGCGGTTAAAAAGTTCGCCAAATAACGGCAAACGCTAATCCAGGCTGCCTCTGCTATCGTGGGGGCAGCCTGTTTTTATGTTTTTTCTCAATTTTATATTTTGTAACTATGATTGAAGCAGACCAGTATTTGGGAGAAGAGCGGTGATTGAAGGTCTCCTGCAAACGCTAACCCCGTCGGTTATGATGTGGCTGACAGTCGGGGTTATGATCGGTATGGTAGTCGGGACACTGCCGGGCCTCACCGCGACCATGGGCACAGCGTTGCTTGTGCCGTTCACCTTTGCACTGCCGCCTGATGCGGGCATCGCTATGCTGGGCGGTCTTTATGTCTGTGCTATGTTCTCAGACGCGATCCCGGCTGTGCTCGTTAATACTCCCGGGACTCCCGCGGCCATGGCAACGGCCTTTGATGGGCACCCCATGGTGCAAAAAGGACGGGGACAAGAAGCTATTATAGCTGCTTGCTTTAGCTCCGCTTTTGGCACCTTGTTCGGCGCCGCCTGCTATCTCCTTCTTGCCTGGCCGATGATTTCCATTGCCCTCAAATTTGGGCCCTCTGAATTTTTCTGGCTTGGTATTTTTGCCCTCACGATCATCGGCAGTCTGGCGGGTGATTCGATGCTCAAGGGACTTGCCGGTGGCGCCATCGGACTTTTGATCAGCGCCGTTGGAATCAGCCATGGCAATGAGATTTCACGCTTCACATTCGGGGTGCCTGAACTGCGCGGTGGCTTGTCCCTGGTAGCGGGTTTGATCGGCATTTTTGCCATTCCGCAGGTTTTGTCTATGGTGGCCGATCTGCGAAAAAAAGAATATATCGCCGAATATTCGCCAGTCCGGGGGCAAACCCTGAAAACCGTGATGAAGGTACTGGCTCACCCGGTCCATTTGATCCGATCGGCCATCATTGGCTCTTTTATTGGGATTCTGCCGGGTGCTGGAAGTCCTATTGCCGCGCTAGTGTCCTACAACGAGGCCGTGCGCTGGAGTAAGGACAAAACCCAATATGGCAAAGGTGATTTACGCGGCGTGACTGCATCGGAAATTGCCAATAATGCGGCGGCGCCAGCGGCCATGATTCCGCTGGTGACATTGGGCGTGCCCGGTTCTTCGCCGGCGGCGGTGATCGCTGGCGCTCTTATGCTGAGAGGCCTGAACCCCGGCCCGGAACTGTTCCAAAGTGATGGTACGCTGGTGTATTCCTTTGGCTGGTCTCTGCTGATGGCCGGCATCGTCACGTTTATCTTGGGTAGTCTTTTTGCGCCTCTTCTGGTGCGCATTATCCGCATCCCGTTGCGGCTTCTGGCCCCGCTTATAATGTTGTTGGCAGTCATTGGCGCTTATGCCATCCGTAACAATATCTTTGATGTTTATATCATGCTGGGTCTGGGAATTTTTGTGTTCTTGATCCGGCGCCTAGGCTTCCACCCGGGGCCTATTGGACTGGGCCTCATTCTGGGTCCGATCATCGAACCGTCTCTAGTTCAGGCAATGTATATTTCTGATGCGACGTCGATCTTTAACGTGTTCTTTACGGGGACTATCAATCTCATCCTCATCGTATTGACGGTTGTCTCGGTCGGCCTGGTGATCTGGACGCGGCAGCGGGATCGCAGGCTCGCTCAGGAAGAGGCNGCCGCNGGGCACGCNTCCGCGACTTCGGACAGCAAGGGGTANGTAAANTATGCAAAAATTGCTCGACCGAAATTTTCTGACGGCNCTGGTNCTTTTCGGCGTNAGTTGGATGTTCTCCGTCGGATCAAGTTCAGACCCAAAGGACTGGGCCTTTCCCCTTCTTGCCAATTACGTGACTCTTGGTGTCGCTGTCATATTGCTGGTGCATTTTTTTGTTTCAGTCGTGCGGCAGCAGATCCCCGATCAACTCCAGTTTTCACCTGATGATAGGGCATCAGCCATTGATGTGCTGGTGTTTCTGACCTTCGTTCTGGCCTTCATGTTTGTGATGTATGGNNTCGGCTTCTGGCTATCCAGCCTGATCATGCTGATCATGGCTTCGTTGTATCTGACATTGGACAAGACGCGTCGGAGCGTCACCATGGCAGTCGTTGTCCCTATTGGCATTTGCATCACGGCTTTTCTCATCTTCACCTATGTTTTTTACGTCCCGTTTCCCGAAGGCAGTTGGCTGCCCGAAGCTGGATAAAGGAGGTTCCCGCATGCTGTTGTTCGATTTGAGAGCGGAGCAGGAATTTTCGTTGGCAAAGCATGTCGAAAAAAATTCTGGGTGTCGTGTCGGGCGGCGATGTCACAGTGGCCTGTTGGGAGCCTGGCCAGGTCAGTCCCAATCACTGCCATCCTCAGGCGACAGAGATTTATTTCTGCTTCGAAGGCGGTGGTCACATGAACGTCAATGCGGAACGGATCCTCATAGAGCCCGGTAAATTCATTTTGCACCCGCCGGGCGAAGTTCACGAATATGTCAACGGTGACCAGCGAACCCTCCTGTTTCGGGTCCGCTATGGCGAAAACTTCGCCTCACAACATATCTACAAAACCTAGCCCCCGTCGGACCTGCAAGTTTTCAATGGAATATTGGAAAGGCGATAAGCTCAGTTGGAAAAGCCGCNGATTCNTAATCAGNGGATCGGAGGNGGCAGCCAAGCATTACTTNNCAAATTTTCAACTTTTAAGGGTATTTTAATCTATTTTTAAAATTTAAAATAGTTATAATTCAGCGCGCTCAGCCGCGTAATAAGAAAAAACGAAAAGTTAATACCCGCCCCCTGTTTTTTGGCGAAGTGGACGCTATATATTTGATAACCTAGCACAGTGCTGATCAGGATCTATAAACGTGGCCTGCTCCCTGCACTTCGAGGGTACCAAGCACTGCCAAGATCGCGCGACGGCAGGTAACCGTGACCATCAAGTTATATTACGTGGTTATAATAATGCATTATATCAAAAAGTTAGTTGGCGGATTCCTGATACTCATGCTTTTTTTCACGGCCGCTATGGAGACTGTTATGAGCGCCGAAAAATCGCCTGAGTTTGCCCATCAATTTTCCTTTGTCGCCATCGACGGTCAGACACTGCCTCTTTCTCGATATGCTGGTAAAGCCGTGCTAATCGTCAATACTGCGTCACGCTGCGGCTTCACGCGGCAATATGCAGATTTGCAAAACCTCTGGGAGCGCTACCAGGACCGAGGGCTAGTTGTCCTTGGGGTTCCGTCTAACGACTTTGGAGCCCAGGAGCCGGGAACCGAAGCGGAGATAAAGTCCTTCTGCGAGGTTAATTTCGACGTGAATTTCCCGCTGACCGAAAAGGCTATTGTAAAAGGCAGCGGAGCGCACCCGTTCTATCAGTGGGCCGGGGACAGGTTGGGTGCCATGTCAAAACCGCGCTGGAATTTTCACAAATACCTCCTCACACCGGATGGCCGTCTTGCCGATTGGTTTTCTTCTGTCACATCTCCAAAGGCGGGGCGTCTTCTCCGGGCGGTTGAGGCTGTTTTGCCCAAATAGCGAGCAACGCAATCTTACGAGACTCATTTCGGCCCTTCACTCATGATGAAAGAAAGGCCGGTTCTTAGTGGCTCTGTGAGAGGGGAAGTCAGACAGCCCTGGGGAGC
>NHHQ01000096.1 GCA_002170915.1 Rhodospirillaceae bacterium TMED167 | reverse complement strand
GGCGGTGAATGGATGTATCATGGCGGTGTTGAATTGACCGTACCGTTGGGGCTTCCGGATGAACTGGGGGTCAGCGGCAGGTTATTCACGGAGATGGGCGGCCTCTCGACGGTTAGTCCGTCTAGCACAAATGTATTCGACTCTGCGACCCCCCGGGCGTCCATAGGTGCCGGTGTGGGTTGGATATCTCCCTTTGGTCCGATTAACGTCGACATGGGATGGGCTTTTCTCAAAGAGGACCTGGATGAAACTGAAGTCCTTCGATTCAATTTTGGAACGAGATTTTAAGATGAACGCTCACGCCTTACGATTCTTTATCGGCTTTATAGGCACTCTTACTCTCTTGACGATGTCGGTTTCGGCTTGGTCACAGAACGAGTCCGTCGCCATCAAACTGGGGGTTGTTAATTTGGATGATGTCACCCGCTTATCTCTCATGAGCACAGATATCGCCCGACAAATTGATGCCCGGCGCAAGCAGTTTCGTGACGAAATAAAAAAGGAAGAAGAAGGTCTGCGAAAATTGGCAGAGGAACTTCAAAAACAACGAGTAATCCTGGCACCGGAGGCTTTCCGAAAAGAGGAGCGCGCATTCCGGCAAAAAACAGCGTCGCTCCAAAGAAAAGTTCAACAAAGAAACCAAGAGTTTATCAGATTAAGGGCTTTTGCGACGCGGCAATACGAACAAGAACGGGCGAAAGCACTTACCGAAGTTGCCAAAAAGCACAGTTTTACACTAGTTTTACGCCGGCGAGAGGTTCTCGTAAGTGCAGATTTTCTAGACATAACAAAATTAGTTTTGGAGTCTTTAAATGCCCGGAAAAAGAATTTTAAGCTTCCGGATGATATCAGCAAGATAGAGAATTAAAAGATTGGCTGATGCGCGGTTCTACACCCCGGCAGGCCGCTTTACAGCAGCTCAATTAGCAGAACTGTCCGGCGCTTCCCTCAGGCGTCCCACATCGCCTAACACGTACTTCGATGATGTGGCCGCTTTAACCTCTGCCGCCTTTAACCACGTTAGTTTTATCGATAACAAACGCTACGTAGGTGATTTTAGAGACACTCGGGCAGGTGCGGTCTTTCTTACCACAGAATTAATCGACCAGTCACCTGAGGGCACGATCCATCTGATATCAGAAGACCCTTATCTAGCATACGCCAAAGTAGCAACGGCGTTCTATCCCGATATTTACGCAAGCCACACGATCCAAAATCAAACAGCATTAATTTCTGAATTCGCGCGACTTGGGGCCGGTTCAGTTATTTCTCCGGGTGCAATCATCATGGCAGGGGCAGAAATTGGAGACGGTACTAAAATCGGAGCCAACACAGTAATCGGGCCTGGCGCAGTGATTGGTGAAAACGGATGGATTGGGGCCAACGCAACTCTTTTATTTTGTCGTATCGGCAAAAACGTCATTGCCCATTCTGGTGTTCGGATTGGTCAAGATGGCTACGGATTTGCTCCTGGTGCGCCCCGTCACTTTAAAGTTCCGCAATTGGGCCGGGTTATAATAGGTGATGATGTAGAAATCGGTGCCAATACATGTATCGATAGGGGCTCCTTGCCAGACACTGTAATTGGTAGCGGAACTAAGATCGACAATCTTGTTCACATCGCGCACAACGTCACCATCGGTGAGGGCTGCTTTATTACAGGGCAAGTCGGAATTGCCGGTAGTTCAAAAATTGGCAACAATGTCATGATGGGCGGACAAGCGGGCGTTTCCGGCCATTTATCCATTGGTGATAAGGCAAAGGTCGCTGCCCAAGCCGGTGTCTCCAAGGATATCGATCCAGGTCAGACCGTCGCTGGATACCCGGCCATGGATGCAAGAAAATTTTGGCGCAATTTGGCCGTACTCAATAAACTTTCAAAACAAAAGAAATAGAACATGACAGCGGACAACACAAACATCATTGACATCGAAGGGATCATGAAAATGATTCCTCACAGATATCCATTCTTGCTCATTGACCGGATACAGGACGTGGTGCCAGAGACGAGCGCGACTGGCATCAAAAATGTCACAATTAACGAACCTTTTTTTGCAGGTCACTTTCCAGAAAAACCCATTATGCCCGGCGTCTTGATCATCGAATCTATGGCGCAAACTGCCGCTGCATTGGTTGTGAGTGGATTGGGTCCGGAAACAGAGGGGAAGCTGGTTTATTTTATGTCCGTGGAGTCTGCTCGCTTTAGAAAACCCGTTGTTCCAGGGGATCAATTGGAGATCAAAGTCATTAAAAGACAAACCCGTGGCAAAGTCTGGAAATTCGACGGCCAGGCCTTTGTTCAAAACACTCTTGTAGCGGAATCGGGCTTTACAGCCATGATCTCAGATAAATGACTGATATACATCCAACGGCCATCATCCACCCAGATGCCGAGATCGGCGAGAATGTCTTCATCGGCCCCTTTAGCAGTATTGGTAAATACGCCAAATTAGCAGACGGTGTGCAACTCTACTCTCATGTGGTGGTGGACGGACGCACCACTATCGGTNCTAATTCCNGNATTTTTCCNTTCGCATCCATCGGNCATGAACCGCAGGATTTGAAATTCCATGGTGAACAATCCGAACTTATCATCGGAGAAAACAACACCATTCGTGAGCACGTTACCTTAAACCCCGGAACAGAGGGCGGCGGTATGGTAACTAGAATTGGCGACGGCTGCCTGTTCATGATGAGTTCGCATGTGGCCCATGACTGCGTCATCGGTGATAATGTGATACTGGTCAATAATGCAACATTGGCTGGTCATGTTGAAATTGGTAATTGGGCTATCATCGGTGGGCTCTCTGCAGTTCACCAGTTTGTCCGAATTGGTCGTCATGCGATGGTCGGGGGCATGTCCGGTGTGGAAAATGATGTCATCCCTTACGGGTCAGTGGTCGGAAACAGGGCGCATTTGTCCGGTTTAAATCTGATCGGCCTAAAACGGCGAGATTTTTCCCGCGATGTCATTCATGATCTCCGAAGGGCCTACCGTCTAATATTTGCGCAAGAAGGCACACAAGCCGAACGCGTCGCAGATGTCTCTGACCTCTTCAACCACATTGAACCGGTCATGGAAATCATTTCGTTCATGAATAAAGAGTCGAACCGGGCCATTTGTCAGCCCCTTTTCGAGGATGCAGCCTAAACTCGGGATCATCGCCGGCGGGGGCACACTGCCACGCTCTCTGGTCCAACACTGTCTGGATACCGGCAGGGACTATTGTGTGATCGCGCTTAATGGACATGCAGAAACCGCCCATCTGGAGGGAGTAAAGTCCCTTCATTGGTCGCGGATCGGCGCAGCCGGTAAAATAATTGATATTTTAAAAGTGGAGGAGGTGTGCGAGCTGGTTATGGTCGGCTCTGTGAAACGGCCCTCTCTGGTGACTGCTATGCCAGACTTACGTGGCTTAAAGTTTCTTCTGCGTGCTGGTCGGCGAACAGTTGGCGGCGATAATTCAATCCTATCCGCCATCGCCGGAGAACTAGAGGCTGAGGGGTTTTCGGTCATTGGTATCGATAGCTTATTAGAGGGACACGTTACCCCGCCAGGCGTGCTAACGCGGGTCATCCCAAAAGACGATGTGAGAAAATTAATCGAGGTTGGTCTTGAGGAGGCGAGAAACTTGGGTGCGCAAGATATTGGCCAAGCCGTAGTGATCGAAGGAAAAAACATTCTGGCGCGTGAGACCAAAGGGGGCACAAATGATCTGATCCGCCGGGCTGGGAGGCTCGCACGAGACAAACGTAACCTCATTTTGATCAAAGCAAAAAAGCCGGAGCAGGACCGGCGTGTCGACTTGCCTACTATTGGCCTGGAAACGGTTCAATTGGCTGCCGAACACGGCTTTTCCGGTATTGCTTTAGAAGCTGGCCATTCCCTACTTGTTGACAAAACGCATGCGGTTGCCGCAGCCAATGCGGCGAATATTTTTATCCTAGGCGTCTAGCAGCCATGGCCAACCCCTCAACCCCCACATACACGATCTATCTTATCGCGGGAGAACCGTCCGGCGATGTGCTTGGCGCACGNTTAATGGAAGGGCTTCAACAGATTTNCCCAAATGGNCTTGAGTTTCACGGTGTAGGCGGACAAAAAATGACATCGCGCGGCCTGGCAAGTCTCTTTCCGATGTCCGACATCGCGCTTATGGGAATTTCTGAAATCCTACCACACATACCGAAACTTTTGGGTCGGCTAAATGAAACCGTGGTGGACGTAGAAGCCAGACAGCCTGATGCCCTTGTTACCATAGACTCACCTGGATTTTCACTTCGCGTGGCAAAAAAATTACAGGGAAGCGGAATTCCTGTTATTCACTATGTCGCTCCCTCGGTCTGGGCCTGGAAATCCTGGCGGGCTAGACGAATGCGGGGATATTTAACTAAAGTTNTGGCCCTATTGCATTTTGANCCACCGTATTTCGAGGGCCANGGACTNCCATGCGAGTTTGTTGGNCATCCTGTCTTACAAAGTGGAGCGGATGGCGGGTCTGCTAAAAGATTTCGGAAGAAATTTAATATATCGCCAGACCGGCGATTACTGGGCATAATTCCCGGCAGTCGAAAAGGGGAGGTCACACGACACCTTCCTGTGATACAAGAGTCTCTCAAATTTTCCCAAATTATCTGGGAGCAAGCTGAGCTCGTTGTGCCGTTGGTGGATAACGTCTCGCAGATTGTCAGGGACGATATGAGCACGTGGAATTTTAAAGTCCACTTTGTCACAGAGGCCGATAAATATGATGCCTTCGCTGCCTTGGATGGCGCCTTGGCAGCTTCCGGCACCGTAGCATTGGAACTTGCCCTTGCAAAAGTACCTTTTGTNACNATTTACAAGATGGCACCGCTCAGCAATTANCTTGCCCGGCGCGTCGTGAGCCTAAAATATGTGAATCTTATCAACATATTATTGGATAAAATGGTCGTGCCCGAGTTGCTCCTGGAAAGCTGTAGAGCGGAGTTAGTTGCACCGGCACTCGGAGAAATCTGGAGCCGTCAAAACGTGCGGGAAAACCAAATTTCTAATTTTAAAGATGCGCTAGAGCTTCTCGGAGCGGGTCATCAACCACCAGGTGTTAGAGCAGCCCAAGCGGTGCTTGACGTATTGGATCATCCTGCAACACTGCCAACAACCAATAAGCTATCACCGGGGGTTAAAAATGAGCGAACTGATCCGTAAATTCCGCCTTTTGCACACCATGATTCGGGTCATGGATATGGACAAGTCCATTGACTTCTATACGCGCATACTTGGTATGAAATTATTGCGGCGTCAGGATTATGAGGGAGGCAGGTTCACCCTGTCTTTTGTCGGGTACGGGGATGAGGAGTCCGATACCGTCGTGGAACTCACCCACAACTGGGATCAGACAGAACCCTATGATATGGGCAATGCGTTCGGCCATCTGGCCATCGCTGTGCCAGATGCTTATGCCGTTTGCGAGGCCATGGAAAAAGAAGGGGTATCCGTGCCCCGTCCTGCAGGTCCTATGAAAGGAGGCCACCGGGTGATTGCTTTTATCGAGGACCCAGATGGCTATAAAATAGAACTTGTCCAACGGGACTAATTGCCACCCCTAAAAAATGGGACCCATAAGTGCCATTTTACTGCGTGTTGACTTATTTCCGGTCGCTCAACATAACGTAATCACGCGCCGGCTCACCTAGATAAAGCTGGCGCGGCCTGCCTATCCGCTGGCTTGGATCCTCCACCATTTCGTTCCATTGGGCAATCCAGCCGACTGTTCGCGCAACGGCAAACAAAACGGTAAACATTGATGTTGGAATGCCCATCGCTTTGAAGATGATGCCGGAATAAAAATCTACATTGGGATACAGTTTCTTCTCAACGAAATACTCATCCTCTAACGCGATCCGTTCCAGTTCCATGGCGAGATCAAGAAGAGGTTCATCCGTAATGCCCAATTCATCCAGCACATCGTGACAGGTTTGGCGCATTACCTGGGCTCGTGGATCGAAGTTCTTATAAACCCGATGGCCAAAGCCCATCAAACGGAAGGTGTCATCCTTGTCTTTCGCTTTCTTAACATATTCTTCGATCTTACTGACATCGCCTATTTCCTCGAGCATATTCAGGACGGCTTCATTTGCACCGCCATGCGCGGGACCCCAAAGAGAGGCGATACCAGCCGCAATACAGGCAAACGGGTTTGCACCGCTTGATCCGGCCAGGCGCACAGTAGAGGTCGAGGCATTCTGCTCATGATCAGCGTGCAGAATTAAAATGCGGTCCATAGCCTTAGCGAGGGTTGGGCTCACGCTATAATCTTCCGCAGATGTCGCAAACATCATATGCAGGAAGTTTTCTGAATAACTTAAGTCGTTTTGGGGTGGAATAAAGGCCTGGCCTATGGAGTATTTATAGGCCTGAGCAGCAATCGTCGGGATCTTGGCTATCATCCGGAACGATGCGATCATCCGATGACGCGGATCACTGATGTCCAGGCTGTCATGATAAAAGGCTGATAGTGCGCCTACGACACCACACATGATGGCCATAGGGTGTGAATCCCGCCGAAATCCACGGAAAAACATGTTTACCTGTTCGTGGAGCATGGTGTGGTAGGTTACATCATGCTCAAATTTCGTCTTTTGGTCTGTCGTGGGCAGGTCACCATAGAGCAGAAGATAGCAAACTTCCGGAAAATCCGAGTGGTCAGCTAAATCCTGGATGGGATATCCCCGATAGAGTAAAACACCTTTCTCACCGTCAATGTACGTAATCCGGGATTCGCAACTTCCGGTCGATGTATAGCCTGGATCATAAGTAAAACAGCCGGTATCCGCGTAAAGCTTCCGGACATCAATGACACGGGGGCCAACAGAAGAGTCTAAGACCGGCAACTCGTACTGGTCGCCAGATGCATTGTCCGTCAGTGTAAATGTTTGAGTATTTCCGCCGGAGTTATCATTCATTTTTATTGTTCCCCTCTAAAATCGGTAATGTAGCTAGTTTATGCCTGCCTTTTGTGCCCTAAGTCACTGAGTATGGGCCGCGATCGCATCGTCGAGACGCCCTAGAACTTCTTCTTTTCCCAAAATTTCCAGCACTTCAAAAATGCCAGGTGAGACCGTTGTGCCAGTCACTGCCGCTCTCAGAGGCTGAGCGATCTTTCCAAGTTTGGTTTCCGTTGCGACGGCGTAGTCCTGTATGGCGGTTTCCAACTCCGATTGCACCCAAGCCGGCAGATTTGACAGAATGTCTCGAACCACTGCTAGCGAAGCAACGGACAATACATCCAATTGTTTTACCGCTTTGGAGTCATAGGAAATCGGACGAGAAGAAACGTAAAATGCTGCATTTTCAGAAAGTTCGAGTATATTTTTTGCCCTATTTCTTAAGCTTTTCATGCCAATTTTTAGCCGATCGGTCCCCTGGTCCGCAAGCTTTCCGTTCAAATTTTTTCTAATGATAGGTAGGATAAGGGCCACCAATTGATCAACATCGGCGTGCCGGATATAGTGACCGTTGAGGTTAGTGAGTTTGTCCATATCAAATCGTGCTGCTGCACGCCCCACATCTCTCACATCAAACCAGCGGATGGCCTGGTCTCGAGAAATAATCTCGTCATCCCCATGGGACCAGCCCAACCGAAGTAGATAATTATTCATAGCGTCCGGTAGAACCCCCATGTCCCGATAGGCCTCCACACCAATAGCGCCATGACGTTTCGAGAGTTTTGCTCCATCGGCCCCATGAAGTAGAGGCATGTGCCCAAAGACAGGCAATTTCCAATCCAACGCGGTATAGATTTGGGCCTGCCGAAATGTATTGGTTAAATGATCATCGCCCCGGATAACATGACTGATATTCATGTCATGATCGTCGACGACAACGGCTAACATGTAGGTTGGGGACCCATCAGCTCGGAGCAACACCATATCATCCAGTTGCTCGTTGGCAACCTGAACCTCTCCCTGAATAACGTCGCTTAGCACCGTTTCCCCTTCCAAGGGGGCCTTAAGACGCAGGACAGGGTTAACTCCTGCCGGCGCGTCGGAGGGTTCACGGTCACGCCAGCGTCCATCATATAGCATCGAGCGACCTTCAGCCTTCGCCGTATCACGCATCTCCGCAAGTTCTTCAGGACTACAATAGCATTTATAGGCGAGACCCTTACTCACTAAATGTTGGGCGACTTCTCGGTGCCGGTCGCGCCTAGCATGCTGGGAAATTGCTTCTCCGTCCCAATCCAACCCCAGCCATGAGAGCCCGGAGTAGATAGCCTTGACGGCCTCATCGGTCGACCTCTTGCGGTCTGTATCCTCGATCCTGAGCAGGAATTTACCGCCGGCGTGTTTGGCATAGAGCCAATTAAACAGGGCAGTACGGGCGCCGCCAACGTGCAAAAATCCCGTGGGAGACGGTGCGAACCTGGTTATAACACTGTTCGTCAATGATAACTCTTTGATTTTATTGAATTAATACAAATCGTGAATAACTTTAGCCTCTGGGTGAGCCCGTGTCACGAATGAAAAAATTTGAT
>NHHQ01000095.1 GCA_002170915.1 Rhodospirillaceae bacterium TMED167 | reverse complement strand
TCCAAATCGTCTCGAAAGCCGAGATCAAGCATTTCGTCCGCTTCGTCCAACACCACGGCTTTCAGCCCTGTTGTATCAAATGAGCCTCGCTCGATGTGATCGCGCAGTCGCCCAGGGGTGCCGAAGACGATGTGGGACCCACGTTGGAGCGCCCGGCGTTCATCGCGCATATCCATACCACCAACACAGGATGCATAAGATGCCCCAGTCATTTCGTAGAGCCATTCAAACTCACGTTTAACCTGTAACGCCAGTTCTCGGGTTGGCGCGACGACCAAAGCCAAGGGGACTCTCGTCTGCTGGAAACGGTCGGCACCCGCTAACAATGTCGGTGCGATGGACATGCCATAGGCAACAGTCTTGCCCGATCCTGTTTGAGCGGAAACAAGGATATCAGCGCCTGTTAACTCAGGGGCCAACATAGCGTGTTGCACGGGAGTTAGGGTAGAATAGCCGTGTTTGCCCAGAGCTTGTGCCAGCGCTGAGGCGACGCCTTCGAATTCGGTCATTTTTTTCTTTCAGAGCAGAGGTTTGGTGCGTCGGGTTGCGAGTTTAAATCTGGCAGAACACACCACCCCGATTAAAAGTACGACGACACAAACAAAATTTACTGTGTTGTATTTGGAGTTTTCTGTAGCGTAAAGCATCAACACCTAACCACGTAACTTTAAAGATTTTCCTACTTTTCAAAATGACCGTTTTTAGCGATTAACGGTCCCCATAAGCCGTCGATGCTGATGTCAGCTATCGCGTAGCACACTGATAAACTCTGGTAGTATTTGTGGCCGATATGCCAACTGCCTTTGATAGCCTTTTTTCTTAACCTGTATTGTAGGTGATCTACCCTAAAAATGGGTCTGAATGATTTGGCCTTCCCTTAGCTCCAAAGTTTTATTTGTCTGTCATCTCAGAGCACGCGTGTCTACGTGTTAAACAAAGAGGCGAGCGTGCCTAGTGCGACGATTTGGACGAGACCGCCTCCGGCGATAGGGTCCTTCACAGGCAGCACCCAATGAGGCATTTGTTCGACAAGTTGATTGCACCCGAATTTTTTTATATCGGGGCATAAACCACGGTCGCAAGGGCTGTAAAAATCGTCCATCAGGATGTTTTTGCAGGCGCCCAAGCTGTAAAAATCATTTTCAACTGTCGCGATGGAATGTCCGCCATCAATAAACACTAGGTCCGAATCAGTCAGCTGAACAGGGGTCTCAAAGTTTGCTCGAGACCAAACCGGCAGGTCTGGTTGATGGAGCGTGAGACGCGAGTCACCCTTAATCAGGTTAAAAGAGAATCCGGGGTGATGCTCTTTGAACGTGTCTAGCTTAGCATGGACATCTTCGAGCGGAATGTGCGGTTTCACGTTCAGTTCTCTCTCATCGTGATCATCAGCCGCGTGTTCAAAGAGATCAACCCCCCAATAATGAACATAGGCGTGGTGATTTAGGGCAGCCTGGGCAATGTCTATGGCTCGGTCACCGTTCCAAGTGCCAATCTCCACGATCGACGCAGGTTTGAGAAAATCAATGATTAGGTCTATCTGTTTATAACGCTCTGGCACCTTTAGAATACCTGTTCTTTAACCGTATAATTTAGTCTAGCGGGGTGATGATGGTGTTGGAAAGGGCAGGCCATTGGGGGGACAAATGTTCTCGGATGTTGGGCTGTTTCTTTCTCTGGCAATTTACATCTCACCGCCTAAACTTATGACATGCGCATATTGCACACCGAGTCGAGCATTAACTGGGGCGGCCAGGAATACCGCGCGCTGGAGCAGATGGAGTGGCTCCAAGCCCACGGACATGAACCGGCCCTTGCCGCCCGCCCCGGCAGTGATATCGGCCGCCGCGCCCGTGCTAGAGGCCTTTCCGTCTTTGACGTTGCCTATACTGGGCACTATGACCCGAGGGCCATTCAAGTGGCTCGGAACTTGATCAAACAAAACGGTATTGAGATTGCCGACTGTCACGGCAGCCGGGATGTCATGACCCTTGCCTTTGCGCGCGGCTTGATCCCGGTGACCCGCACCCGGCACGTCTCTCAATCGCTCAAAAATAAATTGCACCGCCGACTCCAGTGGCGCTATGGCAGTGACCATGTGATCGCTACGGCATCTTGTATCCGGGAAGAAATATTAACCAAGGGGCTGGCGCCTACCAGTAAAATTAGCGTGGTCGGAGAATGGGCGGGTGATGCTTTTTTTGATCTCAGCCGTAAGGAAGAACACCGGCGCGACGTCCGGCAGGAGTTTGCGGTTCCGGTCGACCGGCCATTGGTTTGTGTGGTGGGCATGCTCAGGGGGGACAAGGCGCAGGAACTCCTCATCGAAGCGGTTGCCGAATTGAAACGTCGGGGACGAGAGGTGGTGGCTCTCATTGTTGGGTCGGTTACCAACTCCCAAAGCACCTATGATCAAAAACTGATATTGAGGGCGAAACAACTGGGCGTGAGGGAGGCTATCCGGTTTCCGGGGTATCGGGAGGATATTCCCCGGCTCACTCAAGCTTGTGACGCGCAGGTCATCACGTCCATTTCCGTGGAAGCGCAGTCCCGAACTGTCCCCCAGGCATTCGCCTCGATGACACCGGTTGTGGCAAGCCGGGTTGGCGGCATTGAGGAATTGGTGGTAGACCAAAAGACCGGAAGGCTGGTCGGAATTGGCGATGTTCTCGCCTATGCGGATGCGTTGTCCGATGTTATGGACAACCAGAATGCTACGGTCCGCATGGTTATAACGGCCCGCACCTTTGCGGAACAAAATTTACGGCTGGACGCCAAGATGGCGGAGACCCTGGCGATTTATGCGGACCTCATCCGCCAGCGGCGTTGATTCGAGTAATCAGATCATTGAGCACACGATCAGGGTATGATTTCGCCACTTGGCAGGTGCCCGCCGCCGCCATTCTCAAGCACCAATAGGCAAATATTGGCCGTTGAGTGGTGGTTGATGATAGATCGACCGACAGCGAACAAAACCTTGTTGTCGTCATCCCCTGGCAAGGCAGTGATGGACACTAGGGCATACGGATAAAGGCCATAGGCCAGAAACCGGTTACAGCCGTAAATTTCCGACATCTCTCGAAGATCGATGGTCACTACGTCCCCGGTAATGGTGGCATGGGCCTTGATCTGCTTTTCTGCAGATTCTTCCTGTAGCCAGAAAACTCGGTGCGTTCCCGGACATCTGGCAGGGCCAGAATTTCACCGATGGTGTGCCGTCGACAATACACCATCATATCTCGCATCAATTGATCATCGGAAATGGCGAACTGGCCGTGCCGGTTGAGCCCTGTACGGGGATCCAGGATAAAGTTTAGCAAGGTCCAGTCCGAGGGCGCTAAAACTTCCGCTTCCGAATACTGCGCCAAGTCTGCTTTATCGACAGCCGCTACCATGTCTTGCGAAATATTAGAAAACCCTGCCGGGCCGCCAAAATAATCGTAGATGACGTGCGCGGCGGAGGGTGCGTTCGGGTCTATGATCAGATTTTCCGTACCGGCCACGCGCACGGTTTCATTCACATGATGGTTAAAACAGAGATGCGCGTTCATGGCGTATGGTAGATTGGCTGTGATATCCCGGTTTGTTACTTCAATCCGGCCATGCTGGATTTTGCGGGGTTCCGCGGAAATAATATCATCTCTGATCAGACCTTGTTTAATAAGAAGGCCGCCCGAAATGAACCCTCAAAATTAGCGCATGTTATGAGACGATGGGTTTCGTCACTCATGCCACCATGCATTCTATCGATCTTACTGATTAGGTAAGGAGCCGTTATTGTAATTCCAAGGGGGGGCCGAATGAATTATTTATTGTGGAATGCTGACAACGAACCGGCGTTGCATGCCCGCCGTCATCCGGTCAATCCCCCATGAGCTGTTCCCTTGAACTGGCCCCGGCCCATATGTGGCGGCCCGATTGCCCTCATCGGTCCCTTCATATTTCAGATCGTCCCGGGGCGGCTTTTCTGCGCTTTTAGATTTAAGGCGCGACCTGCTCTAATTCCTTGATCCGGGTTTTGGCAGCGCGGGCCTTCTCAGATTCTCCAAGAACCTGGTAGGCGCGGGCGAGACGTTTCCAGCCCGCTAAATCGTTTGGATTGTCCTGCAACCGTTGCGCCAGGCCGTCAACCATGGAGCGGATAAACGCCATGCGGTCTTCGGGGCTCAACTGCTGTGCAGCTTTGATATCCTTCTGTGACGGGCCTCTTTCCGGTTCGCTGGCGGGACGGGTGGGCCCTATGGGAGCAAGCGAGGGTTTGAGCGTTGCGATGTCGATGCCGCCAACCCGGGCAGAGTCCTGCATCCGGCGGGTAAGAACAGGAAGCCAGGGGGCATTGGGTTGAGAAATGGCCCTTAGATTGGTCCAAGTTTGCAAGGCGGCTCCGTGCTGATTGTCCAGGGCCTGTGCGAGGCCCCAATAGAAGAGGGATTTGGCATCTCGTGGATTGGCCTTGAGAGCTGCCTGCAGAACCGCTTTCGATTGGTCCTTAAAGGACCGGCCGTTGGCCATATAGAGGGCTTCGGCGTAGGATGCGGCCACGTTCGGACCGCCCGGAGACAGTCTATGCGCGCNNGCATAGGCCNCGGCNGCATCNTGCCAGCGGNNAAGCGTCATATAAGTGCGTCCGAGAAGCATCCAGCCATTTAAGTTGTCNGGCTGCGCCGCTAATTTATCGGCNAGGTTATCGGCAAGCCGGTTAAGATCTGACGTTTGNGNGGTGTCGGCAGCGAGGCCTGCGGCGGGGTCCGTCTGAGGNGCGGCCGACCGGGCAGANAGGGGAAGNTCGCGCTTGTCCGGGGACCCCAGGTTCGCATAGACCCCAAACGATCCCACCAGCAGAATTGCGCTTACCACGCCAATTAATGCGCGGTCGACGTGCAAGGCAGTTGTCCCATCTGTGCCCGCGTCAGAGGTCTCCCGGCCCGCACGGAGGCGATCCATGCGGCGGATGATTTCAACGCGCAGATTGCCCGCATCCTGTTCCGAGAGCAGGCCGCGTTCGACATCCCGTTCGGTCTCCTCCAGCTGGTCCGCGTAGACCATGAGTTCGGGATNTTCCGTGTCGGCCCGGTGCCGGCCCAGCAACGGCCAGACGAGGGCTGTCAACGTACCAGCCATCAACGCGCCTGCGGCGATCCAAAGAGTCACGATGGGGTTCCTCCTCGTTTCATCTGTGCTTGTTGCCGGCGGAAATAGAGGACAAGCCCAAGCAGTCCGAGGAGGGCGAAAACGACCGGCCCGAACCAGAGAAAAAGGGTGGCCCCTTTGACCGGGGGGTTCAGGAGAACGAAGTCACCATACCGGGAGACCAGATAGCTAATCACTTCCTGGTCCGAGTNCCCCTCCACCAAGCGCTGGCGGATCAGAACCCGAAGATCACGCGCCAGCGGNGCATCCGAATCGTCGATGGATTGGTTTTGGCACACGACGCAGCGGATGTCCTTGCTGATATGACGCGCCCGCTTCTCCAGAAGCGCATTGCCGAGCATCTCCGTCGGGTTNACGGCTTGNGCCNACTGGGGCGTGCCNAGGATCAAGAAAATAGCGGCNAAANATCCGGTGAGGCGGGGAAGGCATCTCATTATTTCCGGAGCTCCGATANAATGGGTGAGAATTTTGTGGTCCAAATCTCATCGTTCAGGGGACCGGTATGTTTGAACCGGATCACACCGTNCCTGTCGANCAAGAAACTCTCCGGGGCGCCCGTGACACCAAATGCGATGGCGCCCCGGCTTTTTGGATCATCCCCTACAAGGGTATAGGGATTGCCATACCGTTTCAGCCATGCCGGGCCTGCCTTGCGGTCCNNTTCCCNCCAATCAATGCCATAAACAGGGATGACATTTCNTCGCGCCAATTTCATCAAAAACGGATGTTCCTGCTGGCAGGCAATGCACCAGGAGCCGAAGACGTTGACCAGCGAAACCTGGCCCTTGAGGTCGGCGCTGGAAAACCCCCTGATCTCTCCGTCGATGGCCGGAAGGTCAAACGCCGCGACCGGCGTGTTGATCAGGGCGGAGGGCAGGACATGCGGATCGCGGTCAAGGCCGAGTAAAAAATAGACCGCCAGCACAGCCAGGATCGCAAGCGGCATAAAATATCCCAGTCTTTTCATTGCCGGCCTCGACTACGCTTTTATCTTGGNCGCNTCAGGGGCNNGNGATCTTCGCNGGGAGGGCGCTCCGACNCGGTGGCGCCGGTCGCTCAGGCTAATGATGGCGCCGAGCACCATGATCATCGCGCCCACCCACATCCAGGTCACGAGCGGGTTGAAGTAGAGCCGGGTGACGAAGCCGCCTTTGCCGTCAGGGTCTCCCACCACGGCATACAGATCGCCGAGGAATGTCGGATATATTGCAGCCTCCGTCGTCTGTTGCCGGCTCACCGTGAAGACGCGTTTTTCCGGCTCCAGGGTGAGTTTGACATTAGGTCCTTTGGTGACATCGAAGGTGGCGCGTTGGGCTTGATAGTTGGGACCCGGTACTTGGCGGACCTGACGCAAGGTAAAGTCGTAGCCGCTGATGGTGACCGTTTCTCCCGGCCGCATGGTCTGGATCGATTCCACTGTCCAGGCACTGGAGGCCGTCATACCNGCGACAGCGATAGCAAGGCCACCATGCGCCAGCGTCATCCCCCAGCTTGCGCGGGGTTGGCGCAGGAAGCGNCGCCAGGATTCTGCNAGGGGGGCTTGGAACAGCTGAATGCGTCCCGCCAGTTCNGTGAGCGTGGAGAGCAGCAGCCAGATGGCAAGGCCAATTCCAAACGCTGCGAGCACCGTGGCCCGGTCAATCATGGCATAGGTCACGGCCGCTCCGGCCACGGTGATNACGGCGGCAATTTTAAGTTTGGGGACAGCCAGCATGGCGTCCCCCCGTTTCCAATGCAGGAACGGTGCAAGACCCATCACCAGGATCATCGGCGCCATTAACGGCACGAAGACGCTGTTGAAATAAGGTGCGCCGACGGAAACCTTACCAAGGTCCAGGACATCCAAAAACAACGGATAGAGGGTCCCGAGCAAGATGGAAGCGGCTGCGACGGTCAGAAGAAAATTATTGAGAAGAAGTCCGCCTTCTCGCGAGATTGGCTGGAAAAATCCTGATCCTTTGAGGGAGGGTCCCCGCCAGGCAAACAACGCGAACGCCGCGCCAGTTGTGATGACGAGCAACAACAAGATGAACACACCGCGTGAGGGATCGGAGGCAAAAGCATGCACGGAGGTCAGCACACCCGAGCGCACCAAGAACGTGCCAAGAAGGCTCATGGCAAAGGCAATGATGGCCAGGAATATGGTCCAGCTCTTTAACGTGTCCCGTTTCTCCGACACGATGGCCGAGTGGAGCAATGCGGTGCCTGCAAGCCAGGGCATAAAGGAGGCATTTTCCACCGGATCCCAAAACCACCAGCCGCCCCAGCCGAGTTCATAATAGGCCCACCAGGAGCCCAGCACGATTCCGGCGGTGAGAAAGCCCCAGGCGGCAAGCGCCCAAGGACGAACCCATCGTGCCCAGGCCGGATCCACCCTGCCCTCGAGCAGTGCGGCAACGGCGAAGGAGAAAGTCGTGGAGAAGCCCACATAGCCGAGATACAAAAGCGGCGGATGAAAGGCGAGGCCCGGGTCCTGGAGCAGGGGGTTCAGGCCGCGGCCGTCAAGGGGCGCCGGAAACAGCCGGTCAAAAGGATTGGATGTGAACAGGATGAACAGAATAAAGCCGACCGCTACAAGCGCCTGAACAGCTAGGATCCGGACTTTCAGGGTTTGGCGCAGGTTGGTGCCCCAGACGGCAATAGCCGCGCCATAGAGCGCCAAAATGAGCACCCACATCAACATGGAGCCCTCGTGATTGCCCCACACACCACTAATTTTGTAGAGCAGGGGTTTCAGGGAATGGGAATTGCTGGCAACGATGAGCACTGAAAAATCCGAAGTGATGAAGGCATGACTCAGGGCGGCAAATGAAACCCCCACCAGCAGAAATTGGGTAAGCGCTGCGGGGACCGAGAGGGCCATCCAGGCGGCCCTTCCCGTATGGGCGCCGACAATAGGGATTGTGCCCTGTACAACCGCCACAAAAAGGGCAAGCACCAGAGCGAAGTGACCGATCTCAATAATCATCGTTTAGAATTCCCTACTCCACGTGTCAGGGCGACGTTCTTAAGACCAGGAATCAAGGCCCGATTTAAGCATTAGCTATTTAGGTCAGGATTTGGCGCCGGGAGGCATCAGTCTGACGGTTTAGTGCCCGCTTGACCTTTCCATTTTCCCGACTTTCTCAGAGCGTCCGCCACCTCTTTTGGCATATATGTTTCATCGTGTTTAGCTAGAACCTCAGTTGCCATAAAGACCCCGTTTCGATAATGGCCCTCCGCCACCACACCCTGGCCTTCCCGAAAAAGGTCCGGCAGGATGCCCTTGAAATTCACCGTCAGCGACGTGGTCAAATCTGTTACCCGAAACGACGTAACGGCATCTTGTCCAGTTTGCTTGACGGTTCCTTGTTCAACCAATCCACCCACCCGGAGGCGCTGTTTCGGCCTGAGGTCCTTCTCTACAATCTCCGTGGGAGAATGGAAAAACACAATGTTATCTTCAAAGGCAGTCAGCACCAAGCCGGCCGCTGAAGCCAGGGCCAAGAGTGTCAAAACGACAAATGACATGCGCTTATGCTTGCGTTTCATGGCCAGCGCTCTCCCCGTTTGCCGTTTCCGGGGCGCCCTTTAACGCTGCTAGTTCCGCATCGGTCCGAGCCTGAAACCGAAGGCTCTGAACCAGGACGCCGATGAGGACCAGGGCCGTTAATCCGTAAGCGGCCCAGATAAACTGACCGTAGCCGTCCAGATCGAAAAAATTGACGAGGTGTTCCATGGGACGCCCTATACCGCTGCCTTGCGGATTTGCAAAGCGCGGATCTTGCTAGCGTTGATCTCGGCTTTGACCCGGACGGTAAGAATCCAAACGTAAAACGCTGTAAAGGCGACGGCCATGAGCAACAGCGGCGTCAGCATACTGGCGTGAATGGCGGGCCCGTCAAACTTCACCACGCTTGCCGGTTGATGCAGGGTGTTCCACCAATCCACGGAGAATTTGATAATCGGCACATTAATAGCGCCGACCACGGCGAGAATGGAAGCGGCGCGGCCCCCACGGGAGGCGTCATCAAAGGCGTCATGCAAAACGATGTATCCCAGATACAGGAAAAAAAGAATAAGTACGGAGGTCAGCCGGGCGTCCCAGACCCACCACGTTCCCCACATGGGTTTGCCCCACAGGGACCCTGTGGCGAGCGCCAAGAGGGTAAAGGCCGCCCCGATTGGCGCGGTCGCCTTTGCCACAATATCAGCCACAAGATGGCGCCAGATCAATGCGGATGCGCTTGCCACCGCCAGCACCGTGTAACAGAACATTGCCATCCAGGCTGCCGGAACGTGGACATACATGATCCTGACCGTCTCACTTTGCTGATAATCCGGGGGCGATACAAAGAGAGCAAAATACAGGCCGGCGGCGAATGTCAGGAGGGAAAGTCCGGTGGCATAGGGCTGAATGGCGCTGTTCAGCCTCAAAAATCGTGTCGGATTTGCAAACCTGTGCATCTCGGATGGCCTTTCGCCTGACATCTCAAGAGGTTTTATCGTCTGCGACAGTAAAATTCCAGGTACCTCGTGTGATCGCGATGTTTAGACCATCTCCCAGCCGCACACACCCCCGTTGCACGAACTCCAGACGCAAACACCCAGTTGAACCCTCACTGACATAGACCGTTCTGAAGATTTTGCAATTCCCCGGCCTATTTTCGGCCTATTCCCCAGGTCATTCCACAGGTCATTCCACAGGTCATTTCCGAAGTTATTCCACAGCTTGCCGAAGCGCGGCTGCTGCTGCATAGGGGGCGAGCGGCAGGGCAGCGAGCAGCATGGCGCTCAGAACCAGGAACTGCGACCCTGATGTGAGATCCGTCAGGGCCGCCTCCACGGCGCTCACGCCGAAGATAAGAACGGGAATGAAGAGCGGAAGAATGAGCAGGGAAATTAGCACGCCGCCGCGACGGGCACCTAGGGTCAGAGCGGCGCCAATGGCACCGACCAAGCTCAATATGGGTGTGCCAAGGGCGAGGGAGACCATCGTGGCAATATACCCGGCTGAATGCATGTTCATAAAGACACCGAGGAGAGGCGACACAATGATTAGCGGCAGGCCAGTTGTCATCCAATGAGCCAATACTTTTGCAAGAACGAGCAGCTCTATCGGCGTGGGCGACAAGACCAACAAATCTAAACTGCCATCTTCGTAGTCCTGTTGAAAGAGACGGTCCATTGAGAGCATGGCGGACAGAAGGGCTGCCACCCAGATCACGCCGGCGCTAATGCGCGCCAGCATTGCTGGTTCTGGACCCACGCCAAGCGGAAACAGAACTACCACGAGCACGAAGAACGCAACCACCATAAAACTGTCCGACCCATGACGGACGGCGAGTTTCAAATCGCGTTTCAGAATAGCGAAAAAGGCGGCCATAGTGATCTCAGCCCGCTGCTGTGGTCTGACCAAAGACCGACATATCTAACACTTTTGCATCTGCCTGGACTCCCGCGTGGGTTGCCATAACGACCATGCCGCCTGCCGTGGTGTGGGCATGTAAGGCGGATTGGAGCGCAGCCTCATTGGCCCCGTCCAACGACGTCGCCGGCTCATCCAAAACCCATAGAGAGGCGGGGGCGGCGAGGAGCCGGGCCAAGGACAATCGGCGGGTTTGACCAGCGGATAGGAAACGGGCTGGCAACTCAGCCAGTCGGTCAAGTTCAAATGTCCTCAACGCTGCAGCGAGAGCTGATTGGTCTGACCGGCCACTAGTGATGTATGACCACAAAGAGAGATTTTCCGAAACCGACAGGGCACCCTTTACGGCATTGCGATGGCCGACATAATGGATCTGTCCACGAAACTTGTCACTCTCCCAGAAATCGCTCTCCCCGTTCCAAGACAACGCTCCCGCTGAGGGACGCAGGAACCCGGCCAATATCCGCAGCAGACTGGATTTACCGCTACCGTTTGGGCCGGTCAGATACACGACTTCGCCGCTCTCGAGGGAAAATGACAGGTCCTCAAAAACGATCTTGTNTGAACGGATACATTGCAAGCCAGTGCCGGAAAGGTTGTTCATGCTCCTACTCGACGGTCTCTTGCCTCAGACCATTTTCAATTAAGGTTGTTTGAATCAGCGTATAGATAATTTCTAAGAACTATTGGCCTATAAATTTGATCCTGCAACCTTCTTTAGGGCATTCTAAATAGATAAAATNGGTTCNATTTTTNCTNGTTNTTTTGTATTGGTTNAAAACTGTTTAGAGGCATCGCAGATTGCAGCCCTTGAGAGTTGTCGTAGAGTATTTGACAGTTCAAGTTTAGGCGAAACAAAATATAGAAAAAACTATGGCTATTATAATTGCAGAGCTGACTGTTATCCTTGTCTGATAAAAAGAGTTTTTTCTAGTAAACCGAGAGTTATTATCCAAATAAAAGTGTTTTATTGAGCGTTTAAAATCACCTTGCAAGCGCATGTTAGCTCAACTAATGGTTAGTTATAAGGGCCCAATGCTTGCACAGNAGTGATTGGGTGTCTTNGCACTTTGACAAATTGAAAAACANGGACATTGCTTATCATGNGCCTGTACACGGAATATTTNAAAAACAACAAAAACCGCGAAGCTGAGGGGTTGCGTCCCAAACCAATTGAAGATGCTTCGCTTTTGGCAGAAATAATTTCCAACATTTTAGACAAAGCAGATGATAACCGCGAAGCGTCCCTAAACTTTCTTATTTTCAATACATTGCCCGGTACGACCGGAGCAGCAGGCGTCAAGGCAAAATTTCTCAAGGATATCATAACAGGCAAAGAGGCCGTAGAGGAGATATCACCTAATTACGCTTTCGAGTTGCTGTCACACATGAAAGGCGGGCCCTCGGTCGAGGTGTTGCTCGACTTAGCCTTGGGGAAGAATGAGACACTTGCCAAGCAAGCAGCTGATGTTGTCAAAACTCAAGTCTTTTTGTACGACGCCGATACGGCAAGGTTGGAGAGCGCTTATCACGCGGGAAACAAATTAGCGCATGAAATATTGCTTAGTTACTCNAGAGCAGAATTTTTCACGTCTTTACCTAAAGTTGATAAAGAGATCAAAGTAGTCACATTCGTTGCTGCTGAGGGAGATATATCTACAGATCTGTTATCTCCTGGCAATCAGGCGCACTCCAGGGCCGACAGAGAACTTCACGGCAAGTGTTTTATTTCTGAAGAGGCTCAAACTAGAATTCTTGAATTACAAAACCGACATCCAGGAAAGAGGGTGATGCTGGTAGCAGAGAAAGGCACGATGGGGGTCGGATCTTCCAGAATGTCTGGTGTAAATAACGTTGCCTTATGGACAGGAGAACAAGCTAGTCCTTTCGTGCCCTTCGTCAACTGTGCACCAATAGTGGCGGGNACTAACGGGATTTCCCCTATTTTTATGACCACCGTTGATGTGACCGGCGGTATTGGTATCAACCTCAAGAACTGGGTAAAAAAATTAGNCTCAGATGGTAAACCAATCTTAAACAACGATGGTACCCCTGTTCTGGAAGAGAAGTATTCTGTTGCGACGGGAACAGTTCTTACAATCAATACAGAGACACANAAATTACTAGATGAGCATGGTAAAGATGAACTGACAGAGCTCTCATCTTCTTTCACGCCGCAAAAATTGGAGTTTATTAGGGCCGGTGGTTCTTATGCCATTGAATTTGGAAAAAAAATTCAAGCTTTTGCAACATCAACGCTTAATTTAGAGNNTGTATCCCCATTTGCTCCATCCCGTGAGCTCTCCTATGAAGGGAGAGGGCTCACCGCGGTTGAAAAAATATTCAATAAAAATGCAGTGGGTTCTAGTGAGGGAACAGTTCTTCATGAAGGATCGGACGTTAGAGTAAATGTAGATATTGTAGGGTCCCAGGATACCACTGGCCCAATGACGGTCCAAGAATTAGAGGCCATGGCTGCAACCGTGATTTCGCCTACTCTCTACGGGGCTTACCAATCTGGATGCCATACGGCGTCAGTTTGGGATTCGAAAGCCCAGGGAAATACACCCAAACTCATGTCGTACATGCATAAATTCGGGCTGATAACTGCAAGGCATCCGGAGGACGTTTATCACCCAATGACCGACGTTATTCATAAAGTGTTGAATGATATTACAGTTGATGATTGGTCAATAATTATAGGGGGCGACTCTCATACNAGAATGTCTAAAGGTGTTGCTTTTGGTGCTGACTCCGGAACAGTCGCTCTTGCACTGGCAACAGGCCAAGTAACTATGCCGATTCCGGAGACTGTCAAAGTTACGTTTAAAGGAGAGATGGGCAGCCACATGGATTTCCGGGATGTGGTGCATGCGACCCAAGCACAAATGTTGGATCAGTTTGGTGATAATGTTTTTCAGGGGCGGGTAATTGAAGTTCACATTGGCTCTCTGCTAGCAGATCAAGCATTCACCTTCACTGATTGGACTGCCGAAATGAAGGCAAAAGCCTCAATCTGTATCTCAAACGATGAAACTCTTGTGGAGTCCCTCAAAATCTCAAAAAGCCGGATTCAGGGTATGATTGATAGAGGTATGGACAATGAGGTTCAGATGCTGGCCTCCCTTGTTGCCGGGGCCGCTAGGCGGATAGCTGAAATAGAATCGGGCGAAAGGCCGGCTCTGGCTCCTGATGTGAATGCTAAATATGCTGCTGAAGTGATAGTTGACCTCAATCAAATCAATGAACCGATGATTGCTGATCCAGATGTGGAAAACATCGATGCATCGAAAAGATATACGCATGATACAATACGTCCGATTTCATTTTACGATGCGAAAAAAAGGGTTGATCTCGGCTTCATAGGTTCGTGTATGGTCCATAAAGGTGACCTTAAGATTGCGGCACAAATGTTTAGAAATATCGAAAAGCACGATGGGAAAGTGAATTTCAAAGCTCCATTGGTCGTTGCTCCGCCTACTTACAACATCGTTAATGAGTTAAAGTCTGAGGGTGACTGGAGTATTTTACAGAAATACGCTGGTTTTGAATTTGATGATGATAATCCAAAGAACACTGCCAGAGTTAAATACAATAATACCCTCTATCTTGAGCGCCCAGGTTGCAACCTGTGCATGGGTAATCAAGAAAAGGCAGAGAGAGGCGATACCGTAATGGCAACGTCCACTCGCCTTTTTAAGGGTAGAGTAGTGGAAGATGCTGACGATAAAAAAGGGGAGTCCCTTTTGGCATCAACGCCGGTCGTAGTCTTGTCTACAATTTTGGGGCGAACTCCGAGTATTGAAGAATATAAATCTGCAGTCGAGGGCATTGATCTTACTAGTTTTTCCCCAATGTTATAAACCGTATCAATAGATCTCCGAAGAAAGGGCAGAACAACTAATTATAGCAGAAAAATGAAAGACTTACGCACCCTCGACAGACTCGATGTAGCCGGACAAGGCGTTTTGGTCCGTGTAGATTTCAATGTTCCCATGCAGAATGGCGTGGTTACAAGTGATACGCGGGTTCGCCAAGCGGTACCTACGCTAGCAGAACTTGCCAGCAAAGGTGCCAAGGTGATTGTTGCCAGTCATATGGGTCGGCCGAAAGGTAAGGTCGTGCCCGGACTGTCCTTGGAACCGGTTGCACAGATCCTTAGGACCCATATGCCACAGACCGACATCAAGTTTGTCGGCGACACCATTGGTGCAGCGGCTAAGACAGCTTCCCAAGCGCTATCGCCGGGCCAAATCCTCATGCTTGAAAATCTCCGATATCTCCCGGGCGAGGAAAATAATGATAAGGATGTTATTAAAGGACTGGCGCAGTTGGCCGACCTTTACGTGGACGATGCCTTCTCTTGTGCGCACCGGGCCCATGCATCCGTTGAGGGCATCGCGAGGCACTTGCCTGCGGTGGCGGGACGCCTTATGGCCCGCGAAATTGATGCACTCACAGCGGCCCTTGAAAATCCCGCAAGGCCTCTCACGGCGGTGATTGGCGGCAGCAAAATATCGACCAAATTGGGTGTGCTTGAAAACCTCGTGACCAATGTACAGAATTTGGTGATCGGCGGGGCCATGGCAAACACGGTTTTCCTTGCCGATGGCCTGGATGTCGGGAGCTCCTTGTGTGAGCCGGATATGGCGGATACGGTAAAACGTATTCAGGCCGAGGCGTTAGCACAGGGGTGTGAACTCATTCTGCCGTCAGATGTCGTCACAGCGCCGGCACTGGACGCCGGCATCGTCTCAAAAACCGTTGGCATTGATGAGGTGCCGGCCGATCAGATGATTCTAGACGTGGGGCCTAAGAGCGTCGCCCGACTGGCCACTGTTTTTGCGCAGAGTAAAACAATCGTCTGGAACGGCCCCCTCGGCGCGTTCGAGGTGCCGCCATTCGACGACGGCACGCAGGCCGCCGCCAGGCGGGTGGCCGATCTTACCGCCAGCGGAGAGGTTATGAGCATCGCGGGGGGTGGGGACACGGTGGCCGCACTTGAAGCGGCCCATGCGGCGGATGGTTTCAGCTATGTCTCCATGGCGGGCGGGGCCTTCCTTGAATGGCTTGAAGGCCGGACCCTACCTGGGGTCGCTGTTTTACAGGATATATAATGAGGATACTACGAGCCTGCCCCGGTCTGCTCCTCTGATTTGATCCGCCCCAGGAGATCATCCAGCATGCCGCGGAGATCTTCAGATTGACGCAGCAATTCCGTGGCTGCATCCAGCGCATCATTTGACGCATTGGCCGCGAATTCGACGGCAACCCGGTTCACGTCTTCGATTGTTTTTCCAATCTGTTGTATGGCGCTGATAGCGCGTTTAGTGCCATTTTGCAGGGTCTCGATGCGGTCGTTAACGGATGGGCTATTGGGGTGGTCTCCGTCTTTGCCAAGGTGCCTACCCGACAACATCAACAGGTTTTCTGGATCGTCGGGCGGCAACTCACTAAACAGCGCAATCTGGACAGCCAATAGGCTCATCTGGTCACTGATGGACGCCATAAGGCGTTCAATATCATCTATTTTCTCTCGGGACTCTGCGAGGCCGCTGACCATGAAGTCACATTGTTCTGCGCCCTTCGCCGCACTTGACGCATTCTGGCTTGTTTGAGCAACTTGTTGGCTGAAGCTGGAGAGCGGGGTTCCGAGAGATGCTCGAAAGTTAGCTGAGATATCTGTTGGGATACCGGAAGGTGACACCGGATTTGCAGCGTGGGCCTGAGGGGGCTGGGTCTTTGACACTGGTGTTCGCACAATTTCTCTGTACGGGAGCTGGGGCGCGGTCCTTTCCAGGGTGCTGGTAATAGCATTTTCCGACGATTTTGGCGCCGTGGCCTTCATGCCGGGTGCCCCGGTCGATCTCCTCGTATTTTTCAGATGATCTTCCAGTTCTTGGCGGATCCGGTCAGCCTGCGCCATGTTCTCTCGGAAATACACAAGGGCATTCGCCACATCACCCGTTTCGTCATAATTGGCCAGCGCTGGAATGCTTCCGGATCGGTTGCCGCGGGCAAGCTGGACAGCGGCCGTTGCTAGGTCTGTTACGGGATGTGCAATGCTGCGGATCAGAAGCGCGCCAACCAGCGTCAGAGCTAGCAGCACGATTAAGGCTCCGCTGAGTAGAATGCGGCGAACTTCCATTCGCGTTACTTCGGCCTCTGCCCTTGCGGTCTCGCGCAGGCTGACCGAAAACTTAGTGAGGGCTGTCAAATTGGGGGTGACATAGGCGGCCACTTCATCCAGGCGAGATATCTCATTGCTCTGAAGGAGGCGAGTTCTGGCAAGCTGATTCATGTCCGCATCGTAAGACTGAATCCGTTGCGTAAGAGCTTTTTTGGACCGAGCAGATAGGGAGGACGCCGTCACCGATTGCCTCATGTTATTGAGCGCATCGCTGACTGCTTTTGCGTTTTCCTCGGTAATGCTGGAACGGAGCCCGCGTTCTAATTTCCGAAGCATCGCCATTTCAGACATGAGGCGCGGGGCGGGAATTTTTCGGAGCTCATTTTCAAGTGCCGCGCCCGAGACCGCTGCGTTACCCGTCAGCCCCGCGCTACCGTCGCTGCCCAAGATCGACTGGAGGCGGATAATGTTCTGAAAATGAGTGGCGTGCTGGGTGATGCCGTCGGCAAGGGTGATGACAAGTTTTTGCGCATCAAGAGCCGCGGGTATGCCCCGTAAACCGTTCAGAACTGACACTGTGTTGCCGGACTCACGGGTGTATGCCTCCGCAAATTTGGTGTTCCGGCTGAGCGTAAAATTATTGCCGTCGTTTGTCAGTGTGATGACCAGGACCTTGACCCTGTTGACTAATGCCGAGACACGGCTGCTGGACTCAAGGTTACTGATGGCGCGGGACATGCGCTGATCCGCCACAAAAAGTATTGCGCCCATGGTGACAATTGCAACCAGACCAAAAAAGACAAACAATGTAATGCGCGCGTTTAACCGTATGCCGCCAAGCAAGGTACGCGCTTCCCGCGCTTGGCGTGGCACAGAATAGGTCTCTTTCACCAGCTCTTCTGCCGCCATTAAATTTTTACTCAGGTGCGGTCCTGCGGTCATAATTTCCGCCAGCCCGTGGAATTGGAATTACCTTATATCCTACTGGTGTAAAACAGCAATTCTATTTAGGGGCGGGATTTGTCAGCTCGATTTTTCAGGCTTGAACGTAACGGCGCTGTGACTTTACCGATGTTGGCTGTCATGGTTTACTGTTACCGTGGTGGTGCCAGCATGGACCCACCGTTCTCAGAGAGGCTCTAGCGATGAGTGATCTCGCAGGAACACGAACGTAGATTAAAGCTGCCACTGGTGAGTCTCGGCTGGCGACGCACTAAGATCACACTTCCGTGCACGTCAACAATCCGGCACTGGCAAATCGCTAGCCCGTCAACGCTGGTGTGATCTGCGAACGTCCCGAAGATGTAGATATGCTGAGCGGGACCTACCTGCATATCTCCACTTACACTTTGAGAAAACGCCTTACTGTCTGTTAACCCTTGTCGCTTATAGTATCCTACGATGTATGACGACCTGACCTTTTCTAATAATTTAGCTCAAACAGGCATCAGTGCGGCTAGAGGACCTGTCCGCCAGCAGGCGATGACGGGTTATGAGGCGTCACGTGAAATCGAAAATCGCGCTCGCGTCACTCAGCCCATGAATGATCCCGAGTTCAAAAATGCTGTGATGCGGCTGAATCGTGATCTTGAGGCCGATGCGCCGCTTCGGCAGGACGTCCCGCGAGGCTATTACTTAAACGTAAGGGTCTAATTTCCAGTGCGGCTGGATCGTTCCTTATGAAGTCCTCAGGACAAATGTCTCGAATATGCTCTTAATTGTTCTAAGGACTCAGCAAAGATCCAGCAAATTCTCGGGCATCGAAACTTTGCAGATCTTCAGGTTGTTCTCCGACGCCGATGGCGTGAACGGGCAGGCCAAATTTTTCGGCTAGTGCCACGAGGACCCCGCCTTTGGCTGATCCGTCGAGTTTGGTCAGCACTAAGCCATCGACGTTGATCAAATCGGAAAAAATTTCGACTTGTGAATGGGCATTTTGGCCCACGGTCGCGTCAAGAACCTGAAGACACGTATGGGGGGCTGTTTCATCTACTTTTTGCATAACCCGGATGGTTTTCTGCAGCTCGGCCATGAGCTCGGTTCGGTTTTGAAGGCGTCCCGCAGTATCGATGAGCAGGACATCTGCTAACTGTTCCTTGGCAAGGGTAAGGGCGTCGAAGACCAAGCTTGCGGGGTCCGTGCCAGGGTCTTTTGCAATGACCTGGCAGCCAGTTCGTTCACCCCAAATCTGAAGCTGCTCTGCGGCTGCCGCCCGAAATGTATCTCCGGCTGCCAGGACAACGGTGTTCCCGTCGCGGGTCAGGGTGTGGGCCAGTTTTCCGATGGTGGTTGTCTTGCCGCTGCCGTTGACACCGCACACCAACACAACATGTGGCTTTAGGGCTGGATTGGGGATAAAAGGTTGTGCGACGGGGCGAAGAATTTCAGCGATTGCGTGGGCCAGGACCTCTTTTACCTCGCCGGTGCTGATCTCCCTGCCCAAGCGTGTGGCGGCCAGTTTTGAGGTCACTTTTGCTGCCGTGCTCACGCCCAGGTCGGCGGCAATGAGAATATCTTCCAACTCCTCTAACAGGGTGTCGTCCAATTTACGCTTGGTGAGCAGGCCGTTGAGATTTTGGGTGAGATTTTGAGACGTCCGCCCGAGACCAGATTTCAGGCGCGCCAACCAGCCTGTCTTGGCGTCTTTGCCTGCATTGCTCATGTCTGTCTCGCTCATATCAGCCGCTCCGCTGATAAGGCTTGATCGGCGTGGCTGGTGACACGGACATCTGTGATTTGTCCGGGTTCAAGCGCTTTGGAGAGCCTCACGGGTGCGTAATGTTCTGTATACCCGCGCCCACCTGTTTCACCGAGAACGCGTGCCGTGGTCCCGACGAGCGAGTCGAAGAAGGTGGTTTTGGCCGCGTCACCTTTTTCGCGCAGCCGCGCCGAACGTTGTTTACGCACAGCCGTGGGCAGCATCGGCATACGGGCCGCCGGAGTGCCCTCCCGGACGGAATAGGGAAAGACATGGAGATACGTCAATCCAGCCTGGTCCACGAGGTCGAGGGTTGCCTGGAAATCGTCTTCTGTCTCGGTTGGAAAGCCGACAATGATGTCTGCGCCGAACACCATGTCTTGCCGCTTGTCCCGGACACGGCGGCACAGATCAATAACATCCTGACGGGTATGCCGCCGCTTCATTCGCTTTAAAATAAGATCGCTCCCGGCCTGCACACTCAGGTGCAGATGTGGCATCAGGCGGGGTTCATGTTCGATCAGACGGATGAGATGTTCATCAATCACGGCGGGATCAAGAGAACTTAGCCGAAGCCGGTCCAGTTCAGGGATCTGAACCAACAACCGGTCACACATGTTCCCAAGGCTCGGTGATCCTGGCAAGTCGCGGCCGTAGGAACTGATATCGACACCGGTCAGAACAATTTCCCGGTGACCCGTCGCCACAAGATCCCGAACTTGATCCGCCAAAAATCCGAGAGGAACGCTTCGGCTGTTGCCGCGACCGTACGGGATGATACAGAACGTACAACGGTGATCGCAGCCTTGTTGAATTTGCACAAAGGCGCGCGTGCGTGATTCAAATCCGCTGATAAGATGCCCGGCAATCTCTTTGACCTGCATAATGTCTGAAACCTGCACGGCGGCTTGCTTGGGAGGAGAAAGATATGAGTCTGCCCTGAGTTTTTCTTCATTGCCCATCACCCGGTCCACCTCCGGCATGTCGGCGTATGAGTCGGGATTGATTTGGGCGGCGCAGCCGGAAACGATGATTGTCCCCTGCGGATGATCTCTGCGGAGTTTGCGGATGGCCTGACGGGTCTGGCGCTCTGCTTCAGCGGTAACTGCGCAAGTGTTTACAATGTAGGTATTCTCTAATCCAGCCGATGTTGCATGGGCGAGCATGACCTCTGACTCAAAGGCGTTCAGGCGGCAGCCAAAGGTCGTTATGTCGGTTTTTGTAATGGGGCCGGCCACAGCTAATCTGTCCAATTACCGGTAAAGCTTGTGGCGACGGCCCCCGTCATCAAAACATGGCCGTCCGCGCGCCAATCAATATAAAGAATACCCCCATCCAATTCCACTTCAGCGGATCGCCCGGTCAAACCGCGCCGATGGGCGGCCACCAAGGCTGCACACGCTCCCGTGCCGCAGGCCTGGGTGATGCCGACACCGCGTTCCCAGACCCGCACCCGCAAATGATCCCGGGACCGGACCTCCACAACCTCTACGTTGGTCCGTTCCGGGTAGAGAATATGATTCTCAAGTTTGCGGCCCAAGCCATCGGCCAACGGCACGGCTACCGTGTCATCCACAAAGAATACCATATGCGGGTTTCCAATGCCAACCGCCGCCGGGTCCGATAAAGCGCCCTCTTTGATGGGAAGATGAAGCGTATTGGTCGGCGACTCCAGGGGGATATCGCGCCACTGGTCCTGAGCCGGGCCCATATCAACGGTGATTCCGTTATCGCTCCGATGCGCTGTCAAAAGTCCCGCGCAGGTTTGGAATTGAAGGACGGATTTGCCGGTTTCTGTCATGACGCGGTCTGCCACACACCGGGCCGCGTTGCCGCAGGCACCGACTTCGCTGCCATCAGCATTCCGGATGCGCATGAAAAAGGCAGCCTCGGTCATGCGGGCGGGTTCTATGACAATCAGTTGGTCGCAGCCAATGCCGGTATGGCGATCCGCAACCGCCCGAACAGTGGCATCGTCCAGATCGCCGCCGCCGCTTCTCGCGTCAATGACAACAAAATCATTGCCAAGCCCATGCATTTTTGTGAAATCAAACTGTGTCATGACCGGGTCCTATAGTGTCGAATATTGCCGAAGTCCACTTTAAAGCGATACCCGTTCGGTGTCTCTGCGCTGACGGCCAGCTATCTCGGGCCCGGGCCGAAGGTATCCAGAAAGAACTGCATGTGGTGAGCTGCCTGTGCCGGCGAATAGACACAATTCTGTCCAACGGGGCATGCGCGGCGGGCGCGGCAGCCGGTAGCCAGGCAATCGCCCCCCTCCACCGAACTAATAAAGCCGGCGCATGCCGAAACATCGAAGATGTCTCCGTTGACCGCTTTCACCGGACAGGCCTGCAGACAGGGCTGGTCTGCACAGGTGTCGCAGGGTGACGGACCAAGGGCATTCCCGTTTCGTGACGCCGTTTCTGGCAGGTCAATTTTCTCCTGGAACAGCAGCAAGCCCCGATAGGCATGCCATAATCCATAAACTGGATGGATCAAAGGCCCGATTGGAGACTCGGTTACCGGCTCCGATCGTTTCGCCCATTCTAAAAAAGGCAGAAAAGGGGGGCCCGTAAAAGGGAGCAGGACTTCAGCGCCGAAATCCACTGCGATTTTTTCTAAGACTCTTTTCGTCCATGCTTCGACCGGATTCGAGCCTTCGGGACGTTCTGCAGTAAATGATCGCCAGAATTGGACGCCCGCATTTCCCACCAGGATACAAGTTTCAACATCACCAGGGATGAGATCGGCATCCTTTGGATGGAAGCCGCCTCGGCAGATCATGCCCTTTGTCTCCACCGCCTGGGATATTTCCGAGTATGTGACAAGACGACGCATATTGCGTTATAACCGCGTCTGAGCCCCGAAGGCCAGCGATTTAACACCAAGCCATTGGCCTGGTGTTAAGTTTTGTGACCGTCTACAAATGGCCCGAATTCGCGACGGATTCGGCAAGGAAGATAAAATTCTTTTTCAGCGACTGATCTGTCATGCGAAGATAAGCCTTAAAGAGCCTGGGCTGTTCACGTGCGATATCGGGTTCCATTTATTCACCCTGGCCCGCTGTCTCCAGTTCGGCCATCTCAACAAAAAAATAGGAGTCCTCGACAGAAAAGGCCGTGAACAGGCGATGGAGTTGGCCCGCAAAAACACTCGTGTCTCCGGCTTTGATTTCTTTCAGGCGTCGGACAGGCATAACCAAGATAGCCGCCAAAGGCTGGCATCCCAGATTGGTACCCTACCGTAACCCTATGACACGCCTACCTACAAGAGAATTCACAACTTTATCAGGTTGCGAACGGACAGGCTTAAACTTCCTTTATAATCTCGTCAAAATACACCATTAAGGTGTAGAAAATATTTAATGCACTTAATAGTATAACATAAGCGCATTTTGTTCAAAAGAAAATGCACAACATGTATTGGTAGTGTAATCCAGTCGACAGTTTAAAGGACGGAACGAGACCTCCCTCGATGTGGGTCTTTTCCTATGAATCGGAGTGCGCGAGGGTTTTCACAAATTGGGCCAACCGTCTGCGGACGCTCTCATCGCTCACACGATAAAAGTTATGCATCAGTTCAATGGCTTCCCGCGACGCCATTGGATCCGACTCAAATGTTGCCTGAGATATGTCCGAGAGTTCCGAATATTTATTCGCCTCTTCCATGCCCTCAATCCCTTCGTAGAAAAAAGCGACGTCTACGCCGAGCGTTTTCGAGATTTTATACAGATTGCTCGCGCCAATCCGGTTTGTGCCGTTTTCGTATTTCTGTACTTGCTGAAAGGTCACCCCTATCGCCTCACCCAGCTTGGTTTGGCTAATTCTTAATCCAACTCGGCGGCCTCTAACTCTTGTCCCAACATAACGATCAATCGGATCCGGCCCATCATCTTTAATTGTGCGGCGTCTCATGCCTACCATCTCCTTTTTACCTTTTGACCCTGTTTTGATTGTTGCTTTACTCAAATTATTGTCTGTCTCCACTTATTTGACAGCTAAGATACCACTCAATGCAGTCTATAGGGTTACTTTAACTCTCTTTGCTTGTGGTGTGTGTACTACTTGATTTCCATACATGTATCTCCAGTGTCATTACAAGTCACTAAATTTTCAATCACTGTCACTTTTTCCCACCATTATCTTGAATGCCATGATTTTATCAGTAGCGCTGCAACCGCAGTATCCCGCTGGAGTAGAAGGAGGCGCCGCAAGGTGCAGAGTTCCGTGTTCCCGCCGCTGAATTGAGTGAGTAAATACTGCTTTTGCGCGATCAAACCCATTGACACCCCCGTTCGCCGGTTCTATAATACCTCTTAATGTCACCCAAGGTTAGGGGAGACGCCGCCAGTCCGCGAGTTTCGCGCACTGGCGTTTTTTGTTTGAGAAAAATGACACCATGTTTGACGGACTGAGTTCCAAATTTGGAGACATTTTTGACCGCTTGCGCGGCAAAGGCGCATTGTCTGAAGACGATGTTGCCGCTGCATTGCGGGAGATCCGTGTTGCCCTGCTCGAGGCGGATGTCTCTCTGCCGGTGGTCAAGGAATTCATTGATGACGTCCGGGAAGAAGCTGTCGGACAGGCGGTGCTTAAAAGTGTCACACCGGGTCAAATGGTGGTCAAAATTGTTCATGATCAACTGGTGAGGATGCTGGGTCCGGAAGACGCCATAATCAATTTCAATGCCACTCCGCCAGTTCCCATAATGCTCGTGGGCCTGCAGGGCACCGGGAAAACGACAACAGCCGGCAAACTTGCTCTTCGTCTACGAAGCAAGGAAAAGAAAAGGGTGCTGCTGGCTGGGTTGGACGTGGCCCGTCCCGCTGCCCAGGAACAACTGTCGGTCCTGGGCAAGGAGGCCGGTGTCGAGTCCTTGAAGCCCGTGTTCGGCGAACAGCCCGTGGGGATCGCAAAACGGGCCATGGAAACGGCTAAACGAGAAGGTTTTGACGCCGTTATTCTGGATACAGCTGGCCGGTTGGCCATCGACCAGGAACTCATGATGGAAGTGGCGGCGGTGCGAGATATCGTGGCACCAGCCGAGACGCTGCTGGTAGCCGACGCGTTGAGTGGCCAGGACGCCGTCACCACGGCAAAGGCCTTCNATGAAAAGGTCGGNATTACCGGCATCGTGCTCACTCGGATCGATGGGGATTCCCGAGGNGGNGCGGCGCTTTCCATGCGGGCGGNCACNGGCTGTCCCATCAAGCTCATGGGGGTTGGCGAAAAACTCGACGCGCTTGAGAATTTCCAGGCGGATCGNATCGCGGGCCGTATNCTGGGCATGGGNGACGTGGTGGGANTGGTCGAAAAGGCNGCCGAGACCATTGANCAGGAAGAAGCCGAAAAAACNGCGCGTCGGGCGCTCAAAGGCCAGTTCACTCTNGAGGACCTGGCGGATCAATTGGCGCAAATAAAAAAAATGGGCGATATGCAAGGNTTGCTCGGNATGNTGCCNGGCGTNGGGAANATGAAAAAGCANATNGCCGATGCGAATATTGGTGACAAAACAATNACGCATCAGGAGGCGATNATNATGTCGATGACNCCTAAGGAACGGCGNAACCCAAAAATTCTAAATGCNAAACGGCGTCAGCGGATTGCGGCNGGNTCGGGAACGTCNGTGCAGGACGTNAANCGGCTNCTAAAGCAGCATAAACAGATGGCCCAGATGATGAAGAAGATGGGCAAGATGGGGAAAAAAGGATTGATGGGAGGGATGCCGCCGATGGCTGGAATGCCAGGCATGGCAGGCGGCATGCCACCCATGAAGCATTAACCACAAGAGATCATGTTAACCAATTCAACCAGTATAACCTGCCAGGAGGATTTAAAAATCTATGGCTCTTAAAATCAGACTCTCCCGCGGTGGCGCGAAGAAACGCCCGTTTTACCGCATCGTTGTCGCAGACGCCCGCAGTCCCCGCGACGGCCGTTTTATCGAACGGGTCGGCACCTACAACCCCATGGTCGCGAAAGACAGTGATGATCGGGTGATCCTTAAGGAAGAGCGTGTTAAATATTGGCTCTCCCAGGGTGCCAAGCCATCCGACCGCGTGGCTCGATTCCTGGGTCAGGCTGAGATCATCCAGTTGCCGGGGCGCTCCGATCAGACCAAGCAGCATTTACCCCGGGCGAAGACCCTAGAGCGGATGAGGGAGAAAGAAGAGGCCGCCGCCGCCGCAGCGGAAGCGGCAGCACCCGCCGAAGCGCCCGCCGAAGCGCCCGCCGAAGCGCCGGTTGAAGAGGCGCCTGCCGAGGAAGCCCCNGCNGANGAAGCGCCCGCCGAAGCGGAGGAGAAAATGGACTAGCCCGGAGGGCGCAAGGCTTCTGCCGCCATGGCCGCGCCTGACAATGATCGGGTTTGTCTTGGTATCGTCACAGGTCCGCAGGGGCTCCAGGGTGCAGTGCGAATTCGAAGCTACACGGCCTGGTCGGAGGATATTGCCTCTTACGGGCTGCTCAGCGACGTTACCGGCGAGCGGGAATTTTCCATCCGCATCTTGCGGTCAACCAAAAAGGGGTTGGTTGCCGAGTTGAGCGGGGTCGACGATCGGACGGCGGCTGAAGAGATAAAAGGCCTGGAACTTTATGTTTCCAGGGATGCGTTACCCGAACCGGATGAGGAAGAGTTCTATTACTCGGATTTGATCGGCTTGGATGTTGAAGACGAAGATGGCAAGGTCATAGGCCAAGTGAAGATGTTGGACAATTACGGCGCAGGCGAAGTGATGGAAGTGACGCTCTCCAGTGGAGAGGCGTTGCTGCTGCCGTTTACCAGGGAGGCAGTTCCGGTCGTTGATGTGACTGCCGGAAAAATCCAAATTGTCTGGCCCGTTGAGATTAATCCTGGTCAGGAAGAAAACGGTCAAGACGAGGAGCGCGACGCATGAACAACTGGGCGGCCAAGGTCCTGACCCTGTTCCCGGACATGTTCCCCGGGCCCCTTGGCCATTCCCTCGCGGGGAAGGCCCTGGCGGACGGACTTTGGTCATTGGACGCAATCGACATCCGGTCTTTTGCCAGCGACAAACACCAAACGGTGGATGACACGCCCTTCGGCGGCGGTCCCGGCATGATCATGCGTCCGGATGTGGTGGATCGCGCCCTGGGTGAGGTCATGTCCGATCTGGGTGATGTGCGGTTACCGGTGCTATACATGTCGCCCCGGGGTGTACCCTTGACCCAAGCGCGGGTTCGTTCCCTCAGCGCCGGTCCCGGGGTCGTCATTGTCTGCGGTCGGTATGAAGGCCTGGATGAACGTGTGATTGAAGCGCGGCAAATGGAAGAAGTGAGCCTCGGCGATTACATTCTGTCCGGTGGTGAGCTTGCGGCATTGGGCTTGATGGATGCCTGTGTGCGGTTGNTTCCGGGCGTCATGGGCTCGGACGAAAGTCCNNAAGAAGAGAGTTTTGANCANGGCCTGNTGGAGTATCCCCACTACACCCGGCCAAGAACCTGGTGCGACCGNGATGTGCCNGAGGTCTTGCTCTCCGGCCATCATGAGAAGGTNCGTGCCTGGCGTCAGGCNAAAGCAGAAGAAATTACACGTNAACGACGGCCTGATCTGTGGGATCGGNTCGNTCAAGACCGNGATCCGTCCCGGCATTAACCTGAGGAAAGAAAAATGAATACCATTCAAGAAATCGAACATGAGCATATGGCCAAGTTGATGGCGGACAAGTCCCTGCCGGAATTTGCGCCCGGTGACACACTCAAAGTGAATGTGAAAGTGGTTGAAGGATCCCGGGAACGGATCCAAGCCTTTGAAGGCATGTGCATCGCGCGTAAAAATGATGGTCTACACTCTTCTTTCACCGTTCGGAAACTCTCGTATGGCGAGGGGGTTGAACGGGTCTTTCCTGTCTATTCGCCGAATGTTGACTCCATTGAGGTGGTCCGCCGGGGGGATGTGCGCCGTGCTAAGCTCTATTACCTTCGCGACCGCCAGGGCAAACGCGCGCGGATTGCCGAGCGGACAGATGGTTACGCTGCAAAGCTGAGCGCGGCTGATCGTCAAGAGGCCGCCGATATGAAGGCTGCCGCCAATGCCGCTCAGGCTGAAGCCCTAGGGGTAGAGGAACAGGTCGCGGAAGCGCAGGTCCCGGACGATCAAGCCGGAGAGGAGGTCAAAGGCTCTTCGGAAGACGACAAGTCCTAAGACCGGACCGGCAGGAGAGGTATCATGAGCCAACCAACGACATTGTATGATAAAATTTGGGATGCCCATTTGGTGGATGAGCGTGAGGACGGGACGTGCCTGCTCTACATCGACCGCCATTTGGTTCATGAAGTTACCAGCCCACAAGCCTTTGAAGGTTTACGGAACGCGGGCCGTAAGGTGCGCCGGCCGGACCTGACCCTGGCGGTGGCTGATCACAATGTACCGACCTCGGATCGCTCCAAAGGGGTCGACGACGACGAGTCCCGCATCCAGATTGAAACACTGGATAAAAACTGTGCAGACTTCGGTGTCGAGCTTTATGGGATGGACGATATCCGACAGGGTATCTGCCACGTAATCGGTCCAAATCAAGAATTCGGCTATCAAACGTTTGAACGTTTTGCACGAATGGTATTTTCACA
>NHHQ01000094.1 GCA_002170915.1 Rhodospirillaceae bacterium TMED167 | reverse complement strand
TTTATTAGCAGAAAAAGAGTTTGCAGAATCGATGGGGTTGCCTTTACCGACAACCGTCGATGACCCTAGTTGTATAAATAATTCCGGTCTCTGGCTTTTCGCCATAGTAGGCTTCGGGGTTCTAGTATTTCTAGGTTATAATATAAAAGTATGGGGTTTCCCTTTAGTCATGGTCTCTATGGCAATGGCATTTTATTCGATAGCCACTGTTTTTATTTGGTATTTTTTCGGCCCGGACGATATTTCAAAGTATTGGGTGACGAAACTGGGGGGAGAGCCTCGCCAACTGACTGATGGATTAGCCAACGTTCGTGACATTTTGACGAATGGGTCGGCGGGCCTTCTCGGGCGTTTTATTAGTATAACAATGGATATCATATTTCCATACGTCATCCTTGGCTCTTTGTTTGGGGCATCGGCAGGGGGGCGCTCCCTGATCAAACTCGCTTTCTTAGTGACACGTAATTTAAGGGGTGGGCCAGCCCACGCTGCAATTGTTAGTTCTGCTATGTTCGGGACAATATCAGGAGGGCCCGTCGTAAACGTTCTTTCCACCGGTGTCTTAACAATACCAATGATCATTAAACGGGGCTTTGGAAGAGCGTTCGCAGGCNGGNTTGAAGCTGCAGCTTCTTCTGGTGGTCAAATTATGCCACCAGTTATGGGNGTAGCAGCCTTTGTTCTGGCAGCTATTACGGCCGTTCCATACAGTTCAGTGATAGTAGCGGCTGCTTTACCTGCTNTAGCATACTTTGGAGCCCTATTTCTNACCGTCGTATTTCAAGCGCGGAAACTTGGCATCGAAGCAAGCGGTCAAATTACAGAAGACATGATTTTGACTCGGGACGATCAGATTAATTTATTTATGATTTTTGCTCCCCTTGCACTTATCCTCCTATTACTTTTAACGCCAAAAGAGGCGGTGACCTGTGGGTGGATTGGAAACCTTTTTAATGTTGAGCAGGTATTCATCGCGGGTGCCTGTTCATCTGCCAAGCTCCCCTGGTTACTGGAGATAATCGAGAACTCTGCAGGAGATGCGAGTTCTGCCGGTTGGTGGGCAGCCGTACTTTTAATGGCTTTGTTTTATCTTGATAAAGAAATGCGCGCTAAGCCGAGAAAACTATTTGATGCTTTGTGCGCTGCCGGTGAATTGTTAGCGACATTGTCTCTAATGCTGTTGGTTGTTGCTGTAATAGATTTTTCGCTCAATTTGACCGGGCTTGCTGGTTACATTGCTGGTGATGTTGTCCATTGGATGCGTGCGACAAGTGAGTCCTTCAGCGGTGGTACTGCATTTATTTTCATATCACTGTTTGTAACAATGCTTCTTGCAATCCTGCTTGGAATGGGAATGCCCACGGTTCCCGCTTATTTAAATGTCGCTTTGCTAATGGGGCCACTACTGGTGGGGCTGGGCGTATCAATGTTTACGGCTCATATGTTCGTTTTTTATTTTGCCGTAGCTTCTGCTATAACGCCTCCAGTCGCGATTGCAGCTTTTGCAGCATCCTCAATAACAAAGACAGACCCAATGGTAACTGGCTTAGCAGCGGTTAAGGCCGGGATTGTAATGTTTATAATCCCATACATTTTTGCCTTTTATCCAGAGTTATTGCTAATAAAAGAAGCCCAATTAGATCCAAACTCCCAAACAGGTGCATTTTTGCCCGGATACGATGGACTAATCCATTGGGGCCCATTGGGCTGGTTGTGCGCGCGAATTGCTCTTGCGTTATATTTTATAGCGAGCATGTTGGCGGCTTTTGATCGCATGCGCATTGCACCCTTTGAACAAGTTGTGAGAGGATTTATTGCGGTAATGTTGGTTTGGGCCACACCTGAAGTCTACTGGGTGGGCATAGTAGGTGGTATTATCGTTATTTTGTGGCATGCAAAAAAGGCTCAAAATANCCAAGTCGATAAGCCGGGTCTGAATACTGCATGAGACGAGTTCAACTATAATCGCGGTAAAAAAATGTCCCCAGTATAACCTGGGGACATTCTATCGGAGCATCAACCTATATCATTTGGCGCACGCTGGTAACTTGTATCCGGCTTCGGTCCAGGCTGCTACGGCCCCTGAATGAAATTTCAATTTAGACTTTCCGCAAAAGCTAGTCTTCTTTGGATCCATTTCGGCTAAACCCACAGATTTCATAAAAGCTGTACGTTTTTTCAATCGATCTAGTGTGTTGATATGCGTTGCGACAATTTTCTTAACCAAATCAAATGACATCTTCTGATGTACTACGGTTGTAAAAGCGGTCCCTAAACCGCGAAGTTTGTCGTCTTCTGAAATCAGTGTCAGAGAATTCTCAAATCCCATGTCCTTACGATTGACTATTATTGGGATATTTCCGGGCACGCTAAAAAGTTTTTTCGCGAGGCTACTCTCCATGGCAGCCTTGGATAACGAAAATGCGCTGACCTTTCCCGCCGCAGTCATAGTCGTGATATAGGGATGAGGCCAAGTGACCGGTAAAATAAAGCCGTCGACCGAGCCGTCGACCAGTGTGGTGGTTAATTGACCCCAATTTTGCTGAACACCCTTGTAGTCTTTGCCGTCCTTTAATCCAGCCGCCATAACACCAACTTGCCTTGCGTTAGTAAGCGCAGCACCTCTTGGCGGCCCGTTCCAAATTGATTTCCCCCTAAAGTCTTCCCAACTTTTCCAACCTTTATTTGTGTAGGCAAAACCAAATAGACCACCGGCATTATAGGGCCATAGAGCGCGGAGATTGGAAGCTAATTTTGCACCTTTCTCTTTACCCAACTTCCCATAGGGCCCGACGCCGCGAGATAGAAGAAATGGCAAGATAATGGGTGCTGAAGCGATATCTGTTTTACCCTGAGCAACATTTCGGACCGAATTGGTAAGCGTTTGCCCTTGTGCAACTTGCAAATTCGCTATTTTCATCTCGCCTAACACATCAGCCATGTGTCCCATCACATTACCTGGAACTCCGGTGGCTCCGGCCGTTTCAGCTGATAAGTTTACCGTTTGAGCATAAGCTCCGCCTGACGTCCCTATTGCCGCTAAAAATGAAGCAGCTAATAGTCTTTTCCCAAAGTTTATCATTATTCATCTCCCAAAAAGTGAACTACAATTTATCGCAAACACGGCTATCTAAAACAAATTAACCTAACGTTTCTTATAATACTGAAATTCTGCCCACAAAACTCTCTCTCGTACAAGAGTGTTCCTTCAGGAGTGCGGTCGTCACCTGATGTTTTTGAGGGCTCTCAGAAACAGTGGGGGCCAAGTAAAGCGAGATTATGATTTTTATCCCAGCGGGATCAGTGGCTTTATTAACAGAAAACTCTTGTGTCCGGACCGGAATAAAATACTGGGTCGTGAAAAGGTCGGAAGTAAGGGGCCACCGTAGGATGGTATTAATATTTTAATTGCTCTATCACTTACGACTTATCGCTAGCCATACTGATGGGGGTGATGGACTTTTTCTGGGACATAGAAGTACGGCGAATTTTAGACTTTAGCATAATCTGGGAAATCGTCCTGAAAAATGGCTCAGCTCATAAACCTTCCTAGTTTTAGTGGTGCTCATCTAAATTTCTTTACGGTTAATTGGGTTTGTTGCAACTACTCATTCATAAATCCGATAGAAGAAATGGATTACTTCAAACAGAGGCCCTACTGGTTTGTTGGTAGGCAAACCCTTCTTTTCTAACTGATGGATACCTTACCTCGTAGTGTTTAAGGCAGCCCGAGATAACATCTGGAACCGAGACGCTATCAACCTTGTGTTTAGTCTTGAAGACGTAGAATGCGAGAATGGCAGATAAATTAAAATCTCTTGAAACCAGAACACGCTTTGCCACCGGAGATGTTGCATCGATCAATGGGATGCTCCAAAGCGGATCCTTGTCCATTATTTGGTCTCTGCTTGAGATCCAGGATTACCTAAACGTGACAGGCGATATTGCCGAGATTGGCGTTCATCAAGGTAAACTATTTTTGCTCTTGTGCCATTGGCTGAACAGAGGAGAGACGGGCTATGCGATCGACATCTTCGGTCGTCCGGTGGGGTCCGATACCGAGAATATCGATGCGTTGATCGCTAACCTAGAGCAATTCAAAATTCCCGAAGATCACTACCGCCTGGAAATTTGTGATAGTATTGAGCTCTCAGGAGGTTCCCTTAGGGATATTATTGGCGGCGCCGGTGTCCGCCTGTTCAGTGTAGATGGAGACCACAGCAAAAAAGCTGTCCTTCATGATTTGGCGATTGCTGAGTCTGTACTTTCCTCAGAGGGCGTTATTATCGCCGATGATTTGTTCAATGTGTGGTACCCAAACGTGACCGAGGCGGTTTATGATTTTTTTCGCGATCCGGCGGTCAAGGATCTGGTGCCAATGGCGTTTATCTCTGCCAATGGTCCGGTTGAAACCGGCGCCGCCAAACTGTTGATCGCACGGGAGGAGGTTGCCGATAAGTACAAGGCCGGTTTAAAATTGCTTAACCAAGACGATCTAAAACACTGTGATCCATTCGCAGACCATCCTAATGTTCCACATTTTTATTTTTCCGGCCCTCCGCAAAAAAGAGCCCTCGATGAGGTCATGATAGCGATATTGGATGACATCTACCGCTAATTAATCTGAGTAATTTCGTGTTGCTCCTGCCTGTCGTGCAGCATCCCGTTAATCGGGTGCTGACGGAAGTGGTAGTAACAGACTGACAGAACCCATCCGCCGTCCAAAGAGAGCCCGCGCAGAGATCTAAAAGAAAGCAAACATCGTACTCTTTGTATGATACTTGAATGTCTTTATATCTTTGGGCTTGTGTCGAGCGCCACGCTGATGGGATCAATGGTCTTTTTTTCAGGCGTTATGGCGCCTCTTATCTTCATAAAACTAGACGAAAGTACAGCAGGCCAGTTCGTGAGAAGCATCTTCCCTTGGTATTACCTGGTGATAGCCGGGATGTCGCTCATCGGGAGTGTAAGTCTCGTTATCATCCAACCACTTCCGTCTGCAATATTGGCTGTCATCGCTATCGCGGCTTTCCTGGCACGCCAGGTTCTGATGCCCCGCATTAATGAGCATCGGGCTAAGATGGTGGGCGGCGATAATGGGGCAGAGAGAGCCTTCCAGAGGTTGCATAGCTTCTCAGTCTGGATCAACAACGGTCAGTTGATCGGCTCATTCACGGTTCTAATTATGCTGGGCCTGGCTAAATTTTAGAGGAAATGTGATCATGAAACAGCTGCCTTACCAGGCTCAAACGGCGACGGGGGATACCTTCGACATTGCATTTCCCCTGCACAGGGAAACAGGTGATCCCATCAAGGTAGAGCAGTTGATCACTGTGTTGCTGAAGACCATTGACGATGAAATAGCTATTACCGGCCCCACCAGCAACGGTGATATCTTGCAAGCGATTGCCATGACTTTAGCGATTCGCTCAGGCATGATTCATGCGCCCTTGGAGTCCAGTGTAGCATTGACGCATGATCTTGTTGATATGGCGTTGGAGGCCTTCGGCAGAGCCAAGGTTCATCGGGCGCCATCTGGCAGAGCTTAATTCTCCTTAACCATAATGACGGGAATAACTCAAGGTCTGCAAAGGCTATATCAGGCGGAAAACTAAGAGAGACGACGCCACCTTAGGCGGTGTCCAATTGTTGACCTCTCAATTAGAAACTCAAGCGTTTTTTACCTAGGGCCTTTTTTGCCGGGGCTTTTTTCCGGCTGCCATGCTTCTGGTGAATATGTTCGGCCTCGTCCAGGAACCCTTGTGTTTTTCGCCGGGCAAAAATGGTTGTCCGGGCAAAGCGTGCGGCGTCTACATGGTCTACGACTCTCTCAGGATAATCTTCCCCAATTATGCATCGCGTCATTTTCTGTTCCATTAGTGTCATGGTCCACGGCTCATGGATGAATTCATCATTTACTGTTTTCAGTTCCGGCACCCACTGGCGAATAAATTGACCGCCCGCATCTTGATCGTGACTTTGTTTCACTGGGTTATAGATCCGGACGGTGTTTATGCCGGTGGTACCACTTTGCATTTGAACCTGGTTCCAATGAATGCCTGGTTCGTAATCTGTGAATTTTCGCGCCAGACATAGACCGGTTTCGCGCCAATGGAGCCAGAGCTGGTAAGAGGCGAAGGATGTTAACATCGCGCGCATCCTGAAATTTAACCAACCTGTTTGATTTAATGCGCGCATGCACGCATCAACGAAAGGATATCCGGTATGACCGGTCGTCCACGCTTTCAGTCGCTCCACATCCACGTCTTTTTCATCCCGCATGTCATCGAAGCCTTTGTGGACATTGGAATATTCGAAGCTGGGGTCATCTTCCAATTTTTGGATAAAATGACAGTGCCAGTGTAGCCTTGCGGAAAAGGCTCTTAGGGCGGGACCCCATGTTCCAGATTCAGATCTGCTCTTCCGGCGCATTTCGCCGGCTCTCTTGCGTGTTGCCTGAACAACTTCACGCATTGATAGGGCACCATAAGCCAAATAGGGTGACAATCTGGAACAGCCATCAAACGCACTGTTAGGGCTGGACATCTCCTGATGATAAGCTTGGCCCCGAGTATCCAGAAAATCTTTGAGAATTCGCAAACCTTCTACCCGACCGCCTAATTGCCGGTTGGGGCAAGGATCCGCTGCTAGTCCCAACATGTCCACGGTTGGTATGGGATCAGATTTAAGATCTGGCCCACTCTTCACTTCCGCAGGCAGCGTAATTGGCGGCAATGCCATAAAAGTGTCCCATTTCGATGCCCATCCATCTCTCTCGTCTAACCCTCGAACCACGCCAAATTGAGGGTACTGGGCCCATCTGATGTGATTTTTTTTTAACCAACGAGCCACTCGTTTATCGCGTTCAAAGGTCCAGGTATTTCCGGTCTCTTCATGGCTAGAGAGTGCCTTGACCCCGAAACGCGCGTGGACGTCGGCTAAAATGGAGACAACATCGCCGGTCCGAATGATCAACGGTAGCCCGAGTTCCCTAAGAGTGTCCTGGAGATCACGAAGACATTCTGCCGTAAATGCCCATTGCCTGGCTGACGTGTCTGGCAGGTGCCAATAGATAGGTTCGACAATGTAAACCGGCAGTACAGGGCCACCTAGTGCAGCTTCGGTAAAAGGCAAGTGATCTGTAACTCTTAGATCACGTTTAAACCACACCACATTTATTCCTGTAAGCATAATCTGGCTACGGCTTTTACTGCTTTTCAGATCAAAGAAACCAGGGAGGGACTAAATCAGCGTCCGCTCTCAACGCTAGGCGTCATCCTCTCAGAAATTTACAGTGAATTTTAGACCCATGACTTATAGCGGCAAGACTGACCAATCTAATCGTTGCGCACACTGCCATAATTTTCCAGAGAGCATTGATCAAGCGTCTGAGATTGCTGGGATTATATTTTTTTGTTACCTGTGGTTTGGTGCGCGTAGAAAACCGTTTTACCGTTCGCTTAGAGAATTCCACCAAAGAAGGTCCGCGTTATGAGAATAGTTATTGCTTTGATTTTTACTGCAGTTTGTTTTTCATCATTAGAAACTTTAGCAAGGGATCACGGTGGGGGAGGAGGGCCGCCTACGAGGGCACACACGGCGATAACTACCAAACCGGTAAAATTCGAACCATCGAACATCGAGCTCAACATAGCTTCCCAAGTAACGATTGAGATTGATGATGATGAGCGGATGATAAAGTCGAATGGGATACCCAATCATTTAGTGGGCAGGTTTCCCAATTGCGGTAATCCGCATCAAATTGCGGAACAAAGTTTTAAGTTTGAGGTTACCACAAAACCATCGAAAAGCTGGCGTCCCTCTGAGCTAGACTCTGGTTGGGCATTCGGGGTTGCGGTAAATGGAGTGCCTTTTGAGCCACTAGCTGCCGAATGGTGGAAAGGATATCGTGACTCTGAGTGGCGTTACGAAGCTTTGTCAGGGGCCGTTCCATTAGGGCCAGATGAGAGCCGGGCTCATGTTCAGCCTGGCGGCAAATATCATTATCATGGTTTGCCCATGGGATTAATGGAAAAAGAGGGCATCGCGGAGACTTCACATTCCAAAATAATTGGATGGGCAGCGGATGGCTTCCCGATTTATGCTCTTTACGGTTTTGTAGATAAAAAAAGCGCAGCTGGGGGTATCAAAAAAATTAAGTCGAGTTTTAGGCTGAAAACGGGAGAGCGGCCTGGTGGATGGTCAAGTCCGAAGGGAGCCTACGACGGCGCATTTATTGCGGATTATGAGTACGTTGAAAAGTCAGGTGACCTGGATAAATGTAATGGCATGGATACTGTTACGCCGGATTTTCCGAATGGAACCTATGCGTATTTCTTAACCTCTAGTTGGCCAATTATACCTCGCTGTTTTGTTGGTTCCCCTGACTCCAGTTTTAACATGCGGGGTGGTGGTGGACCATCTGGTAAACCTGGTCGTAAGCCCGCCGATTGTCCGCGACGTGGGGGTACGGGACCGGGGCACGGTCCAGGTGGGCATGGCCCTGGTGGCCCCGGTCCGGGTGGACACGGGCCCGGACATCGACCACCACCACGTTAACACCGCGCGATTCATATTTCTCGGTTTATCGGGGTTGGTGTAATAAAGTCGCTTGTTGGCCTTAGTTTCAATGCCATCAATGTGCTGGGGCGAATAAATGACGGTGGGAGAGCCTACGCAAGCATTTCAACAGGTTTCAGTGTGACCATCAAAACAACCATCCCGCAAAATGGTAGCTGTTGCGATTCATTGTCGTTGATCGGCCATTATGGCTCCTAAAGCGTTTCGGAATTGATCCCGGATCTTGGAAGCAGAGAGCTTTTAATGTCGATGTGAAACAGTTAAATGTTGCGGCGAATGTCGTAACCGTACAACCGGATTATCGCGATGACAGTCTTGACCGTCACCCTGCCTCTCTTTGCGCTAGTGCTCGCTGGCTTTATAACTTTCCGAAAGGGTCTTCTCTCGGCGGACGGAGTGAGGGGGATTGCGAATTTCGCCTTTTTTGTCGCGCTCCCTGTTTTAATGTTCAAACTCATGTCAGAACTAGATTTTGGCGACGGGTTTAATGGGCGTTTCTTTTTACATTGGACGGGCGCCGGACTTGCTGCCTATGTCCTCGGGATGGCGGTGTCCCGGTTCATGTTCGGCTCGTCGTTAGGCGGACAAAGCATTCATGGCATGTCCACATCGTTCGGCAATATGGCAATCATTGGGTTGCCCATCATAATAGATGTCTTTGGCCCGGCGGCCACCTTGCCCATTACTATCATTGTTGCCGTTGATGCGATTGTCCTGATGCCGATCACAATTATCGTCCTCGAAATTATTAAGTCCGGCGCGGGCACGGGTTCGTACCGTTTCGCGCCGGCGTTTTGGAAAGGAGTATCGGCGGTCGCCCGAAATCCGCTGTTGTTAGGGTTGGCGTTGGGAGGGGCAGCAGGGCTTGCGGAAATCTCGCCGCCCAGCACCCTGGAGAACTTCATCGATCTGACCGGCGCGGCCGGCATTCCTTGTGCCTTATTTGCCTTGGGGGGCTCTCTTGCCCAGCGTCGTGGCACGGAGCGCAGGGGAGAAGCCGCGGCGATGATCGTTCAAAAACTCTGCCTTTACCCCATCATTATGCTGATCTTCCTATCCCTCATCCCGGACCTGGATCCAATTTGGTGGGCCACCGGCATCTTGGCGGCCAGCATGCCGATGGGTGCCAATCTATATCTCATCGCTGAGGCGTATGGCGCCCATGTGGGTAGGGCCTCTTTGTCTGTTCTTGTCTCGACGGCATTATCTTTGATTTCTGTCACACTTCTGGCAAGCTATTTGGCGCAGCACATAGAAGTCTAGTTAATCTGGGAACCTTAATAGCCCATTTGTTAGAAGGCTCACGGACAACGCGCGTTCACAATTTTTAAAGCTTCTCGCTATATGAATTACCCTAAGATTTCAGGGGAGACCGCAGAATGCGTTATTCAGTCCATTATGATACCGCCGATGGACGGTGGGTCGTCAGAGATGTAGCCAACGCCCATCAAGTGATGGGCGTTCATACTTCGAAGGCCGATGCGTATAAGCAGGCCTTCGCGGAACAGGAAAGATGGCGCAAATACGACCCGGTTGCCAAGCATTTGGAGCGCGTTCGCCATATGATGCCCCGATCTCTTGTGGTTAGCTAATACCGGCTGATTTCATGGTCGTGTTGCCAGGGGCTTTTAGCGCATTGGCGAGAATGGAGCGGGCAGCATAATCTTGTTTTCCTGGGTTTGAACCTCCAACTCATCGCCTGGTTTCGGCGCTGGGGGCCAAAGACCGTCCGCCAGAGCCTTATCTCGAACAGCTTGGCGCTCGTCCAGGCTCCCATAAGGCCAAATATGGATGATCTTACTGGCGTCACCGATGTCGGTTTCCATTACTACGGACATAGGAGAACGTTCCATGCGTTCATGAATTGCCTGTTTCCAGCGTTCCTTTGATTGCGGCATGTAGCCCGGCTGGATCATATAACTCCGCATTTCATAATAAGGGCCATGTTCACCCGGTTCCGGAATGGGTGAGAAATCCCATGGTATGCAAAGCTCGACATGTTGGCGAAGAAGGTAGGGCCGAATTTTGGGCGGCCACCAATCGTGTTTGACGGCTTCCGCCCGGATCTCTGCCCGATGGTTGGCATCGTCGTATTTCCAAATATGAACGATTTGGTTCAAGGGCCCCACTTCCGTAAACCAGAAACCAACAAGAGGGGAGAGTTCTTGGCGTTTCTCGATACAGGCTGAAAAGGCTTTAAGAGTGTCTGGCACCCCCCTCACGATCAAATCATATGTCCTGACCTCATAGATCATCTGATATTCTCCATCCGATTAGAGCGTTATATTTTCGACAGTCCATCCTGACCTTGTTTTAAAAACTTTAGGTCGCTTGAATTGAACTGCAAGCTTATTCCCCATATAACGGACATTCAAAAACAGTAGCTCGGGCGAAGTCTCAGCCAACGGCTGCCGACCAAATTATTTTTAGTTCTGCGCAAAGTTCTGCCAAGGAGATGTAATGGCCAAAATACCAACCCATTTGCAGGCGTATATTGATGATGCTTTTCCCAATAATGTTATCCTTGTAGGCACTGCGTTGGATGATGGCTATGCTCAGGTCAGTCCGCGCGGTAGTGTGCTTGTTTGGGATGACGAGACCCTGGCATTTTGGGACCGCGGGCGTGGGCTGACCCATGACACGGTTCAGAATGGGACAAAGTTGACGTTTTATTTCCGTAACACCGATCTTCGTGACGATGGCACGCTCCCGAAAGGTGGCATTGCTCGCTTTTACGGAGTTGCTGAATTGCATTTGGATGGTGCAGTCCGGGACGGGGTCTATGACAAGATGAAACAGCCGGAAAGGGACCGGGATCCGGATAAAGCTGGGTCTGCCGTGCTGGTAAAGATCGAGCGATCTGAGGATCTAAGTGGTGATCCGTTGACCGAGCCTTAAGCCAAATATCTGCAAACAGGGGAGGGTAAAGTTGTGATAAAAGGGGGATGGATATATTCGCTGGTCTTTGCTGGTGTCCTGATGGTGAGGGCCGGTGCTGCAACCGCTGGGACGGTGGGTGCCGTCTATGATATGTCCACTCTGTTGAACGAGCCTCATCCTTTTGCCAAATCGGGTCCTGGTCTAGGTGAACAGTCTGTTGGGGCCGTGGTCCGCCCTGTGTCGGACTTGCCCCAGGCGAATCCAACGCGCAAGGCTGTCTCATCGCAGCGTGCAGTCCCGATCAGGGGAGCCGCCGTCTCGATGTCAGATAAGCCTGCGCGAAAGCTGGGCGCCGGGTTGGGCGGGGTGCTAAGCGAGGCTCGGATCGGCGTTATGGTGCATGACGAAGGACCTTTCAGCCGGAACAAAGAAAGCGGCTTCGATTCGAACATTGAATTTTTATTTACCTCGCCTGATTTTCTCAAACCGATTTGGTCACCCCGGCCTCATATTGGCGGCACCATCAATTCCGCAGGTAATACGAGCCAAGGCTATCTTGGCGCGACCTGGGAATGGGATTTCTGGCAGGATTTCTACTTCGACTTTTCCCTCGGCGGCGTCCTTCACACAGGGAAAAAAGAAACCACGGATCCCGAGAAAAAGTCCCTGGGGTGTAGCATTCTGTTCCGGGAGTCGCTGGATCTGGGTTACCGGGTTTCCGGCCCTCACTCGATCATGTTCCATTTTGATCATATCTCTAATGCCAAACTCTGTTCTACNAATGANGGTTTGGAGACATTTGGCNTCCGCTACGGATATCATTTCTAGATAGCGTCTCTCTCAATGCGAGGATAAAACACCGCCAAAGTCACCGCACGCGCCGTCATAAACAGAATGAAGGCCAGCCATATCCCGCCATAACCAAGACTCTCTTTGAGGATAAAGGCAGCCGCCACGAAGATGGTCAACGACACGATCATGCCATTCCGCATTTCTTTTGACCGTGTGGCACCGATGAAGATGCCATCCAATTGGAACGACCATACGGAAATAAGGGGAGAGATGATAACCCAGATCAGAAAGCTGTTCGCGACGGCTTGTACCTCGGGAATACTGGTCAGCAGCTGGATGATGTTTGGTCCGGCGAGAAAATAGAGACCGGCGTAACCCGCCGCGATGCCGCCGGCCCACTTTGTGGAGACAATGACCGCGTTGCGCACAGCGGCTCTATTTTTTGAGCCGATACTGCCGCCGACCAAGGCCTCAGCGGCATGTGCGAACCCGTCCAGACCAAAGGCGAGAAACATTTGGAATTGGATTAGCACCAAATGAGCGGCGATGGTCACGTCGCCAAACCGGGAGGCTTGGGAGGTAAAAAAAGAAAAGGCGAAGAGAAGGGAGAGGGTTCGGATGAAGATGTTTAGGTTGAGGGCAAACATGTGGCGAATTTTGTCGATGGCCCAGATGTTTCCGCGCTGTCCACCGGGGTCGGTTTTTCTCAGGTTCCTCTGGTAGAGGTAAAGTCCTGCTGCGGCCGCGATGACTTCTGAAATGAGCGTCGCCCAAGCTACGCCGGCCACGCCCCAGTCCAGTCCGAGAACAAAATAGAGATCCAGAACGATATTCAGGCCGTTCATCAGCACCTGGACGTAAAGAACCGCCCGGGTGTTTTGCCTGCCTATGAACCACCCCATAAGACNGTAATTCAGCAAAACGGCGGGGGCGCTCCAAACCCTGATGTGGAAATAGGTGCTGGCGAGGGCTTCTGCTTCGACGCTGCCTTCGAATAAGGTGAGCGCAAAGGAGAGGACGGGGACTTGAACCAGCCAAAGGACCAGACCAATAAGTCCAGCTGCGAGTGCACCGCGGGCAAATATAGCGCGGACTTCCGCCGTGTCACTCGATCCATGGGCCTGTGCCGTTAGGCCGGTCACCCCCATTCTCAGAAATCCAAAGGCCCAGTAGATGAAATGAATGATGGTAGACCCGATGGCTACAGCACTTAAATTATAAGCGTGCGGAGAGTGACCCATGACCGCTGTATCCACCGCACCTAGCAGGGGCACCGACAGATTGGCAAGAATTACGGGCCCCGCGAGGGCTAATATTTTTCGATCCTGCGCCTGCTTATTTGCGTCTGTAAACGTCTGGTCGATTGGGTATGGTTCCTATAAATTGGCTATTGGCACCATAAGGCTCTTCTCTCTGTTGTCGAGCAGAAGTGGTCGTAAGCGGNACGCGTTACTAACTCGCGTAGAAGTACCTTCGAACCCTGACGAGCACGGACATTAGGGGCTATCAAAGGGAGCACACCGCTTGATCAGGCTGTGGCAAATTGATTACCTTCTAGTTCAAAAGTTTTTTTTATGATGCCATGCTAATTTGTGGCTACTAGGCCTCTAATATGTTGAGAGTTTGAGACCAATGGACGAATTCAACAGGGCGAAAAAGTGACTGGCGATCCCTATTCTGAGATTCCGGTTCTGGACCTGGGGCCCTATCTTGCCGGNGAGGCGGGGGCTTTAGAGGACATTGGTGCAAAGGTCCGCCATATCCAAGAAACCATCGGTTTTTGGGCTGTCATCAACCATGGTGTGTCCTGGGAAAAACTCGAACGGACTTATGCGCAGTTGAAGCGCTTTTTTGCCATGTCCGATGACGAGAAACTCAGGTATCGGATTAATAAACTGTCCATCGGTTACGTTCCCTCAAAGTCCACCAAATATGTTACATCAATAGTTAACGAAAATACCAAAAAGGATTTAAACGAGACGTTGATTACGACGCTTGAACGGGAAAGCGATCATCCGCTGATCCAGGCAGGTACGCGGTTTGTGGGCCCCAACCAATGGCCGGAAGGGCTGGATGGTTTCCGGGAAACCATTGTTGATTATCAGCAGGATATTGTGACTTTGGGCCGCAAACTATTACCCATTTTTGCGATCGCCTTGGATCTTCCTTCAAATTATTTTGACGGCATGTTTACGGATCCAGTTATGTGGTCCCGGAACGCCCATTATCCAGCCGTTGAGCCAGAAGAAAATCAGTTCGGGATTGCGCCCCATAGTGATCATAGTTTTCTCACCATGCTGCCAGTAACNGATGTACCAGGGCTGCAAATNTTAACCCAAAGNGGTAAGTGGATTGAGGCAAAGTATGTGGAGCGTGCGATCCTNATTAACACAGGAGAGTTTCTAAACCGTTGGTCCAATGGACGCTTTATTCCCACCCCCCATCGTGTGGTACCGCCAGAGACCGATCGCTACTCAATCGCGACGTTCTTTAATCCGAATCCGGAAGTGGTGTCTGAGGCATTTGCGTCCTGCGTCAGCGATGGCAACCCATCAAAATATGAACCTATGAGTCTTATCGACTATCTTTGTTGGTATATTGACACCAACTATCAGCGAGATGCTGGCGGGAAGCAGCAGGTATCCGACACGTAGAGCACAGCAAATGCAATCATAGGCTGCTGAAGAGGTAACCCGCTTCAACAATTTGTTGAGGGGAAAATTCCAAGAAGATGGTTCCCAAGATATTGCCATTTAGCTATTGGCTGCTTGACCGTTAAATTCCAGGCTAAAGCGTTATCTGAGTGTTATCCTGTCAATTTTTCTGGTCTCGCAGGCCTCCAGACCTTCTGAGCGCATTGGTGATTTACATGCAAACCCGCNTGCTACTGAAGCCATCCTACACCGTTTTTGGTAGATCATGCAGAATTTCCATCAGTCGCAACGCTCCATGCGACGATCCTCGCCATATCCGTCTACGGTCTTATCCTTGAAGTTCCCTTCTCGCCGGCACACTGGCTTTCTGCGTTCACTAAATTTTTAAGGCCCCTCTCTAACCTCATCTTGATATGTGTGCATTTAGGAATGCCATGGTTTATAACGTCTCCTTATCTAACCTCTGTCTGTGGCCTAAATTAAAGCTAATTCAGAAAATATCATACGAAACCGTGACAATTCATCTCTCCGTCCGTCAGGCCGTCATTGGCTCTGCCATTACCTCTTTGATTATGGGGGGGTTTATCGTTGCCGGCCGATTTGGTGTTCGGGAGGTCATGAGCGCCGCTGATTTGACTTTTTACCGCTACTTATCCGGTTTGTTNTTCTTACCNCTGTTTTTTAGCAAGCCGCTCCGGAATTTGGGCGGGCTTGGCTGGGGACCTGGGGTTCTGCTCACAGTTCTGGCTGGCTGGGTGTTTAACATGCTATTGATGACCGGGTTTCAATTTGCCCCCGCTGCCCACGGCGCCGTGTTTGGTCCTGGCACCATGTCCATGTTTNCCGCCCTTTTTGCGTGGTTGTTTTTGGGCGAAAAATTAACCNNGTGGCGTATTGCAGGTCTTGTTGTTCTTATGATGGGATTGGTGATGCTGGGCGGCGGCGGATTTTTTGAAAGTAACCCGGATGCCTGGAAAGGAGATCTCCTTTTCCTGTCCGCCGCGATATTTTGGGGTGCTTTTACGGTGTCAATCCGCTATTTNAACGTAGAGCCCTTATATGCTGTCGCCGTCGTTGCGGTTCTGAGCATGGTTACTTTTTCGCCCCTTTACTTTCTGTTCTTTGACCCGGCGATGTTCCACGCGCCCCTAGGAGATAACCTCTTTCATCTGTTCTATCAGGGTGTTCTGGTGGGCGGAACCGCTGTTGTGTTGTTCACCATTTCAATTCCTGTTCTTGGACCTGCTCGGACAGCCTTGTTTATGGCGATGGTACCTGTATTTGGCACATTGCTTGGCATTCCAATTTTAGGCGAGGTTCCAGGACTGGTTGAGTCCACCGGAATTATTTTGGTCATCCTAGGCATGCTCGCGGCAATGGGGCTCCGGCTGTCGCTTTATAACTGGCGCATTTAAGGAGCAACATCAATAGATAGCAGACCAGCTCGTTTTGATTCCGGTAGGCGCCCGGAGCGGCGGTTATGAGCCCTGCTTTAGCGGCTATCGAAATAAAGCGCCATGCGTTTTCGTTCCGCGTGATCAGGGATTGGACCAAATCCGGCTTTCAGNTTATCTGCCATATGAGACGGATCACCGGTCGCTGGAATAAGGCAGGTGACCGCGTCATCGGCCAGTAGATACTTCAAAAAATATTGGCCCCAAGTATCAATCCCAATGTCCTCCGCCCAGTCGGGGAGCCGTTCTCCCAAGACGCTGGTGAACAGGCCGTCCTGCTCAAAGGGCATGTTGATCAGAGTGGCCACTCCATAATCCGCGCAGAGTTGAAGGAAACCATTTTCAGCCGCACGCTGTTCTATTGAATAAGGGAACTGGCAAAAATCAATTTCCGGTTCTTTCCGGATATAGTTGCCAAGCTCCTGAAAAGCAGACGTCGTGTAATGGGTGATGCCGATATACTTTATTTTTCCCTCAGCCTTCCAGCCTTTGAGTGTGTCAAGATGCGTGTCGGTATCGACGAGGTTGTGAACCTGCATAAGCTCCATTGTATCGCCNGCACCCATGTTACCGAACGAAGCGTTCATCTCGTCGATCCCCTTTTGTTTCCCAAGGGTCCAGACTTTTGTGGCGAGAAAAGCAGTACTGCGCCCATCCACTTCTGCCAGGACATCACCGCTTACAGTCTCTGCTGCCCCATACATAGGGGAGGAGTCAATAAGGCTGCCTCCGGCGCCGAAAAAGAGCGTCAGAACATGGGCAAGCTCGGGCGTATACCTGGCAAAGGAGCGGTAGGTGCCGAGACCGATGACGGGAAGGGGGGCACCCGTTGAGGGAATGGGCCGTGTCAGCATTGGTTACCTCGTTGTCGCCGCCGAGAAAGCAAAACGTCGTTAATTGTAACATCTACGTTTAACGGCTTCTCGCCACGGATGTCAGATGTAGTTTCATCCAGTGGAACGCGAGATACCGTGAGCCAAAAACGCCATACAATTAGCTCGAACGCAACACTCATGGGGACCGGACGCTGATGCCAAAATAATCTAAGGCCGGCCGATGGGTGTGTTGCATAGAGATGTCGTCGCTGTGGCCTATGGTGCCGGAAGGAAACTCTTTAATTCGTATCCGCTGCTTGATAAGCCTGTTGTCATGAAAAGGCTTTGGGTCAACAGGATTAAACGGGCCAGACGGCGGCGGCCTGCCGAATTGATCCGTCACGGCTGGATGGAACTTAAATCCATCAGAGATCGGTTCAGTCTATCTCCCATTTCCGGCCTGCCCGACAAATTTTTGTGCGGTATATTCCGTACAGAAACAATTGATGATTTATGGCAGGTAATCGCCAATCAGCCTTACCCAGTTTCCACGGTCATATCCTCGCTAGATCATTTTGGAAAAATAGCGCCTGAGGAACTAAAACGGGTCCGGGCCGCCGCGGGACGAAGCATGTCATATACGGTTGATATGCTCGGTTCCGGAAGGGTTCGTCTTGAGGCGCCTTTGGATTGGACGGCTGATTTTAAAAATGGGGTTACTTGGCCTGTATCGTTTTTCAGGGATGTACACGTTCAGGACGCGGGCCGTCGCAGTGACATCAAAATCCCTTGGGAGTTGAGCCGATTGCAATGGCTTGCACCGGTCGCGCAGGCCTATTTGATTGACGGCGACGAAAAGTATGCGGAATTCGCGCGTGATGTTCTCGAAAACTGGATGGCATCCAACCCCTACGCCCGGGGCCCCAATTGGGCCGTCACCATGGAGCCGGCCATGCGGATATTCACATGGACATGGCTGTTTCATGTCTTTCAGGCGACCGCAGCCTGGTCGGATACGGCTTTCCGTACCCGGTTTCTAGCGGGCCTTTACGAGCATGGTGTCTTCTGTCGCAGATATCTGGAAGATTTCGGCATCAATGGAAATCATCTGACATCNAATGCTGGAGGTTTGGTCTTTCTAGCTGAGTTTTTTCCCCGAAGTCTGGAAACACATAAATGGGGCGATTTGGGCTGGCGGATCCTGGTGTCTGAAATGTTTAAACAGGTCCTTGATGATGGCGTAGATTTTGAGGGCTCGGTCTCCTATCACCGCATGGTAGCGGAACTGTTCCTCTGGCCGGCGCTGTACCGTAAGGTAAAAGGCAAAGGGGTGCCGGAGATGTACTACGANCGGCTTCGAAAAATGGCGTCCTTTAGCGCGGCTTACAGCGGCCCCGACGGTGTGGCGCCACTCTGGGGAGATGCGGATGATGGGCGGCCGTTCATCTTTGGCGCCCAGGAACCCTCTCAACATGGCTATTTGTCGGCCTTAATATACCTAGCCATTGACGAGNCCGTCCAGGCTTGNCCTCCGGCCAATTCAGTCGGTGAGATTATCTGGTCACTTGGCGCGGCGGCCTGGGAGATGGCCACGGTGGCAAAAGTCCGTGAGCCCCTGTCTGTCAGTTTTCCGATTGCCGGACATTATGTCATGGCCAGCGGAGATGCTCAGATTTTTATCGATTGTGGGCCGGTCGGATACGGCGGGCGCGGTGGTCATGGCCACAATGACTGCCTCTCGTTTGACGCACNGCTCGCCGGGGTGTCCGTGGTGTCTGATAGCGGCACATATGTATATACGGAGAATTTTGCGGCCCGTAATTTGTTCCGGTCGACGGCCTCCCACAATACGCCGCAAATAGACGGGGAGGAAATCAATAGATTTTTGGGACCGGATGAGCTGTTTACCCTGCGGGCTGACGCAGTCCCTGAGGTTCGTGCATGGCAGCCCAGCGAGGCCGGGGATATCTTTATCGGGTCCCATTCGGGATATGAGAGGTTGTCGCCAGGGCTCCGTCCGGTGCGAACGTTGATTCTCGATAAAACCATTTCGGCTCTGGTGATTCAGGATGTATTCGAGAGAGGGAGAGAAAGTGCTAGGGAGCATGCAGTTTCCATTCCTTATCATTTGGCCCCGGGAACCCGCATTGAGCCCCAGGGTACCGGCATGTGGCGGCTTATCATCGAAAATGAGCCCTTTGTGCTGTTTGCTGATCTNCAGGACGCCTGGGAGGCAGAGATCGCGTCCGGATGGATTTCGGAGGTCTATGGCCGGCGTGTAGAGCGGCCTGTTCTCTGCTTCAAGCGATCGGGATCGCTGAGAGCCCTGCGTGTTGCCATTTGTTCGGAAAAATCCGCGCCTGAGAATTTCAACAATTGGATGGATCGATGGCTGTCCGCCGCTTCGGGCGTATAGGTCAGNAATATTCCAACGTCGTTGCAAACACATATCCGGTTCCGCGGATTGTTTTGATCAGATCTGGTTTTATTAGGTTCGCTTCAATCTTGTTCCGTAACCGACCTACCAGGACGTCAATGCTTCGATCATAGGATTCCCAGCTCCGGTTCTGCAGCACGTAGAGGAGACGGCCGCGATCCAATACCTTGTTGGGATTCCCCGTAAAGGCAATCAGCAGGTTAAATTCCATGGTGGTGAGATTGACTGTCCCATCATGAGGGGAGGAGAGGCGCCGCCCGATCTTATCGAGGGTCCGTACCGCAAATTCGGTAACATTGTCGGCGTTTAGCTGCATGCCGTTACCATCATTTGTAGCCGAAATCTCCTAACCTTAGATCTCAAAATAGTCCTTCAGCAAGGTNCAGATTTCAGGTTGGGCATCGATGATTAATAATTAAGCAGTTTGCTCCAGGTTCCCTCATATAAGTGATCTGTCAAGCGCGCCATTCCCTGTTCGTTCTCTCGCCTCGTCGATGCTTAGAACGACCGTTGTACGTTATTGGCTACCAATCCGGGCGCTCCCCGCTAAGAATTGTNGCAGCGGTCTTTGGATATTCGGGATCGACATTGTTTGCNTCGCAGAATTCAAGCAAAATATCTTCGCGGCTCAGGAGGTATTCCAAGATGCCGATTTGAATATCTGGTGTCGTGAGACTGGTTCTTAAATCGTCAGCATNAATGCCCGTGTTTCCTAAAAAGCCTGCGAGGCGGTCCTCATCCGAGAATAGAAAGGAGGCAATATTTAAGGCCAGAGTTTCTGCCTCATCTTTCTGTGTCTTCGAAGATGTATGCAACAGGGGTGCTCATCTGTTAGCCGTGATGCCACCAAGCCATAAATCTGGCGTAAGCACCAAGGGCAAACGACGTCATCAGGAACACTAGGCCAAGAGCGCCCGGAACCCTAAAGAACAGATCGCCGAAGCCAGCCAAATTGGATGTATTTGCTTTAAAACCCCCCACCAGGAGCGGTTGGTAAACATCAGCCCATATTTGCCAACTGACTAGGATAAGCCCCAAAATACCGGATGCAAATGCCAGTAACAGAAGCCCTTTCCATCGTTTCGCTGTCATCTCGATAAGCATCGGTTGCGGTGTGGTGCCGTTCTCGTACCATCCTGGCGGCCTGATCGCTGCGATTTTCATATGCATCCCTTCCTCTGATTGTTGGACATTCGGAATTCCCTAATCATAGCCGAAATTGCAGGACAGAAGTAAACTTTGCAGTGTTCGTCATGTTGTAGCCACACGGGAATACGACAAAAGAAAAAGGGGAGGTGGATGATTTTATACAAGTAGTCCCTAATTTCGGTCCCGAATGAGTAGTGAGAAAAGTTATAGTTAAGGTATATATCAGTGCAATGTACTAAA
>NHHQ01000093.1 GCA_002170915.1 Rhodospirillaceae bacterium TMED167 | reverse complement strand
GGTGACCGGGACGGTCTTCCTAACGTCCTAATGGAGGCCCAATCTCAGGGGCTCGCGTGCATCTCAACCCGCGTTTCAGCGATTCCAGAGCTGATCCTACACGAAGAAACCGGGTTGTTGGCGGCCCCTGGAGATCCGGAGGATTTGGCCCGCCAAATTACCCGACTCCTAGGCGATTTTAATTTACGTAAGCGGCTGGCCCAAGCCGGCCGGAAGCGAGTGATGTCTGAGTTTTCGTTTGCCGATTGTATTGGCGCGGTAGCTATTAAATTTGGCCCAAATGAGGCCAACACCACCCAAACATCAGCATGAGAATAGCTTTTTATGCGCCAATGAAGCCGCCAGATTCTCCTGTACCGTCGGGGGACCGGACTATTGCACGATCTTTGATGAAAGTGCTGGAGCATTGTGGCCACGAAGTGAAACTTGCGACACGTTTTCAAAGCCGGGAGCCGGCGGGTGACCCCGCCCGACAATGGGCACTCCGGCGGGAAGGTGAGGCCGTTGTTAGCAGGTTGGTAAGGGAGTTTACGAGCACTGTCAGGCCCGATCTTTGGTTCACATATCATGTATATTACAAGGCGCCGGATTGGATTGGTCCTCTAGTGGCGGAGGAACTCGGAATACCCTATGTCGCGGCCGAGGTTTCGCATGCACCCAAACGTGCTGGTGGACCCTGGGATGTGAACCATCGTCAGGTTGAGAAGACAATCATGGAAGCCAATCTGGTCATCGGGTTGAATTCGTTGGACGCTGGCTGTGTCCGGCCTCTACTGGCTAAACCAGAGACGCTGATCCAACTTCGGCCGTTTATGGACTCGCCCCCGGATCATCGAGGTCACCGGGAAGACTTGCGGCGGACCTTGAGTGGTGAGTTTGGCCTCCCGCGGGAAGTTCCCTGGTTGTTCACCGCGGCCATGATGCGCCCGGGTGCCAAACAGAAATCCTATGATCTCTTAGCGTGTGCCCTTCGGCGTCAAAAAGATATCAAATACCGGTTAATCATTGCGGGCGATGGCCCCGTCCGGCCTGATATCGAAAAGGCGTTTGAGGAGCTGCCGGCATGTTTTTTGGGCGAGAGGGACTCGACTGAGCTGTTCTCGCTGATGGCGGCATCAGACCTGTTCGTTTGGCCGGCGGTGAATGAGGCGTATGGTATGGCGTTACTGGAAGCGCACAGCCAGGGCTTGCCCGTAGTCGCGGGGGAGGCGGGCGGGGTCAGAGATATTGTTCGGCATGATGAAACAGGTGTCCTAACGCCTGTGGGAGATGCGGCGGCGTTTTCCGAAGTGGTTTTTGGGCTCTGCCGGGACCCCCTCCGGTTAGAAAGAATGTCCCGCCGGGCACGTCTTATATTTTCACAAGACCATACTCTCGAGGTCGCCACCGCCAAACTTGCCCCTGCCCTGGAGGCTTTGGTGAATGGTTAAACTCGCTCTTATCCGCCATGGTCCCACCGATTGGAACCGGCAAAAGCTAGTTCAGGGCAGCACAGATGTGCCCCTGGGGGCTGAGGGGGAAAAGGAGGTTGCTGCATGGAATATGCCTTCAGAATTCTCTAGCTTTAATTGGCTTTCCAGTCCTCTTGCGAGATCGCAACGGACCGCCGAGCTTTTGCGCGGGGCGCCCGTGGTAACTGACCCGCGCCTTGCCGAGATGGCGTGGGGGGATTGGGAGGGGAAAGTGCTGGCTGATATGCGCTCTGAACTCGGTGAATTGATGGCTGCCTGGGAAGCCAAAGGGCTTGATTTTCGAGGACCCGGCGGGGAGAGCCCGAGGGAAGTTCAAAAGCGGGTTCGTCCATTGCTTGCAGAATTAGCAGAAGCGGGGGAGGACACGGTAGCGGTGTGTCACAAGGGGGTCATTAGAGCTATTTACGCTCTTGCTGCGGCATGGGATATGACGGCTAAACCGCCCCATAAACTTCTAGACGGGTGTATCCAGCTGGTCGACCTTGGGCCCAATGGTGATCCGTCTATCTCAATGCTGAATATCCGGATGATCCCTCACCAATGACCCAGGGACAATGACCAAAAAAGTTCTCTTTTATGTGCAACACCTGCTTGGGATCGGCCACTTAAAACGGGCCGTAACCCTGTCTCGGGCTATGACNGCCAAGGGGNTGGAAATTACNCTTGTGTCTGGTGGAGAGTTCGTGCCCGTGGTTGATGCCGCCGGTATCACCTTTGTGCAACTCCCTGCGATCAAGGCGGTGGACAGAACGTTCAGCGGGCTCGTGGGCAGCAATGGTACCGAGATTAGAAGCGACCTTAAGGAGGCGCGAAAAAATAAATTGTTGTCTGTGTTCGCGGAACTGCGTCCTGATGCGGTTGTTATCGAGCTGTACCCCTTCGGTCGCCGTCAGCTTGAATTCGAACTTTTGCCCTTGCTGGAGGCCGCGTTGTCCTCAAAGCCCAAACCGCTGGTGATTTCTTCGGTCCGGGATATCTTGGTGAAGAAAAATCGTCCTGAGCGAGACCAGGAGATGGTTGAGACCGCCCAGAGGTATTTCGATAAAATTTTGGTTCACGGTGATCCAGACCTGATCCCCTTTGACAGGACCTTTCCACGGGCTGCTGAGATTGCGCAGATGATATCATACACCGGGTATGTTGTGGATCATGGCCAGATTGCCAGCGTTTTGGCCAAAGACGGCGCTGATGAGGTCATTGTCTCCTCCGGCAGCGGCGCTGTTGGCGAGGCTTTATTGCGCACTGCCCAGTTGGTGAGGGAGAAAACCTATCTCGCCGGCCATACCTGGCGCCTTTTGGCTGGATATGCAATGGCAGAGGATGTTTTTCTATCCATTAGAGACGATGCGGGACCCGGCGTCATTGTCGAGCGTGCCCGTTCTGATTTCGTGACACTGTTGAAAAATAGTAAACTGTCGATATCGCAAGGCGGTTACAATACGGTCATGGAAGTGCTGGCGACGGGCGCAGTGGGGGTTGTCATTCCCTACGCAGGAGGCAACGAGACCGAACAGACAATGCGGGCCCGCCTGCTGGAGGAAAAAGGCCTCCTTCTGCAAATGCCTGAAGACCAGTTGAACGCTAAAAATTTAACCGATCTGGTAAATGCCACCGAGGGTAAGTTGCCGGTTTTACCCCTTAGTGTGAACCAGGATGGTGCGCTGGAGTCTTCTAGGTTGATGGCCAAATGGTTAGAGCTTTAACGTATCTTTTGCATGGTTAATCAATTGTCTTTGGGGTACGTTAAATTCTAAAAACAGACAAGCGTGCTTCATCTTTGTCTTCTTGTACTCGGGGTGTAAGTGTTTTTTTAACACAGAATTTTAGAGGGTAATTTAGAAATGGAACGCGGCGTTTTTCCTTTTGTTTTCCGGTATAGCAAAAAACAACAACTTGTATTGTTGCTCGTAACTCTCGCATCAATTCCTTTCTATTTTTTCTCCCTCGATTTACCGAAGCAGATCGTAGACGAGGCGATTAGGGGGGAGAGCTTCCCGCAAAGTTACTATGGGCTAGACTTGGAACAGGTCCCGTTCCTGCTAACCCTGTGTTTTTTATTCATAGCCATGGTCATAATNAATGGCAGTTTTAAATTTTTTCTAAATGTTTATCGCGGGGCTGCTGGAGAGCGGTTACTTCGAAGGCTGCGTTATCAACTGCTTGAGAGGGTCATGCGTTTTCCGCTGTCCCATTTTCGCAAAACCTCTCAGGGCGAAGTTGTTTCCATGGTTACGCTCGAGACCGAGCCCCTCGGGGGCTTTTTTGGNGANTCATTCAACCTTCCAGCATATCAAGGGGGNCTATTGATAACTCTAATGACATTCATGTTCGTTCAGGACTGGAAGTTAGGGTTAGCTGCAATAGCTCTNTATCCTATTCAAGGTTGGCTAATTCCAAAATTACAGCGTCAGGTTAATGCGCTAGGCAAGCAGAGGGTGCAAAATGTTCGACGCTTGTCTGAACGGATTGGGGAGGCCGTCACAGGTGCTCATGAAATTCATGCCAATGACACCTCGCAGTTTGAGCTTGCCGATTTTTCAACCCGCCTTGGTAAAATTTTCGATATCCGATATCAAATCTATAAAAAGAAATTTTTTATCAAGTTCATCAATAATTTTTTGGCGCTTCTTACCCCGTTTTTTTTCTACTCTATCGGTGGCTGGTTGGTCATCCGAGGGGATATGACCATAGGGTCGTTAATAGCGGTTNTGGGTGCTTATAAAGACGTNTCAGCCCCCTGGAAAATGTTGTTGGGTTATTATCAAAGAAAAGAAGANGCACGNATTAAATACGAACAACTTCTGATTAAATTTGAACTCAACGAGTTACTTGATGAGAATAAATTGGGGTCGGAACTTGATGGTAAAGCCCCATTCTCTGGTGAATTGGTGGCTGCTAACTTGAGCGTTGCGGAGGATGANGGCCTCAAAGTTATCGATAGTTCTTCAATGCGCGTCAAATTACCTTCGCATTTTGCTGTTGCTGGCCCGCCGGGTGGCGGTAAAGGAGAGTTTTCACAAGCNATTGCTGGGCTTCTNCAGCCATCAGGAGGTAGTGTTACTATTGGTGATAACGATTTGGCGAGCGCACCTGAGGCATTGACAGGACGGCAAATATCTTACTCTGGACAAACGCCGTACATTTTTGCCGGAACAATACGAGATAATCTGCTCTACGGGCTCAAGCATCGGCCCTTGGTCGAACAGGAATATGAAGGTGAAAGCGCTTCTGAACGGCTACGACAAATAAAGGAGGCCCGGATCACAGGAAACACCCACTATGACATAAATGCAGACTGGGTGGGGAAGGAAGTTGCAGGCGCCGAGGGTGAGCAGGGCGCAGTTGACCGTATGCTCCATTTTCTCAGAGTTGTTGACTTTGAAAATGACGTATATCGCATTGGGCTTCGACAAACTGTCGATACGCTAAATCTCACCGAACTGCCCGAAAAAATTCTAATCGCAAGAAAAAAAATGCGAGAGGTTCTGGATGACCGTCAAATATCTGGCTCGGTCGAGTCGTTTGATGCAGAAATCTTTAATAACAATGCATCAATAGCGGAAAACATATTATTNGGGACNCCGGTCGGTGACACATTTGTGATCGAAAACCTGGGCCATAACGAGTACGTGATGAGGGTGTTAGATCAAACAGGTTTAAGGGACGAATTTATCCAAAAAGGTCAGCGCTTGGCCGAGATTATGGCGGATTTATTTCAAGATTTGCCCGCCGATCACGAATTCTGGGAACGTTTTAGTTTTATCAAATCGGATGATCTTCCGGAGTTCCAGGCCATTTTAAAACGTATTGGCCAGACAGGATTGGAGAGCGCTTCGCCAGAGGATAAAGCTGAATTAGTGGCGCTGCCGTTCAAGCTCATACCAGCACGACACCATTTGGGACTCGTAGATGAGGAATTTGCAAGCAGGATACTGGAAGCTAGGCAAGAGTTTGCGAAAAATTTACCGGAGGCACTAGCTGGGTCAGTAGAGTTTTTTGAAGCAGGGAATTATAACGCAGCTGCTTCGGTCCAAGATAATATTCTGTTTGGCAAACTAGCGAGTGAGCAGGCGGACAGTGACCAGATAGTGGGAAGTGTGCTTGCTGAAGTTGTAAGTGAGACCGGCCTACGGAGCGACATCATAAACCTGGGCCTTGATTATGACGTTGCTATTGGTGGCGCTCGCTTAGCTCCGATACAACGTCAAAAACTAGCAGTGGCACGAAGCCTTATTAAGCAGCCGGATTTATTTATTTTAAATGAGGCACTATCAAGCCTAGACGCCGAAACTCAAGCTAAGGTCCTGGAAAATGTGAGAGAGGAACAATCCGGTAAAAGCTTTATGTTTGTACCGAGCGAAGCACAGGTAGATGGTCAATTTGATCAGATTTTTTCGATGGCAGGGGGGCGTATTTCTGCAAGCGGAGAGGCGGTATCACAACAGCTAGAAGTATCAGAGCCAGTTGCTGACCATTCGGGAGGGTTTGGTGAAGAAATTGATATACTGGCTGCTATTCCGTTGTTTAAGGGAATGGATAGATCAAAGCTCAAACTGCTCTCTTTCGCTAGCCAACGTTATCACTATGAGGATCAAAAAGTAGTCTTTGAGCAGGGTGATTCCGGAGATAAAGCTTATGTGGTTATTGATGGTTCAGCTGATGTTATTGTTGAGACCAATAATGGGCCAAAAACGGTAGCTACAATGCAAAAGAATGATCTCTTTGGTGAGTTGGCACTGTTGTGCGAAGCACCACGCACGGCGACCATCAAGGCAAACAATAATCTGCAACTTATCAGTATTGAAAAAGATTTTTTTCTACAGCTAATGTCTGAAAATCCAATTATGTGCATTCAAATTACCCGTTTGATCGCTGATCGTTTGGAAAGCACTACTCAAAAATTTAGTAATGCCTCCGCAGTCTAATGAGCAGCCAAGTCTCAATGGCGAGCAAGCACTCGTATGCTTTGTCCAAGATTAGCAATGATTATATTCGCGCAATAGGGGGGTGTTTATTGTGTTTTATCCCCCTAGTTTTCGACTTGGAATTATCTGGGGCTGTGTGGCTTTTGCCGTGTTTAGGTTGTTTATTCTCGANGTTTTTTGTGAGGACNATTNTAAAAAATCTNACGATTGTTAAAGTTAATGACAGCTGGATCGAGNTAAAGATCTTTAAACAAAAAAAGTTTTTTTGGGGTGAATTAGAGGAACTCCAGTTATCTTACTACACGACTTGGAAAAGTGGTGGCAAAGGTTGGATGCAGTTGAAAATGCGGGGGGCTGGGAAAACCTTGACGGTAGAATCATCTTTGAGCGGATTTCATCAGGTCGCAGGCCAGGCGGCGGCGGCGGCGCGCCGCAATAATCTGAGGTTGAGCGTATCAACGCTCTCCAATTTGGGCTCCCTGGGGCTCATTGGTTGTGACGGGCAGGTAGTCGGATGAGCAATCTTCTGGAAATCAGAGACCTGAGTGTCGAGTTCCGGGTGCAGGCAGGATCCGTCAAGGCCGTAGAAGGTGTGTCTTTTGGCATAAAACCCGCGACGACAGTGGCCGTTGTCGGAGAGTCTGGTTCTGGGAAATCAACCATTGCTCAGGCTATCATGAGAATTTTGCCCAAAGTTGCGACGATCACCAGTGGGCAAATCTTGCTTGCGGATCAAATCGATGGANNACACCNGNCTGCNTCCGCTNCTGGCGTGANCGATATNGCNGCNCTGCATCCAGACAGTANACAAATGCAGNCCATCCGGGGTGGNCAAATTTCGATGATATTCCAAGAACCGATGACATCTCTCTCGCCACTTCATACGATTGGAGATCAAATAACAGANGCCATGCGGCTTCATTCAAAGATATCCAAGCCAATGGCGCGGGAGGCCGTNNCTGAGATGCTGCGCGTCGTNGGCTTCCCAAAGCCTGCGAANGCCCTGGANANTTTNCCATTTGAGCTTTCAGGGGGACTGCGCCAGCGCGCGATGATAGCCATGGCTCTTGTGTGCCGGCCCGTGCTGCTCATCGCCGATGAACCGACCACGGCATTGGACGTTACCATCCAGGCACAAATATTNAAGCTAATCAGNGACTTGCAGTCTGANCTGCAAATGGCGATGTTGATTATCACACACGACTTAGGTGTNGTTGCCAACGTCGCAGACGAAGTGGTGGTTATGTACAATGGCCGTATCATGGAGGCCGGCACGATNGAGGATATATTCCGGNACGCGTCGCATCCGTATCTGACGTCGTTGCTACGGGCAGTTCCTCATTTCGACATGAAACCGGGTGAGAGGTTGGTCCCCATCCGAGAGATTGAACACACCACCGGCCACTTGCTAGCGCCNAAAACAGATCAAAATGCTNATGTNGACANGATAAAACCCATTCTCAGTGTTCGCAATATCACAAANGAATATTCCATTAGGAATAAAGGGATGTTTGGGGGCCAGGAAAGTGTGATCAAGGCTGTTGATGACGTCAGCTTCGATATTCCGCGCGGAAAGACGCTNGGACTGGTTGGGGAAAGCGGTTGCGGTAAAACGACACTGAGTAAGATCATCATGCGGGCGCTGACGCCGGACAAAGGCACGGTCGTGTTTAATGACCAGGGTGAGGATGTTGTTTTGACCGACCTCCATGGCAAGGCGCTGATCCCTTATCGAACCAAATACCAATATGTTTTTCAAGACCCCTTTGGGGCCCTTAATCCTCGGATGACCGTCTATGATATCGTGAGCGAGCCTCTGGTCATTCACAATATTGGTGACAATGATTACAAAGTGGAGATGGTGAAGGAACTGATGAACTTAGTCGGGCTCGATCCCAGATTTCTGAACCGCTATCCCCATAGTTTCTCGGGCGGGCAGCGCCAGCGGATCAGCATTGCGCGGTCTCTTGCCCTGAAACCCGATCTCCTCTTGTGTGATGAGCCGGTGTCCGCACTTGATGTTTCTGTTCAGGCACAGATCCTCAATCTGATGAAAGATCTCCAGCAGGAGCTCGGCCTGACCTATCTTTTTGTTTCTCATAATCTTGCGGTGGTTGACTATATAGCTGATCAGATTGCGGTTATGTGTGCCGGCAGGTTGGTAGAGATGGCGCCAAGAGACACTTTGTTTAAGAACCCTCTCCATCCCTATACCCAGGCACTCTTCGCGGCTGTTCCGTACCCTGACCCCGATCGAAAATTGGATCTGTCTATCTTGATGGAAGAGAAGAGTTCGGACCCCGCCGCCTGGCCCGCGCCGTTCACTCTTGCGCCGCAAAATTTTGCAGCCTTGACGGAGGTTGCTGAGGAGCATTTTGTGCGCTTAAGCGGTGATAAAACAGTATTGAAGATGGCGTCATGAGAACCACAAGTTTGATCTGTCTGGTAATGGGCGCCTTTCCGGCTCTCGGGGCCGCCTCCGAAAGTTTGCCGGATTTAGTTGAAACGCCGTATTTTACGTCGGACGTGGCAGGTGGGAAAATACCGCCGATTGGTGAGCGAATCCCAAAGGAGCCCGCTGTTTTAAAATTCGATAAGCCCGGCACGATAGCTGGGCGCCATGGCGGCTCTCTGAGGCTTCTCATGGGCAGGAAGAAAGATACCCGGCAGCTAGTGGTATATGGGTATGCGCGGCTAATCGGATATGACGAAACATTTGAGTTCGTGCCAGATATCCTGAAGAGCTACGATGTCCAGGAGGGACGTATATTCACGTTTCGACTTCGCAAAGGGCACCGCTGGTCGGATGGTCATCCTTTTACGGCGGAAGATTTCCGTTACTATTTTGAAGACGTGGCAACGAACCGAAAAGTGTCAAATGAAAGTCTGCCTAGGGTCATGCTTGTAGATGGCCGCCCGCCAGTGTTTGAGGTTCTGGATGAGCAGACCATTCGCTACACTTGGCACAAGCCTAATCCATTTCTGTTGCCCCGCCTCGCTGGCGCCCGTCCCATCTACCTTTTTCGGCCAGCACATTATTTAAAAAAATACCACGTAAAATACACGCCTTTGGAAACCCTCGAGGTATTGGCAAAAAAGAGGAAACAAAGAAACTGGGTAGCATTACATTATGTCATGGGGCAGCAGTATAAGAACGTAAACCCGGACCTCCCCAGCCTACAGCCGTGGGTCTTGGCAACCCGCCCGCCCGCAAAA
>NHHQ01000092.1 GCA_002170915.1 Rhodospirillaceae bacterium TMED167 | reverse complement strand
GGTGAAAGAATTCCTACTGATTACTATGGACTCTCAAAGTATCTGATTACTCAACGTTGCCGTCAACTTAATCATGTATATAACCTGAGGTTCTTTAATGTATTTGGTGCATGTGCTCCAAGTAATATGTTCACCACTGCAAATATTCTAAATTACATCAACAAACGTGAGATTGTAGTATTTAAAGATAAGTTCATGGACTTCTTTGGTGTCCGTGATGCCTTCAAAGTCATTGATCTATATCTTAAGGGTGGTAACAATCTCCCCAAAGAATTAAATCTTGTTTATCCAGAAGTGACTTTGCTTTCAGAGGTTGCTGGAATGATTAATAATCTTTCTGATCATGAAGTTCCTATTGATGTTCTAGAATCTGGTAATGATAGAGCATACTGTGGAAGTGGTGGTGAACTTTTAAAGTTAGGACTTGAACTTGACGGACTACAAAAATCTCTTCAATATGTTTATGAAAATATTCGTCAACGGAACGTTTGATATTCTACATCGAGGCCATATTGAACTCCTGAACTATGCAAAAAGTTTGGGAGACTTTTTATTAGTTGGGATTGATACGGATGATAGAGTAAAGGAAAAGAAAGGTCCTACCAGACCTATACATAGTCAAGAAGAAAGAAAGTTTTTTCTTGAAAACTTAAAAGCAGTAGATGGTGTCGATACTTTTTCGTGTGACGAAGAGTTAGAAAATATGATAAAATCATATAAACCTGATATAATGATTGTAGGATCAGACTGGAAAGAAAAGTCTGTAATTGGATCTTATTATGCTGCTGAACTTAGATTCTTTGATCGAATAGGTGATTATGCCACAACAAAAACAATTCAAAGTATTATTGATCGGAGATAGTTGTACCGATGAATATGTTTATGGGATATGTGAAAGACTTAATCCAGAAGCACCAGTACCTATTCTTAAGAAAACTAGAGTAGAAAGGCAAATGGGGATGGCATGGAATGTGAGAGAAAATCTCATGTCATTTGGAGTTGAGGTTTACATCCTTACTCAAGAAGAAAGGATTATTAAACGTAGATTTATTGACGAAAGGTATAATCAACAACTTCTTAGAGTTGACGTAGAGAATCCTACTAAACCTCTTGACTACGATCTACCAGAAAATAACTTTGATGCCCTTGTCATATCGGATTATGATAAGGGATTTATTACAACTGAGAGAATGTTTGAACTGGTTGAGTGGTTTGATGGACCTGTCTTTATTGATAGTAAGAAAAAAGTATTACCCACAGATAATGCATATGTTAAAATAAATGCTGATGAATATTCTAAATTAGAAACTAAATCTAATAATTTAATTGTAACCAAAGGTTCTGGTGGTGCAGATTATCAAGGTGTAAACTATCCAGGAGTTGGAGTAGGAGTATTTGATGTTTGTGGTGCTGGGGACACTTTCTTATCTGCACTTGTTTACTTTTATCTCTTGTATGCTAAAATAGAGAAAGCAATACCTTATGCAAATAAAGCAGCTGCGATTGCTGTAACACATTTTGGAACTTATGTATTATCTGAGAGGGATGTAAATGAGATATGTGATTGATATTGATGGTACTATATGCACTCCTGGTCCTACAGATGAGATGAGATATGAGCAGGCATTACCAATTCAGGATCGTATTGATAAAATAAATAAACTATACGACGAGGGTCATACCATCGTATATCTCACTGCCAGAGGAATGGGTAGGTATAAAAATAATGCAGACCTGGCAAAAAAAGAATTTTATGAATTTACTGAGATACAATTAAGTTTGTGGGGATGTAAGTATCATCAATTATTTCTTGGAAAACCTTCTGGTGATTATTACGTAGATGATAAAGGAATACACTCCGATGATTTCTTCAGAAATTAAACATGTCCCTAAAGGATGGGGATATGAAAAATGGATTGTCAATACCGATGAGTATTGTGGTAAACTTCTTTTCTTTGATGAAGGAAAGAGGTGTTCATGGCACTATCATAACTTAAAGGATGAAACATTTTATCTGCAGTCTGGTAGAATACTATTATACTATGGAGATAGTGATGACCTGGCAAAAGCAAATGACTGCATCCTAGAACCAGGAGATAAATTTCACATCTATCGTGGACTGAGGCATCAGATGATTGCTGTTGAATCATCTGAGTTATTTGAATTTTCTACAGAACATTTTGATGAAGACAGTTATAGAGTAATTAAAGGAGATTAATATGAAAGTTGTTATCCCTATGTCTGGTATGAGCCGCAGGTTCATGGATGCTGGATACACAGTACCGAAGTATCTTTTAGAGATTGATGGTAAAACTGTCATCGAACACATCATTGATCTTTATCCAAAAGATTCTGAATTTGTGTGTATACTGAACAGAAAGCATCATGATGAAACTGATGTTGCAGGTCTCTTACTTCATAAACTCCCTGAGGGATCTTCGATTAGAGTTATTGATCCTCACAAGTTAGGTCCAGTTCACAGTGTTCTTCAGGCATTGAAGGACATCGATGATGAGGAGCAAGTCATCGTAAATTACTGTGATTTTTCTATGAACTGGGATTATGATGATTTTAAATCTCATGTAGATGATACTCAATGTGATGGATGCGTAGTTTCATATACAGGATTTCATCCTCATATGTTGGGTGGTGATAATTATGCATTCTGTAGATTGAGACTGGGGTCATATCAAATCGAAGAGATTCGTGAGAAGAGACCATTTACTGACGACAAGATGTCGGAGTATGCTTCGACTGGAACTTATTATTTCAAAAAAGGTAAGTATGTAAAGTATTACTTTCAGAAGTTGATTGATGATGATGTCAATATTAATGGAGAATATTATGTTAGTTTGGTTCACAATCTGATGATCAGGGATGGATTATACAACACTGTATATGAGGTCTCAAATATGCTTCAGTGGGGAACACCACTAGATGTAAAGATGTATCAGCAATGGTCTGATTACTATCGTGCAGTAATGGAAGGAAATAAACCATTAAAAATTAAGAACTGCACAACAGCATTGCCGATGGCTGGAGCAGGAAGTAGATTCTCTAAAGAGGGATATGGTATTCCTAAACCCTTTATTGAAATTAACGGACATTATATGGTTGATCGGGCACTACACTGTCTTCCTGAAACAGATGAGACAGTGTTTGCTTGTTTAACATCTCATATGAGTATGCTTCCTATTGAGGATTTTGGGAATGTTGTATGGATTAATGAGGTAACCGAAGGTCAAGCTTGTACCACCGCAAAGATAGTGGATGAGATTGATGATGAGTCTTCAATTATTTTATCTGCATGTGATAATGGCGCACTATATGATTCTGATAAGTTTGCTGACTTAATTGAAGACCTGGATAATGATATTGTAGTTTGGAGTTATAAGAATAACTACACTGCACATCATAATCCTGATATGTATTCTTGGTTGGATGTGGATGCATCTGGAAATGTTACTAAAGTAAATGTAAAGAACTTTACAGGAACAAACCCTGTAGATGAATATGCTATTGTCGGTACAATGTTCTTTAGAAACAAGCAGGTCTATTTTAATTCTTTAGAGAATCTTTACAAAAAAGATGAAAGAACAAATGGTGAATTCTATGTTGATAATCTTTTGAATGAAGCAATTGAGTTGGGATATAATGTAAAGAATTTTGAGATTGATCATTACATCTGTTGGGGAACACCAAATGATTTAAAAACATATCGGTATTGGCAGAAATTTTTTAACAAAGTGACTTGGCATCCTTACACATATAATGAAGATTACTTTACCAATTAGATATTGGGACCATGGTCCTACGAGAAAAATATCTACTACGGATAAAAGTGGTAGAACTATAGAAGTTGCATATTTTAGTTGTGTAAAAATTACTGGACTATCAAAACATTATCCATTACCTCTTGTATATTCTTATAATAACAAAAGGTTATACCTTCCTCTCAGAGAAAAGTTTATGTCTCTTGATAGAGGAACTGTATATGAAACTAGTGGTATGAATTATGAGATAGAGCATATTCCCTTAGGAAAGACTTGTGATGTTCCAATGTTCTACTTTGCGTATAACATGTCAAACTATTATCATTTCATATATGATACTCTGCCATATCTATATTCTTACTTCAATGAAAAATATATTCATCCTGACATGAAGTTACTTGTCAGTCCTCCAGAGGGACAAGATGATCTTTATCCATTTGTGTGGGATAGTCTTGAGATGTTAGGGATCACTAAAAAAGATGTGGTATTTCTTGATACGGATGTGATGTATAATAGTGTATGTATTTCATCATCATTGACACATAATGGATTATCTAATTGTCGTCCACATAAAGGAGTATTTGATGTTGTTAATCAGATGAAGAGTGACTATGTGGGCCCTGAAAAGATTTATATCTCTCGTCGCACCTGGTTAAATGGTGACACATCAAACATCGGAACGAACTATACGGAACGTCGTAAGTGTGTTAACGAAGATGAAGTTGCAGAGATGTTTATCAGTTGGGGTTTTGAAGAAGTGTTCTGCGAGAACTTGACAATGGAAGAAAAGGTTGGTATGTTTAGGAATGCAAAGTATGTTGCAGGTCCAATTGGTGGTGGAATGTGTAATGTCATATTCTCTCCACCAGAAACTAAAGTTTTCTCTATTGATAGTCCAACTTTCTTTGATGTGAATTTTAGATTTGGGTATTCTATGGAACATACAGATCTTACTCATTTCGAGTATACTGAGTTTACTGACAAGCAAGAAGAATCTGTTGAGAGTGATGGATCATTATCTATCTCTGGAGGATTAAACTCACCTTGGAAAGTAGATCTAAATAAACTATCCAAATTTTTATTCAAATGGATACCTCAATACTAGAACTTGCATGGGCATTGAGTTCTTTTGCCATTTGTGGTGAAGGGAATGTCTCTGTGCGAGATGATGACAGTTTTTGGATGAAAGCAAGTGGTGCTTCATTGACCAAACTTGGAAAATCTGAGATGATTGCATGTAAGATGACGGGGGTGCCCTTTGATTCATTAGGATTAAAACCAAGTATTGAAACTGGTTTTCATGCATGGATCTTGAGAGAGTTTGAAGATATTAATTTTGTAGCTCACACTCATCCAACAAAGACCATGCAGGTGTTGTGCTCTGAGCAGATCTATTCCTTTGCAGATCATAGGTTATTTCCTGATCAGGTAGTGAGGAATGGTGCTAAGTCTTGTGTAGTTCCTTATGCAATGCCAGGTAAACCATTACTTGAACAAATTAAAAAGTATGTAACTATATTTGTTGAAGAGTATCAATACTTTCCTAAATTGATATTACTTGAAAACCATGGTATAATAACAGCATCCTCTTCTCATAAAGAATGTATTGCATCCACAATGATGTGTGAAAAATCTGCAGAAATTTTTATTGGATCTAAGGTTCTTGGGCAAACTAATTTCCTTACGAGTGAACAGGTTGATGAGATAGACAAATGTCCCAGTGAAAAACATAGGAGAAAAATGTATCAATGAAAGTGATTTATGTTGATATTGATGAAACGATTTGTAATCGAGAATCATCTACAGATTTTGGAACAACTCACGATTACACCAAAGCAAAACCAATTCAAAATAACATTGATAAAATTAATCAATTGTATGACCAAGGAAATACGATTGTGTATTGGACAGCAAGAGGTAGTAGGAAACAAATTGATTGGACTAATCTGACACAACAACAACTGTCAGATTGGGGATGTAAGTATCATGAACTCCGTGTTGATAAACCATTTTATGATCTCTTTATTGAGGATAAATCATTACGCATTGAGGAAGTATGAGAATTATATCTCACAGAGGTAATATCCGAGGACGAGTTCCTGGTAGAGAGAATGCTCCTAGTTACATTGATTGTGCTCTTGGTAATGGGTATGATGTAGAGATTGATGTATGGGATATTGATGGTGAGTTTTGGCTTGGTCATGACGAACCACAATATAAAGTAACTTGGAATTGGTTCTTTAAGAGACAGGATAATCTTTGGTTGCATTGTAAAAATGTAGAAGCAGCAAAGACCTGTGAAATATTCCAATCCTTTTGTCACACTGGTGATCCATATTCATACACATCAAATAAAAAAATTTGGTTGCATGATATAGAACAAACTTTTGATGACAAAACTATCATTCCACTTCTTGATTGGGAGATGGTAGATAGTTTTAAGACACATATTAAAGATGAAGTGCCATATGGCATCTGTACAGATTACCCCCACATGTTACCATGACAAGAATTGCCCTTTGTTATTCAGGAAGACCTAGAAGTATTCTTGAGTGCCATGAAAACCATAAACAACATTTCCGTTTAGGTCAAAATGATGTAGATGTTTTTGCACATTTATGGTTTGATGAATCATTAGTTGGATCTCAGTTTAGATCAGATGTTGGTCAAGGAACCTGGCCAGATGCTGGGATTAAAGATTGGATTGATGAGAACTGGAAACCAAAAAAGATTTCTTATGAACGTCCAAGAAACTTTGAGCACATGTTCTCTGATACTTGGAGAATACAATGGCACGCAACTCATCCAAAGGATCATCAGATCTCTATGTTCTATGGTATTGAGCAAGCAATCAAACTGAAGAAAGAATATGAGGAAGAAAATAACTTTAAGTATGACTATGTGATTCGTATGAGAAGTGATCTTTTATTCTTACAACCTCCTGGTGAGTTTGAGGATTATGATCAAAGTAAACTGCATGTCTTTGATGTTCAACCTGGTCCAGATTGGATTCAAACTGGAGTGAAGGATTATGGTATTCTTGATATCATTGCATGGGGGGGTTCCGATGTGATGGATAAATATGGTACAATCTATTCTAACTTACAAAGGATCACCGAAGAAGGGTGTCCAATGTTTACTCCTGATTCTTCTCTTGGATATAATGCGAAAGTGATTAATAATCTAGAGTATGAAAAACACAACTGGAACTTTAAAGTTTTTGTAGCAAACCACACTTACGGCAATTGATTTGAGTATATGAATATTACAATCCTAGGATCTGCTGGACAGATCGGTGCTTATCTATCTGATTACTTAAAAGATAAGGGACATAATGTGACAGATGTTGATATTGTAAATGGTGTTCAATATGATTTGAGGGTGACACCAAGCACTATCATAGAGAAGGCAATTGAGAGTGCCGACTTTGTTTTCTTTCTTGCTTTTGATGTGGGTGGTTCACGTTACCTCAAAAAGTATCAGCATACATTTGAGTTTGTGAATAACAATACTCGCATGATGGCAAATACTTTTCGTTTACTTGGCAAATATAAGAAGAGATTTGTCTTTGCTTCATCTCAAATGAGTAACATGAGTTACTCTCCTTATGGTGTAATGAAGCGTGTTGGTGAACTTCATACCACTGCACTCAAAGGACTGACTGTTAAGTTCTGGAATGTATATGGTATTGAAAAAGATATGGAGAAGGCTCATGTGATCACTGACTTTATCCGTAAGGGATTTGAAGAGGGTCAATTTGAGATGATGACTGATGGTACTGAAGAACGTCAGTTCCTTTATGCTGAAGACTGCTGTGAAGCACTAGAGACTGTTATGGAAAACTATACTGACTTTAAACCAGAAGATCCACTTCACATTACATCATTCAGGTCAGAAACAATCAAACAAGTTGCCTCTATCATTAAAGGATGTTTTGCTATTGATGGTAATTATGATATTGAGATCAAACCTGGTCTAGCAAAGGACAGTGTTCAGTTGGACAAAAGAAATGAAGCAGACAATTATATTTTAAACTGGTGGGTTCCTAATACCACTATTGATGTTGGTATTAGAAAGGTATATAATGAAATGAAGAAGGAGTATGTCTGATGCTATCGTTTAATAAACTTGGTAAGTCTGGTCGTCTTGGCAACCAGATGTTCCAATATGCCTCTCTAAGAGGCATTGCTGCTAATCGTGGGTTTGATTGGGTTGTTCCTCCTCCAGGTACATCTGGAGTGGATGAATGTGGATGTGAGAACAACTATTGTATGTTTGAAACATTCAAGATGACTGGTGCTACTGAAGAGCATCATGGTATTCCTGAAAATACTCCTTGGGCTATTTGGAAAGAGTTTCATTTTAACGAACAACTCTTTAATGAGTGTCCTGATAATGTAAATCTTGATGGATATTTTCAGACAGAAAGATATTTTGAGAATGTAGAGAAAGAACTTCGGGAGGACTTTCAGTTCCAGGACTCCATCTACAAACCTTGTAAAGAAATGATGGATAGTATTGAGAGTGATCGTAAGATCTTCCTACACATTCGTCGTGGCGATCCCAAACTTCCTTGGGCATATGTGAACTTAGAAGCAGCACATCCTGTCTGTACATTTGATTATTATGAGAAAGCACTTGCAGAGTTTCCTGATGATATCCCTGTCGTTGTGTTCTCTGATGTTATTGAATGGTGTAAGGAGCAGGACTTCTTTAAACCAGATCGTTTCATTCTCTCTGAGAGCACTGACGAACTGGATGACGGACAGAGAGTACCCTGGACTGATCTGTGTTTAATGTCTCTCTGTACTGATGCTATCATCGCCAACAGTTCATTCTCCTGGTGGGGTGCATGGTTGATTGATAATCCTGATAAGACTGTGATTGCACCTAAGAAGTGGTTTGGTCCACAGTATGATCACTATCATATGGATGATTTGATTCCTGAAGGTTGGAAGTCTGTATAATGAGATTATCTAACACTACTTTTATTGTTCCTCTCAGGATTGAAACGGATGATAGACTTAGAAATGTTATTGTAAGTTCAATCTATCTTCTTGATAATACAGATTGTCAGATCATCATAAAAGAATCTGATAAAACTTCTGTGTTTGCTGAGAAAGCATTACCTCAAATTAGAGAATGTGTTGGGGATAAAGCAGATAGATTGACGCATGTCTTTGAGGAGAACCAAGAAGAATATTTTCATCGCACCAGATTGTTGAATGATATGGTTATGATGACTACCACAGATGTTGTGGTAAACTATGACTGTGATATTCTACTTCCATTAGAATCATATGTAACATCTGAAGAAAAAATTACTTCTGGTGATTGTGATGTTGTATATCCTTATGGTGATGGTGACTGGCAGTTTCAAATCTTTGCTACGGATGAACTAGTATCTGAGTTTATCAATGGTGACTATGATCTCTCTATTCTTAGAAAGAGTTCTAGGGTCTATGATGCTAAGTATGGATTCTGCCAGTTCTTCTCCACTAAAAAATATATTGAAGGTGGACTAGAGAATGAAAACTTCATTGCATATGGGTATGAGGATGATGAAAGATACTTTAGATTCCATAAACTAGGATATAATGTGTGTAGGCTGGATGCACATGTATATCACATGGAACATGCAAGAACCAATAACTCTTGGTTCACAAATCCATTTATCCAGAACAACAAAAACCTGCATGATACTTTAATGGAGTTTGACAAAGCACAACTTCAAGAGTATTATAAGAACCAGGACTATCTGAAAACACGTAAGAACAATTAAAATGCTAGGATTCAATGCACTAGGACGAATGGGTCGTCTTGGTAATCAGATGTTCCAGTATGCTGCTCTTAAAGGGATAGCAAGATCTATTGGAACAAATGTTACTATTCCTCTCTACACTGATGCAGTGAACGATGGGATTGGTAATATGCTTCGGACAGAATTGTTTGATTCATTTGATCTAAGAACCAATATTGGTCTATTAGATAGTGGTCAAGCAACTACAGTCCATGAAAGACATTTTCATTTTGATAGTGAACTGTTAGTTAGGTGTCCAGACAACGTAAGTTTGCAGGGATATTTTCAGACAGAAAAATACTTCAAACATATTGAAGGTGAAATTCGTGAGGAGTTTACTTTCACTGATGAGATTTTAAATCCTTGTAAGGAGATGATTAAGACTGTAGATAATCCTATTGCTCTTCATGTTCGTCGCACAGATTATGTAACTAATAGTGCTAACCATCCTCCATGTACTCTTGAGTATTATGAAGAAGCACTCAAGCACTTTGATGGTGATCGTAATGTGATTGTGTTTTCAGATGATCCTGTATGGTGTAATGAGCAAGAGTTATTCTCTGGAGATCGTTTCCTGATCTCTGAGAATGAAGACAATAGGATAGACCTTTGCCTGATGACACTCTGCTCTGATTTTATTATTGCCAACTCTTCATTCTCTTGGTGGGGTGCATGGCTTGCTAATAGGGGTACAGTAGTTGCTCCTCAACAGTGGTTTGGCACTGATGGTTATACAAAAGATCACAATACAAAGGATGTAGTACCTGATGGATGGACACGCATTTAGTAAAATGGACAGGAATAAGTCCGCATTTAAACTTCAAGGTCTTCCTGCAATCTATTGGTTAAACTTAGATGCTGATACTGATAGGCGGTTCTACATGGAAGAGCAGTTTAAGTATTGGAATGTTAATAATCATACTCGCATCTCAGGATATGATGCAAGAGAGGATGATGCTTCTGAACATTTGAAGGGAAGAATTCCTGATAATGTAAGTCAGACAGAACTTGGGTGTTGCATGTCTCATCTAAAAGCAATTAAACATTTCTATGAAGAGACTGATGATGAGTACTGTATGATCCTTGAGGATGATGTAGATTTTTCTACGGTNAAGTATTGGAATTTTACTTGGNAAGAATTCTCTGGTCTTCTTCCTTATGATTGGGATTGTATTCANATGACTGCAATNACNACAGGNGANATTCATGTNAAANTACATCTNAAGTATGTTAATGACTTCTCTGCTGCAGCCTATTTGATTTCCCGTCATCATGCTGCAAANNTGATGAAGNATCANATTCGTGGTGATAAGTATAAACTTGATAATGGAGTNAAACCAAGAGCAGTTTCNGAGGATACTATTCTTGAGACTGGTAAAACATATACTATTCCAATATTCCTTTACAATATTGCACTAGGATCAACCATTCATGCAGAGCACATTGGAGTCTTTCATAAGGGTCCACATGAGGCACTGTCTGGGTATTGGCAGCATCAAGGCACTGAGGTTGACATCCGTGAGTGGATGAACTATGATCCTTACTTGGGTCGGATTGCTGGAAGTTCTTCTACACAACAGACGGAAAACCCACCCACTTGACAGAATCTTAACCTTCTGTTAGTATAAATACTTAACCTTTTGTCATAAAATAACAAAGGGTATTCAAAAACGGGACAGTCGAGTCCCTATTCATCTGCGGGTATTCATTCCGCAAGTAACTAAAGGTACAAAAAATGTTTAAAACGACTATCGCTGCAGCTGCCGCTGCTATTGCTCTTGCTCCAGCTGCTGCTCTAGCCGGTCCCTACGTTAACGTAGAGACAAATGCTGGTTGGGTTGGTGATGATTACACTGCTGCGACCACAGACCTTCACGTTGGCTACGAAGGCGAAGCAGGTACTGCTTCTTACTACGTTCAGGCTGGCCCAGCAATCGTTGCTGTTGATGGCGAAGACACTGACACCCAGTTCTCTGGTAAAGCAGGAGTTGGCGTCCCTGTCACCGATGCTCTTGGAGTATATGGTGAGATGTCCTTCCTGACCGCAGAAGACGAAGACGACTTCGGTCTGGGTGGTAAGTTGGGTCTGAAGTACAACTTCTGATATTTAATATAGACACATAAACATCTAGATGTTCGGGGACCCTGACGAGGGTCCCCTTTTTAATGCCTCTCAATTTAAGGTAAGTTTAACTGGGGTAAAATTTAGATTAACCTGCTCTATATACTGAGGTTTTGTTATCTTTAAGTCAAGTCAACTTAACTTTTACTTAAAGACGGATCTAAAAGGGTCTGGTATAATAACCAAGTAAACATTACAAAGGAATTACAAATGAAAAAAGCACTGGCACTTTCTGCTCTGGCAGTTTTGGGCGCTGCCTCTGTAGCACCTGCTATGGCTGGTCCTTACCTCACCACCAAAGTTGGTGCGAAAGGTGAAGGAAGCGATTTTGACAAGTCATATATCGAGACCCGCGTAGGATACGAGACCAAGTACGGCAACCT
>NHHQ01000091.1 GCA_002170915.1 Rhodospirillaceae bacterium TMED167 | reverse complement strand
TTTTTCAGATGCCCCGGAGGTGATACGGTAGCCCCCGTACCAGAGCCAGCAAATAATACGCTTCACTCGGCGCAATGCAAGGGGCAACTTCTGCCTTTTCCGGCAGGGGACGGCGTGGCATTTTCCGGCACGGACACCCTGGTTCGCCGCCATTAACCCGCGATGAGTAGTTGAGGCACAGAGCATGCCCTGGACACAAGAAGCGTTATTAAACCGGTTGACGGAACTCGGCATTGATGCACCGACCGTCCAGCATCGCCCCATGCACACGGTAGAGGAAGGTGAGGAGATTCTAAAAGATATGCCGGGCGGGCGTTGCAAAAGTCTGTTTTTAAAAGACAAGAAGGGTGCGCTCTGGCTTGTGGTCATGCTGGGCGAGGATCGCCTCGACACCCGCGTCCTACAAAAAGATCTCGGTTCCGCCCGGTTGAGTTTTGGCAAACCAGACTTGATGCGCTCTGTTCTGGGAGTTGATCCCGGCTCAGTGACACCCTTTGCCGTCATCAATGAAACAGCCAAGGCGGTCCAGGTGGTTCTGCAAAGCCGCATGATGGAGAAGGAACTGTTAAACTATCATCCCCTTCGGAACGATGCCACAACGACCCTTTCCCCGTCAGACCTTTTAAAGTTTATCAGCGCGATGGGCCACGATCCGCTGATTATGGATCTTTAACGGGTCTCATCCTTTGGATGGTAATTTCAGCGAAAAACACTAAGCTTCTATGCCAAGGTATTGATTAAAGGCGGCTTTACGCCAAATATGACTTATAGGGAAACGTCCCTTAAAAAGGAACAGACGATATGAATGGCTTACTCAACGCCGATGGCACCGAGGCCGCTGAAATTGCTGCGGAAACACTCGGGGACACTCCCACGGGGACAGGAACTGTTGATCTGATCAAGGAGTCTAACACAGAAGCCTTTGGCGCCGATGTCATTGATCAATCCGTCAATGTTCCGGTTCTGGTGGATTTCTGGGCCCCATGGTGCGGCCCGTGCAAACAACTTACCCCGACCCTGGAAAAGTTGATCGGCGAATATGCTGGTAAAGTTAAACTGGTCAAGATCAACGTTGATGAAAACCAGGAATTAGCGGCTCAAATGCGGGTGCAGTCGATTCCCATGGTGGTGGCGTTCAAAGAGGGGCGACCAGTGGATGGATTTTCCGGCGCGCTCCCTGAAAGCCAACTCCGAACCTTCATTGAAAAATTGACCGGTGGTGAAGGCTCCCCTCTCGATAAGGCGCTAGAACAGGCGGAGGAAGTTCTTGGCGCTGGCGACATCGGGACCGCCAGTGCTATGTATACCCAAATCCTCGCTCAGGATGCCGGCAATACGGTGGCACATGCGGGCGTGGTGAAATGTCTGATTGCGGCTGGGGATGCTGAGAAGGCCCAGGCCTATCTGGACGGGCTTGAGCCAGCCTTATTGGAAAACACTGAGATTAAAGGCGTTCAGTCTGCCCTTGATCTGGCCGAAGCCGCGACAGCATCGGGAGAAACCGAGGGTCTCCGCCGCCAAGCACAAGAAAACCCCAATGATCCGCAAATCAGGTATGATCTCGCTCTGGCATTGTACGGAGACGGGCTGACGGAAGACGCCGTTGAGACGCTGGTCGGTCTAGTCAAATCCCATCAGAGCTGGAACGAAGAAGCGGCCCGCACCCAGCTCCTCAAAATTTTTGACGCGTTGGGTCATGCGGATCCGATCACGGTGGAAGGGCGCCGGAAGCTGTCTGCGGTATTGTTCTCATAATGCTAAATTCTCTCAGACTTTCCTTTGGCGAACTTCCCGGTGAGCTGTCAGTATTCCCTTTGCCAGGTGTGCTGCTCTTGCCCAACGGCAGGTTGCCTCTCAACATATTCGAGCCCCGTTACCTAAGTATGGTATTGGATTCACTCCGGGAAGAACGGCTGATTGGAATGGTCCAGGCGACGGACTTGGCGCCAGACCCCATTCCTGATGACGCCGAACTGTTCAAAACTGGTTGTGCTGGCAAAATCGTATCCTTTGCAGAAACCCCAGATGGCCAGATTCAATTGGTTCTGGAGGGCGTGTGTCGATTTGGTATCCAGAGCGATGCGGGCCTTCGGAACGGGTATCGCCGGGTCTCAGCGGATTACTCCCTGTTCCAGCAGGACATGGACGATCCCGTACAGCAAATAGATCGTGACGTGTTTCGGAGTTTGTTGGAAAGCTATTTTAAGGCGAAACAGATTAGCGTTGACTGGGATATGGTCGACACGTTGGAGGATCACTTCCTCATTGCCAATCTGGGTATGATGTGTCCTTTTAATGCGCAAGAAAAACAGGCGNTGCTNGAAGCTCGNNACCATGCGCANATGACNGAGATTATGATGTCACTGATGGAAATGGCGATTCAGGAGTCGGCCGTCACGGCGAATGANAACTCGCAAGTCAGACACTAGGGGCCCGTTTGGATGANACGNNTAAGAGGAGCGANTGCGTGACAGCACNTGATGTAGACCCAAAACTTCTCGAAATTCTTGTNTGTCCGCTCACTAAGGGCCCNCTNCAGTATGATCGGGAAAATCAGGAGCTTGTGAGCCGTAATGCCAAACTNGCTTANCCCATCCGNGACGGCATTCCCATTATGCTNGTGGATGAAGCGCGAGAACTNACAAATTAAAAANCGNAAGNGTAGCTCGTGACCNGNAATNATCCNTATTCATTCCCTCATACGCCCACGGACATCAAGGTAAAACGGGCTGATAAGGTTCTTGAGATCACTTTTGAAGATGGCAGGCATTTCTCGTTGCCTGCAGAATTCCTGAGAGTGCATAGCCCCTCGGCGGAGGTGCAGGGCCATTCGCCGGAAGAGCGCCAAGTTGTTGCAGGCAGGAGGCATGTCGGCATTCTGGGTGTTGAACCGGTCGGACAGTACGCCATACGGATTGATTTTGACGATCTCCACGATACCGGCATTTATTCCTGGCGGATTTTGTATGACTTTGGTCTCCGACAGGGGCCCTTGTGGGCGAGTTATCTACAGGAAATAGCAGGCCTCGGTCTTAGTCGGGACCCCTAGCCGAGCGCGCCGGGCCCATTTACCAATGGGTGGGATGGAGGTTACGTGCAAGGCTGACAAGATTGGGTGTGATTTGCCTGATCACATCTGGAATTTCTGGATAAGGAAAGCGCGAATTGTTAATTTGTGCTAGGATGTCTCGGAAGTCCGCCTCTTTAATGCTACGACGTCATCCACTTCCTTAACCAAGAGTATTTCGGAAGTCATTGAAAAAAGCGGGGAATAGCTTGCGACCGGGCGCCGAATTAATGGGCCGGCGGAGGCTCCTGTTGCTTCAGCCCTCGCGACCCGACCGCCCAGCCAGGCGCCGCCGAAACAGCGTTCTCCAGGCTGGGGCTGGCGGGCCAGTTGCTGGTCCAGATGAAGGTTTGGCCCGCAAATATGAAGCCAGTTCCTCCGCCACAGAACTGGTGACGCTCAGGGATCAGATTAATGAATTGTTATTGCAGTTGCGTAAATTGATGGCCCCCTGGCGCGGGTTCGCGCGTCGGTGCGGTTGATCGTTACATCCGCGAGTGCCATCGACATTCGCGAGGACGTTACCCAAAATTTTGCTGTGTCTGTAAAAGAAGCATAAATTAAAATAGCGGAGACTGATCTAAGCGACGAAGTGGCTACGGCGCGCTCTCTGCAGAACCGAAATGCGCTGTCTCCGGCGGCAACCGGCTTCGCGACAAAGTCGGTTCAGGTGATTTTTTAAATGTTTCAAAGTCGAATTCCGTGCCTTGACCCGTTATCCAAACCTGCCTAAGTCTCTTTAAACTCTCTCTTCTAATGAATAAAACTGACAGTGGGGGGGAAACGCCTAACCTGGTGTTGCTTGTGCGGGCCGGGTCCCCCACTCGATCAGTCAGAGGAGCCAGGCATGACACGAATGCAGATCTTCGACAGTCCCTTCCTTTTGGGCTTTGATCATTTTGAGCGCGTTTTAGATCGTGTTTCGAAAGCCTCATCTGAAGGCTACCCCCCTTATAATATAGAACAGATCGGCGAAGAGCATCTTCGCATAACGTTGGCGGTGGCTGGATTCACTATGGCAGATCTCGACGTCTCCATTGAGGACAATCAGCTCGTTATCCGCGGCCGCCAATCAGATGATGACAATAGTAAAATATATCTTCATCGCGGCATTGCCGGTCGGCAATTCCAGCGGAGCTTCGTGCTTGCGGAAGGGATTGAAGTAACAGCGGCAAAGCTGCAAGACGGTTTGCTGCATATTGACCTGAGCCGGCCCATTCCGGAACCTCAGGTGAAAAAAATTAAAATCGAGAATGGTGCGTCTGAGCCCGGCCAGTCTAGCCAGACCATCGATTTGGAGCCGAATGCCGGACTATAAGGTCGGGCCATCTCATTGGCATTGCTTGAAGTAGAAAGGATGCAGAAATGACTGAACACAAGACACCCCAAACTATAAAAAACTTATCACCCGCGCAAATACGGCTAACGACTCCGAATTTGTCAAATATGGGTATGGGAGAAATAGCTTATGTTCGCGCCGTCGGGACAAACGGGACAGATGTTTACGGGATTTTTGCAGCGAATGGAGAGCCACTTGCGACCATGAATGATCGTGGCTCCGCCATGGCCGCAGCAATACAAAACGACCTCGTTCCACTCAGCGTTCATTAATGGCGGGCACGAGGTCCCGCTTTTTATGTCAGGCAGCTTGGTTTGATGTCTGGTCCGTGAGCAATGCATAAAGAGCTTCAGAGGTATTGGAACCTCGCAGCTTCTCGCATACGATTTTATTACGCATCAGACGAGATACTTTCGCGAGCGCTTTGAGGTGATCTGCGCCCGCTTCTCCCGGCGCAAGCAGTAAAAAGATCAAATCCACTGGACGTTCGTCGACCGCGTCAAACTCGACCGGGCGTTCAAGACGGGCAAAATAGCCTCGTAGGCGGTCTAGATTTTGTATCTTGCCATGAGGAATCGCGATTCCGTTGCCGACACCGGTGGATCCAAGCTTTTCCCGCGCAAGTAACGTTTCAAATATTTCCCGTTCTGCCAGGCTGTAGCACTCCGCGATACGCTTAGAGATCTCCTGCAAGGCGTGCTTTTTGCTGGTTACCTTCAGGGCCGGAGAAATACTCTCAGAGGTGATTAGGTTAATAATTTCCATAGCACTAATAGTTTTCGCGAGGGCAGCAGGATAAAAGGGTATTCAACTAATTAACTCCAGCTAAAGGAGCGGAGGTGTTTGTTCCGAACAATTCGGCACGAGCACTCCGTGCCTAGATATATGTCCTGCCGTATCTGTTTATAACAAGGTCTCATCCGCGCAACTAGTGATATTCTCCGTCACGGCGGGCGGAACCTAAAACTGTGCTGCAATGAAGTCAAGGGGGGTAACCAGGTGTGAAATGACCCAAGAATTACGTGAGGGCGACGAGGCGTTTCTTTTCCCGACGCCGTTGAACTGATGATGGTATCTTCATGGTTTCCCGGTACTTTGCTACCGTGCGGCGGGCAATATCAATACCGTCGGCTCTCAGCAGGCTGACAAGCTTGTCATCAGACAGGATCGCGTTGGGGGCCTCATCATCGATAAGCATTTTGATCTTGTGGCGCACTGTCTCCGATGACAAGGCATCGCCGCCGAATGTGGTGTTGATCGCAGTGGTGAAGAAATACTTGAGTTCAAATATTCCTCGGGGCGTATCGATGAATTTGTTGGTCGTCACTCGGCTCACGGTGCTCTCGTGCATCTCAATTTCTTCTGCAATATCGCGGAGGACAAGTGGTTTGAGATGCTCCACCCCATAATCAAAGAAAGCCGCTTGTTGTATGACAATTTCCGTGGCGACTTTTAAAATTGTTGTAGCTCGCTGATGCAGCGATTTGACAAGCCAGTTCGCCGTCTGGAGTTTATCAGTGACATATTGTTTTTCTTCTTTTGTCCGGATACTCCTGTTGATTTCCGCATAGTAGGCTTGATTGACGAGGACCTTAGGCAGGGTGTCCGAATTCAATTCGACAATCCATTTGCCTTCCGCGCCGCGCCGCATGCTGACATCGGGAATGGCAGGTTCCACGATGAAGTTGTCAAAGATTTCGCCAGGATTATGGGCAAGTGCCCAAATCTCGTTGATCATGTCCTGTACGTCGTCGAGGTCAACGTGACATATTTTTGCCAGGGATTTGTAATCATGCTGTTTCAGCAGTTCGATATTGTGCAGCAAGGTCGCCATGGCGGGGTCAAGCCGGTCTTTTTCGCGCAATTGAATGGCCCAGCCCTCCTCCATACTACGGGCAAAGATACCCGGGGGGTCAAGTTTTTGAATGCGGTGAAGCACGTCTGCCACTCGATTTAACTCACATCCGAGACGTTGGGCCACGGCTTCCAGCTCATCTGGTATCCTGCCGCAGTCATCCAATTGATCGGTTAGGTAGACCGCGATTATTCGGTCAGTGGGATTGGAGAGTTCAATTTGGATTTGATTGAGGAGATGATCACGCAAAGAGACGCCACTGCTGAGAGTATTTTCCAGCCCAATATCCGGCCTTTCGAAACCCAAGGTTCCGCCAGTCCCCCAGTCAGCGGTAGAATCCGGTATGCTCGGTGCTTCCGAAATCGGAGCGGTGTCGCGTTCCCAGATATTATCGTATTCCTCCATATCCAGAGAGTTTACGCTTTCCTGGGACATCTCTTCTGCGTTTATCTGTTCCAGGCTTGTGAGGGATGCACTTTCCTCGGGATCGTCCGCAGGTGACAGATCACCGGCCTCAAATTCATCCTCGCGTCTTTCTTCTGCACCGTGTTCCTCGGCTAGACGGTCGTCCCCGCCAGTTTCATTCTCGTCCCTCTCTAGTATTGGGTTTTCAGAGAGTTCATCTTCGACATATTCGCGCAGTTCAACACTTGAGTATTGCAGCAGTTTTATGGCCCGCTGCAATTGGGGCGTCATGACCAGGGACTGGCCTTGCCGAAGTTCTAATTTAGGGGTCAGCGCCATTGATACCGTGTCGCTCTTCGTTACTTACAAATTAAACCGGTCACCCAAATAGACCCTGCGGACATCTTCATTACCGACAATATCCGAGGGGGATCCCTCCATCAGCACCATGCCATCGTGAATGATGTAGGCGCGGTCTATGATTTCAAGTGTATCTCGGACATTGTGATCGGTGATCAGGACGCCGATCCCGCGGTCTTTCAGATGGCTGATCAACTCCCTGATATCATTAACCGCGATGGGATCAATCCCTGCCAAAGGTTCATCCAAAAGAACAAAGTGCGGCCGCGACGCCAATGCCCGCGCGATCTCCACCCGGCGTCTTTCCCCGCCAGAGAGTGCCAGCGCCGGGGTGCGCCGCAGGTGGGTAATTGAAAACTCGCCAAGTAGGGCTTCCAGTATGGTATCCCGGCGCTCACGTGATGGTTCTACCACCTCTAGAACGGCCCGAATGTTATTCTCAACCGTAAGACCTCTAAAAATCGATGCTTCCTGCGGCAGATAGCCCAAGCCGAGCCGCGCGCGACGGTACATCGGCAGCTCCGTGATATCCTGACCGTCCAGTGTGATGGTGCCATAGTCGGGAGTGATGAGCCCAGTGATCAGGTAAAAGCATGTCGTCTTGCCGGCCCCATTAGGTCCCAGTAACCCCACAACCTCGCCACGCTTAATGGAGAGTGACACACCCCGCACGACAGGGCGTTTATCAAATCGTTTGCCAAGATTATCAGCAGTCAGACTTTTGGCATTCTCACTCACCACACGTGGCTTTGATTGGACCGTACTGCCCTCAATGGACGTTATATCCACCTTAAAATTCATCTTCTTTCCGTAATTTTACGTTGTAACCATACTGAGTTTGCCATAACCGGAGATGCCGGTAAAAGCATCGTTTTGCATGCTTTTAAAGAAGAGCCAAAGCCTCGACCAAAGCCAGGGCCCAGGTCGTTTCTTATTCATTGGTTCGGAGCAGTTGGGACTGTTATTGCTTCTGCGGATAAATTAGACCGCGAATACGTCTCTTTTTTCGAGCTTTAGATTTTACGTGATTGGCGGTTAACAGCTTACTAACCCCGGTATTGAGATTGATCTCGGCTTGGTCCCCTGTGAGGATGCTGTCCGCCCGTGTGATCGTGATATTGCCGGCTAGGGTGGCAACCCCCGAATCAACTTTGTAGATGCCCCAGTTTGCCCGGACACGATCCTGTTCGCTGACAATGAGCACATTATCGAACGCTTCAACCATGTAGACCTCTGACTTCCCATCTTTTCTCTCGCGCATCAGCGCTTTTAATATGTCCGCGCGTACCGTCTTGCCCTGTTGCACGGCAACGGCGCGCCCTCGCGCTACAGCCATTTTCTGACGCTCCCAATATTCCATTTGTTGGGTGGCTGAAATGGTATCATTCCCGCTTTTGAAGACGACCTTTCCGCCATCGACCCGAAGA
>NHHQ01000090.1 GCA_002170915.1 Rhodospirillaceae bacterium TMED167 | reverse complement strand
CTCCAGGCAGATGCCCGCGAGCGGCCATGGATAATGTCTACATTTTCGGCGATCGCGAGATCGGCGAGCCGGTGTATATTCTTCTGAATCACAAACGGGTTTTTAGAGTTAGCCGGTAACGTCACATGTTCGGCACCGAGCCGGGCAAGCTCGTGGGTCATTGGCCCGCCAGCCGAGGCCACAATCGCCCGCCCCCCTCCGTCCACAATGGCACCCGCGATGTCTACTGTACCACGCTCCACCCCACCGGTCACGAGTTCAGGCAGAACTTGGAGGACCGTCGGGGGTCGGATACTATTTATCATTGAAGCCGATTTATCCGCCAATTCACCGGTGGTATCTTCACTGCTTCCTGCTGAGATATCTTGAACCATATTTACAAAGGTCTGCCATGTCTGAAAAAAGTGACGTCGAGCCCAAGATATTAACACGAGAGACTGGCGCGTCCATTGCCTACCACACGCTGGCGGGAAAATCACCGGGCATCGTCTTCATGACCGGTTTTATGTCGGATATGGCCGGCAGCAAGGCGCGCGCGCTGGAATACCTGTGCCGGGACCGGGGGCACGCCTTTCTTCGGTTTGATTATCAGGGACATGGCGCCTCGTCGGGAAACTTCGCGGATGGCACCATCAGCCTTTGGGCCGAGGATGCTTTGGCGGCCTTTGATGCCTTAACCGAGGGACCTCAAGTGATTGTGGGCTCCAGCATGGGCGGCTGGATCATGCTCCTGACCGCGCTCGCCCGGCCTGATCGGGTCGCCGGTCTTGTGGGGATTGCGGCGGCGCCGGATTTTACCGAGGACCTTTTGCCCCAATCGCTGACGGAAGAGCATCTCCAAATGATCGAAAGCGATGGCGTTGTTGTTATCCCCAGCGACTATGAGGACCCCTACACAATCACCAAAGCACTTCTGGATGACGGCACCCATCATGTCGTGATGAACACGGAAATTGCGCTCGACTGCCCTGTTCGATTGCTCCACGGTCTGGAAGACTCATCTGTGCCTTGGCAACGGTCACTGACCCTGCAGGAAAGACTGCGGTCAGACGATGTCGAGGTGACGCTGATCAAAGGCGGAGATCACAGGCTCAGCGGGGATCAGGACTTGAAGAAATTACAGAAAACTGCGGCCAGCCTCCTATCGGCCTAGCCATTTTCAGTACTGTATATCGCCGATAGGCCCGCGCGGTAGGTGGGGTAGGCGAGATCAACGCCCAGCTCATCTTTGATCCTGGAATTATCCACCAAGCGGTTATCGTTCCAAAAACTCCTGGCCATAGGCGACATGGTTTCGGTGGCTGCATCGAATCCGACCAGCGCCGGGACCTGGGCACCCAGGAGGTCACAGGCATAGGCCACCACATCCGCCTGGGGGGCGGGTTCATCATCGCACATATTGTAGATGCGACCCGGGTGGGGGGCATTGATCGACGCCCAGAGCACGGTAGCGATATCAGCGGCATGGATGCGTGAAAATTTATGGCCAGGTTTATCGATTCGCTGAGCGCGCCCGGCCCTCACTTGATCCAGCGAACTTCGCCCGGACCCATAAATGCCGGCCAGCCGGAAAATATGGACGGGCAAGTCCTGATCTTGATGGAGATTAAGCCAGCTCGCCTCTGCCGCAACACGGAGAGTGGACCGGCGATTTGTCGGATTGAGCGGAGATGCTTCGGTCACCCAAGCTCCTGCCGTATCACCATACACACCCGTCGTCGACAGATAGCCAATCCATTTCAAATGAGACGCCTTGGATACAAGGTGATGATAACGATCCAGAACCGGATCTCCCGACTCTCCCGGTGGAACCGAAAGGAGAACATGGCTCGCTTTGGCGAGATGCCTATCCACAACCGCATCAAAGCGGATGAATTCAACCCCGTCGACCTCGGGAATATTTTCCGATCGGGTTGTGGCGCTGACCGTCCATCCTTTAGCCAGCAACAGGGGTATCAAATGGCGCGCCGAGAAGCCATACCCAAAGCAGATCAAGTGTCCAGCCATCATTTTCAAGTTGAGATATTGTTGCAAGTTTACCAGGGCCGATCCTTGCCACATGTTATAGAATTTTTTAAAGCTCGATGCACTCAGTACCTTTTTAAAGGCTTATTACGATGACCCAACACGCACTCATTCTCGTCCTCTTCGGCTTAATCGCAGGGGGATTATTTAGGGCTGATCCGAGTAATTCCCAAGAACACGACTCGCAGTCGGAATATGTTGCCTGCATGAGCCTTGCTCAATCCGATCCGGAAAAAGGATTTGAGAATGCGAGCACCTGGCTTGGACTGGGCGGCGGGGATGCAGCCCGGCATTGCGCTGCTGTCTCATTAATCGGGCTTAAACATTACCCCGAGGCGGCCAAACGGCTGCAATCCCTGGCCGACATGACACGGGCACCAGCCCCATTTAAGGCTCGGATCCTCGGCCAGGCAGGTCAAGCTTGGCTGCTGGCAGACGAACCCCAACGAGCGGGCGCCGTCTTGTCGGCCGCCATCAAACTGGATGAGACGAACCCAGATTTTCACATCGATCGCGCGCAATCCGCAGCGGCGCAGCAAGCTTATGGGAACGCGACCCGGGATTTGGATTCGGCCCTAGACCTTGACCCATCTCTAACGGATGCCTGGGTATTCCGAGCGAGCGCCCATCGCCTGTTGGGGGACGATAACGCGGCAATGAAAGATATTGAGAAAGCCCTGACCCTTGAGAAATCGCATCCCGAGGGTCTTCTTGAGAGGGGCATCCTCAGACGGTTGCAACAAAAAGACAACGGCGCGCGCTCAGATTGGCTTAAGGTGATAGAATTAGCGCCAGACTCCGACGCGGCAAAATCCGCCCAAACTAATCTGGGAAAAATGGATGGCGGTAATCAGTAGGGTTAAAAATCCAAGTTGGCGTAATGTTTAGGTGCCGGCAGTCCAGGAATTGTATCGGACAGAATGGGACGCAGGCTCGGTCGAGATTTTATACGGGCATACCAATGTTTGGCAGATTTGTAGTCGCTCCAGGGCACGTCCCCGAGATAATCTAACACCGATAAATGGGCCGCCGCCGCGATATCTGCCAGGGTCATCACTTCGCCCGCGAGCCAATGGCGGCGGTCCGTGAGGAATGTGATATAATCCAGGTGAGTATGGATGTTTTTCTGAGCGGCCCGGATGATCCGGGAGTCCGGTTCTCCGAGACCTAAGAATCGTTTCATGACTTTTTCATTAACCAGCATGTCCGTGACCTCCTGATGGAATTTTCGGTCAAACCAGGCGACGAGACGCCGGACTTCAGCCTTTTCGTAGGGTTTGCCCCCCATCAAGTTAGGCTCTGGGGACTGTTCTTCGAGATATTCGCAGATCGCCGCGGAGTCAGAGAGCACCGTATTGTCGGGTTCCACAAGCACCGGCACTTCGCCGGCCGGGTTGAGTGCCAGAAATTTCGTTCGGCGCTCCCACACCGGTTCCACTTCCATGGTGAAATCCAGTTTCTTCTCCGCAAGCATGATGCGGACCTTGCGCGAGAAGGGATTGAGCCAAACATGATAAAGGGTACGCATATGCACTCGTTATACTGGAATTAACCGGCCCAAAACAAATATGAAATTCGCACTGGACCACAAGCAATTTCAGATCTTTAAACATTTCTTAGCAAAGCCGGTCAAATGTGGTGAGGAATACATAGTTCCTTAAAATCAGGAACCTCTTGAAGGAAGATTTTGTGCCGCTTTTTCAGCTATTCGTTCTCGCTGCCGTCCAAGGAATCACCGAGTTCCTCCCCATTTCATCCTCGGGACACCTGGTTCTCGTACCCAAATTTGCGGACTGGACCGATCAAGGTTTGCTCATAGACGTGGCTGTGCATGTCGGAACGCTGATGGCCGTGATGTTATATTTCTATCGGGATCTGGCCACCATGACGGGGGCCATGTTCCGGAGTTTTAAGCAAATCTCAACCCGTCGGCCCCTGGATCCAGAGTTCTGGCTGGTATGGAAGCTTGTCATTGCCACGCTTCCAGTTGTTCTCGCGGGATATCTGATGAACACCTACCTGGGAGGTGCCTTCCGGTCCCTGGAAATCATAGGCTGGACCACTCTCGGCTTTGGGATCCTTCTCTTTCTCGCGGACAAACTCAACATGACCATCCGGAGCGTGGAACATATCACGTTCCTGGGAGCCTTTGTAATCGGGTTATTCCAAATTTTAGCCCTCATCCCCGGGACCAGTCGGGCAGGCATCACCATGACTGCAGCCCGCTTCCAGGGCGTAGAACGCCAGGATACAGCACGTTTCTCGCTCCTTTTATCCATGCCGGTGATCGCTGCTGCAGGCAGCCTCAAGGGCCTTGAACTCTACCAAAGTAGTAACGACATATTATTGAAAAACGCTCTCACCGCAGGGGCCATGTCCTTCGGTTTTGCCTTGGTCGCCATCACATTTTTAATGGTTTGGTTGAAACGGGCAAGCTTTACACCCTTTGCGATCTACCGGGTTATATTGGGCATCTTTTTGCTGTCCATTGCCTACAAATTTCCAGATTTCTGGCCGCTTTGAAGGCTAAAGTGCCACGACACCCAATTCATCCGCTTCGATGTCGAACGACGCTTTAATAAGGGCTTGGGTATAGGCTTCTGTAGGATTTCCGAAAACGTCATCCGCAGACCCTTGTTCCACAACAACGCCATTGCGGATCACAATCAGATCATGAGCCAACGCCCGCACGACTTTAAGATCGTGGCTGATGAAGAGATAGGCCAGCTTATGTTTTCTTTGCAGCTCTCGGAGGAGGTCGACGATCTGCACCTGCACAGACATGTCGAGCGCAGAAGTCGGCTCGTCCAACACCATCATTTTAGGTTTCAGCACCAGTGCCCGGGCGACGCAAATACGCTGGCGCTGGCCGCCGGAAAATTCGTGTGGATAGCGATCCATAGTGACGGGGTCTAACCCGACTTCGTCGAGAGCCCCGGTCACCAACGCCCTCCGTTCGTCGTAGGTATGGCCCAAGCCGTGAACGATGAGGCCTTCTTCGATGATTTGGAATATAGAGAGCCGGGGACTCATGGAGCCAAAGGGATCCTGAAAGACGATTTGCATTTCCCGACGCAGCGGCCGCATGTCCTTCCAGCCCAGTTTTTGGAGATCCCGACCCTGGAACCGAATATCGCCGGTGCTGGTCTCCAGGCGCAAAAGCGCCCGTCCCAGTGTGGATTTACCGGAGCCCGACTCTCCCACCACGCCAAGAGTATGGCCTTCCCGCATTTTGAGGGTGATGCCGTCGACTGCCTTGATGTGGCCCACGATGCGGCGGATGATGCCCTTCTTGATCGGAAACCACACTTTGATAGCGTCACCGGTGAGCACCTCTTTCGCGTCCGCAGGCACCGGATCCGGCCGACCCGACGGCTCTGCCTCGAGCAGGTGCCGGGTGTAGAAATGCGCGGGCGTGGCAAAGAGCGCCTCGGTTTCGTTTTCTTCCACAACGTTACCATCATTCATAACATACACATGGTCGGCCATGCGACGGACGATGCCGAGGTCATGAGTGATCAACAAAAGTCCCATGTCTAATTTTACGGTGAGTTCTTTCAGAAGCTTCAGCACTTGCGCCTGCACGGTAACATCAAGAGCGGTGGTAGGTTCATCAGCAATCAGAAGTTCGGGCTCATTCGCAAGGGCCATGGCAATCATGATGCGCTGTTGCTGGCCGCCTGAAAATTGGTAAGGCAGGGCCTGGAGCCGTTGCTTGGCATCCGGCATCCCGACTAGGTCCAACAATTCCTCCACCCGCGCGCGCGCCTCCCACGGGCTCAGGCGTTTGTGGAGATGAAGGATCTCGGAAATTTGCTTTTCCAGGCTGTGCAGCGGGTTCAGGGAGTTGAGCGGTTCCTGAAAGATCATGGAGATGCGGTTGCCGCGCAGTTCGCGCATTTTGGCCTCGCCGGCATCCATGATGTCCTCGCCGTCAAACAAAATGGTGCCGCTGGGATGGTGCGCAAGGGGATAAGGCAGCAGCCGCATGACGGAGAGAGCAGAAACCGATTTACCAGACCCAGATTCGCCCACCAGCGCGACAGTCTGACCTTTTTCGATCTCGAGCGAGATGTTTTTAACCGCCTTCACTTCGCCGATCCCGTGACCGAAACTNACNGATACNTCTTTNATGGANAGAAGCTTNGCCATANTCAGGTCCGGAAAGTCTTTCGGGGGTCGAGNGCATCGCGCACGGCTTCGCCGATNAACACCAGCAGCGACAACATGACAGACATGAGAANAAAGGTTGAAATGCCGAGCCACGGGGCTTGCANGTTNGCCTTGCCCTGGTTCANNAGTTCACCNAGCGAAGCGGAGCCCGGCGGCAGNCCAAATCCGATNAAATCNAGAGACGTCAAAACCACGATNGCGCCGGACAGNTTAAAGGGCAAAAAGGTGATGGTGGCCACCATNGCGTTGGGAAGNAGATGNTTGAACATGATCGTGCGATTGGAAACGCCAAGAGCCCGGGCCGCTAAAATATAGGTGAAATTTCGTCCGCGCAGGAATTCGGCCCGGACCACCCCCACGAGCCCCATCCAACTGAACAGCAGCATGATAAAGAGCAGTGTGAAAAACCCTGGGATAAAGAAACTGGAGAGGATGATGAGCATGAAGAGCAACGGCAAACCACTCCATATCTCCATGAAACGCTGAAAAAACAGATCCACTTTGCCGCCGAAATAACCCTGCCACGCGCCTGCGGAAATGCCGATGACCGCGCTAAAGACCGTCAGCACGATGCCGAATACCACAGAGATGCGGAATCCGTAAATCAACCGGGCCACCACATCTCGACCTTGATCATCTGTTCCAAGCCAGTTTTGCAACGTCGGCGGAGATGGCGCCGGCGTCGGCAGATCAAAGACAATAGTGTCAAAGCTGTAACGGACGGGCGGCCACAGCATCCAGCCCTTTTCTTGGATCAATTCCTGTACTTCCGGGTCGGCATACTCGGCCTCGGTTTCAAAATCACCGCCAAACACGGTTTCCGGATAATTCACAAAGACGGGCGTAAAAAAATGGCCATCATGTCTGATCAAGAGNGGCTTATCGTTGGCGATAAACTCAGCGAATACGGACAAAATGAAAACANAAAGGAAGATCCAAAGCGACCAATAGCCGCGCCGGTTGGCCTTGAAGTTGTCCAGCCGGCGCCGGTTGATGGGAGTAAGACGCAGGCCGAGAACACCGTCATCCGTCATCTAGACCTCCCTGCTCTCAAAGTCGATACGGGGATCGATGATATTATACATGAGATCACCGATGATGTTCATAAGCAGGCCCAGTAGACTGAACACATAGAGAGTAGCGAAGACGATGGGGTAATCCCGATTAATCACAGCCTCAAAACCCAACAGGCCAAGGCCGTCCAAGGAGAAAATAATCTCGATCAGCAGGGAACCGGTAAACAGAATGCCGATAAAGGCGCTCGGAAAGCCAGCGATGACAATGATCATGGCATTCCGGAATACGTGACCATAGAGCACGCGCCGCTCGTCGAGCCCTTTGGCGCGGGCGGTCATGACATATTGTTTGTTNATTTCCTCCAGGAATGAATTTTTGGTGAGCATGGAGAGNGCNGCAAANCCCCCNATGACCAGGGCGGTGATGGGCAACACCATATGCCAGAGATAATCGGTGATTTTGCCGAATAAGCTCAACTCACCCCAGTTCGGGGAGACGATGCCCCGGAGCGGAAAAATATCCCAGAAGCTGCCGCCGGCGAAAAGCACCACAAGCAGGATGGCGAACAAGAAGCCCGGAATGGCGTTGCCAATAATGATCACGGCACTGGTCCAAATATCAAACGATTGGCCATCCCGGACCGCTTTGGCAATGCCAAGAGGGATNGAAATGAGATAGACNAACACTGTTGTCCAAAGGCCNAGTGAGATNGAGACCGGCAGCTTTTCGATTACCAAATCCACCACGGACTTGGATTGAAAGAAGCTCTCGCCGAAATCAAACACNAGGAAATTCTTNANCATGATCCAAAAGCGGACGTGGAGCGGTTTATCAAAACCAAACTGTATCTCGATTTCTTTGATAAGGTCCGGATCCAAGCCCCGGGCACCGCGGTAACTTCCAGTCCCACCGGTCCGACCCGCGGTGGCACTTGATTGACCGGCTTGTTGTCCGGCCTCGCCCTGGCCGGTGCCGCTGATGCGCGCNGTCGCATCGACGGCNGTGCCGCTAATTTGAGAGATCGCCTGCTCNACCGGGCCNCCNGGCGCGATTTGGATGATAAAAAAATTGGCAACCATNATCCCCAACAGAACGATTGGAATCAGCAAAAGCCGGCGGATGATATACGTCAACAAGAGGCTAAGTCCGTTTCAGGTTCACTGAGCGTAATGCCCTCAGGGAAACACCTGACACTGACATATGTGCACACAAGCAAGCGCGTGGTGCCCGGCGCGCTGCCCTTTTTATTTTTTGTCATTTCCAGATCCGGCCAGCTTGGAAGACAAGGCGGCCACCTTGGCCCGGTCCACCCACCATGAGTCGAAGGCAAGGCCATATTTCGGCGTCTTGGCCGGTCGGCCAAACTTATCCCAATAGGCGACTCGGAAATTTTGCAGATGCCACTGAGGGATCACATAGTGGTTCCACAGCAGCACTCGGTCCAAGGCCCGTGTCCGGGTGATCAAACTTTGCCGGTCGGGCGCCGAGATAATCAGGTTGACCAGCTTATCAATGGCCGGGTTTTTGATCCCCACCACGTTGCGGCTGCCACGCCGGGCGGCGGCATCACTGCCCCAAAAGGCGCGCTGTTCGTTGCCGGGTGACAGAGACTGTCCGAAGGTCGAAACCACCATATCGAAATCATATCCATCGAGGCGCCGCCGGTACTGCGCAGTATCCACGGTGCGCACACTGGCCTCGATGCCCAGGCGTTTGAGATTGCGGGCAAACGGTAGCACGATGCGCTCAAACGCCGGTGAAACCAGAAGAATCTCAAATTTGAAGAGCTCTCCCTGGGCATTCAGGAGCTTCCCGTTTTTGACGCTCCAACCGGCCTGCTGCAGAAGCGTGCGCGCCTGACGGAGTTGTTTGCGGATGCGGCCTGATCCGTCGGTTCTGGGGGGCGAATAGGTTTTGGTGAAGACCTCGGGCGGCACTTGACCTTTGAGCGGATTTAAAATCTCTAACTCTTTTTTGGAGGGAGTTTTGCTTGACGCCAACTCCGAATTGGAGAAGAAACTCACCGTTCGGGCATATTGACCATAAAATAAGTTCTTATTGGTCCACTCGAAGTCAAAGGCGTAGGCCAAGGCTTGACGTACACGCGGGTCCTTGAATATTTCTTTGCGGGTATTGAACACGAACCCCTGCATCCCGGTCGGGCTCTCGTGCCGAATCTCCGTGGTTTTATAGAGACCGCGCCGGAAGGCCGGTGAGTCATACCCTGTGGCCCAGACCTTAGAGGTGTTCTCCAATCTGAAGTCGTACTCCCCGGACTTGAAGGCTTCGAGGGAGACCGTGGCATCGCGGTAATATTCATACTGAAT
>NHHQ01000089.1 GCA_002170915.1 Rhodospirillaceae bacterium TMED167 | reverse complement strand
TATTCCCCCAGTTTTACGCCAATCATTATAGCCAGATAGCATTCCTATCCCATGGGAGTCGATGCCGTGCAAATCGGTATCAATCATCGCGGATACTGTATGATCGATATAGCCCTTCGGCATCCCCCAGGCGGCTAAAATTAGCTGAGCCTGCAAACGCAGACGATCTGCAGCAATTTTCATTCAGACATGCTCCTCTCGTGGGATTAATTCCCTGTTCCATCAGCAATAGTCGCAGAAGAGAAATTGGCGATCAACACCAACTCCACTTATGTGCAAAGGCTCCCCGCTCTAATCCTAGATTATACGATTTGTCTTGCTCTATAGGCTCCGAAACAGTGTCATTTAAGGCATGAGTAGTGCCAAAACACATAAACAGACCTGCGACGCTATTGTCATTGGTGCGGGTTTCGCCGGCATGTATATGCTTCACGTGCTCCGCCAGGCCGGTCTGTCTGTAATTACCTTCGAGGCGGGCGATGATGTCGGTGGCACCTGGTATTGGAACCGCTATCCCGGTGCCCGTTGCGACACCGAGAGCCTGTTCTATTCCTATCAGTTTGATGAGGCGCTTCAACAAGATTGGGATTGGACAGAACGCTACCCAACTCAGCCAGAAATTCTCCGCTACGCCCAGCATGTGGCGCACCGGTTTAATCTGAAACGTGATATTAGTTTTAAGACCAAAATCACCGATGCCCTGTGGGACGAGCGCGAGCAATTATGGACTGTCTCCACCGATACCGGGGAGCGTAACCGCTGCCAGTTTCTCATCTCTGCTGTCGGCTGCCTCTCGGCGGTCAACGTGCCGGACATCGAAGGCCTTGATGACTTTAAGGGCGAGCGATATCAAACCGGGCTTTGGCCCCACGGCGGAGTGGACTTTCGGAACAAGACGGTGGCCATCATCGGCACCGGATCATCCGCCATCCAGTCAATCCCCGTAATTACCGAACAAGCCCAGCATGTGACCGTATTCCAACGCACGGCCAACTACGTGGTCCCGGCCCAGAACCGGCCTCTGGATCCAGCGGCAGTGGCGAAAATAAAAGCCGATTATCCGGCGTTTCGGGTCAAAGCCAAAGCGACATATTCGGGTAATATCTTTCCCATAGGTGGTCCCTCTGCTCTGGATGTCAGCGCTGGAGAAAGAGCTCGGGAGTATGAAAACCGCTGGAATACCGGCGGGCTTGGGCTGATGGGGGCTTTCCAGGACCTGCAATTAAATCAGGCATCCAATGAGACGGCGGCCGACTTCGTGCGAAGCAAGATCCGCGAAATCGTCAAAGACCCAGAAGTGGCCCGGAAACTCTCCCCCACTAACACGTTTGGGTGCAAGCGACTTTGCGTCGCAACCGATTATTATGAAACCTATAACCGGGACAATATCTCGCTTATTGATGTGAACGAGACACCGATCAAGCGCATCACAGTGGACGGTGTCAGAACCACACAGCACGACCATGACGCGGACATTCTCATCTTGGCCACTGGCTTTGACGCAATGACAGGGGCTCTCAATCGGATCAACATCCAAGGCACCAGCGGGCAAAAATTGATAGATGCTTGGCGCGATGGACCTGTGTCCTATCTGGGGCTCGGGGTGCACGGTTTTCCGAATATGTTCACCATTACCGGTCCCGGCAGTCCATCCGTGCTCACTAATATGATTCCCACCATCGAACAACACGTGGATTGGATTGGGGCGTGCCTAGCGGTCATGCGCAAAAAGAATGCGACCCGGATTGAGGCCACAAAATCGGCGCAAGACGACTGGGTCGCCTACAATGCCGGACTGGCGGATCAATCACTACGGGTTACCTGTAATTCATGGTATTTGGGGGCAAACGTTCCTGGTAAGCCACGTGTCTTCATGCCCTTCATCGGGGGCCTGCCAGCCTATATCGAGAAATGCGAGAAGGTTGTTCGGGAAGATTACACAGGGTTCTTGATCACCTGAACGTTATTCGGCAAGGAGACACTACAAAGAGACTTAACAGGGAGATATGATAATGACACATGAGGGTACAACCGTTCCGGTGCCAACGCTCAGTGAGGTGGTGATTAAGACAGGTCGGTTTGATCTTCTGAAAGACTGGTATTCCAAGGCGCTTTGCACGGAACCGTTTTTTACCCGTCGGCGCCCCCCCGAGACTTCCTGGACTGGCGCGCAACAAATTGCATTTTATAAATTACCGGGGGAATACCCCTACGCTCAAGTTTTTGGCATTTTTGAGGTAGATGGTACCACCGAGATACCGGGCGCGGACCCCGGTATGCATCATTTTCAATTGGCGCACAGCAGTTTTGACGAGCTATTTGACCGATACGATTTTCTGAAAGGCCATGGCATCCTGCCAGCCCACACCTGGAACCATGGCGTCAGCACAAGCTTCTATTATCGGGATCCAGACGGGAACCTCGCCGAAATGAACTGTGTCAACTTCGCAACTGAAGCGGAATTTTTTGGTTACTTTGAGACGGAGGCCTACAAGAGAAACGTCTCCGGCATTGAGATCGATCCGGACGACTATATCGGGCGCTACCGGAGCGGCACATCGCGAGAGGATCTGGTCAAGATCCCCGTCTGAACATCAGAGATGCCAGAATACGAGTACAGATCACGAAACGCCAAGGGTCGTCAAGTAATGAGACCCAGCGGCTTTTCCATAATAAAGTCAGGCCGGACGCCCCACCATTCTTTGGCGACGGTCGCGTAAAGGGATCTGAAATGCAGGCGGTGTTTTAGGTTCCCGCCTTCGAGGTCATACAGGGGGGGATGGTCCCCATGGAGACCGCCCGTCACGCGGCCGCCGAATAAGAACTGCGGCGCCGCCGTCCCATGATCTGTGCCGCTGCTGCTGTTCTCTGCGACCCGCCGGCCAAACTCTGAAAATGTCATAACCAAGACATCATTCCATAGGCCCTGACGTTCCATCTCTTTAGCAAAGGCGGCGACACTTCTTGCCACGTCCGCCAAGAGATCGCTGTGCAGTGGTTCCTGTGAGGCATGGGTATCAAACTTTGAAATCGAGAGTTTAAGGGCTGGAACCCTCACCCCAGCAATCAGCAGACGAGCAGCGATGCGGAACTGATCACCCAATGGCGTGGCGGGAAACTGGCCCCTCACCTGAACCGCTTCTATCCGTTTNGCGATGATTTTTTCCGCAGCCGACCGAAGGTCACGACGCTGTTTGAGAATATGGGTCATCATCGGGTTCCGCGCATCCGCCCGACCGGGGCGAAGCTGAGACGCCTGTTGGAGGATTTTTTCGGGGCGTTTTTGCAAACTTATNGCGCGTGTGTTTCTNCCCTGNAGCGGTCCCATTTGATTATAGCCCAGATTAATGCCGTCTGCCGCATAGCCAGGTCCGGGCGGCGCGGTGGCAAATAGCCGAGAAATCCAACCCATCTCCTGATACTGATCGGCATCCGATGCGGTGTTCCAGATCTCGATACCGCGGAAATGAGACAAATTTGGGTCAGGGTACCCAAGCCCCATGACAGCGGCCATTTTTTGCGCAGACCATAGCGGCATAAGTGGCTCCAGCGCCGGATGGAAACCCAGCTTATTTTCAACCTTTAATACGCGATCTCTGGCGACGGCGAGTGTGGGCCTCGCCTCGTAATAGAGCGGGTCCGTATATGGAATAAGAGTGTTGAGGCCATCATTGCCGCCTTTCAATTCTAAAAGAACTAGCGTCCGGTCCCATCCAGGTCGCGCCCAGGCCGGAACCGCCGGCACGGCGATACCCATGCTCGTAACGGCCGCGGTAATTGCGGCATATGTTAGAAATTCTCTTCTTTCCATCGTCATCCGCTCACTTCACCTGATAGGCTGGATCAAGCAGGATATTTCGAAAGACGAACCGTTCAGGGCCCTCGAATTTCAGGTTCATCACAGGGGCGATAGCCAGCATAAGTCTCTTTAAATGGCCCGGTGTCTGCCGTTCCCGCATTTGGAATGGCTTGGGATCGGCCCAACCGAGGGGAAAAGGGCTCGCCTTTCCCATAGTATTCCCACCTGCTTTGGCCTGATCCCGATACGCACGGAATATCTGGCGAAGAAAGCGGTTCCGCTGGAGGGTTGTCGCTGACGTTATCCAGGCTCTGCCTCCCCGCCAGCCCTTTACATCGGGCGGGTCAAACAAGTTCTGTCCCATATGTTTTTGGTGTATCCAGACACGGCGAAGATTGGCCGGTGCCAGCCCGATCAACCGCAGGGTCCCTATGGTCAAGTCGATCGGCGACTTTACAAGGACACCCCGGTTGGCCGGATTGCGGAACGCCTTTGACATGAGCACCGCCTTCACCATCGGTTTCAATTTGAACTCATGAAGATGTAAAAGGGCGCCGATCTTTTTGATCTCATCAGGGTCCGCGTTAAGGGAAATAAATTCGCGCCAGAGTTTTTCCGCAATAAACTGGCCGACCCGCGGCTGCTTCAGGATAATCTCGATCACATCAATACCGTCGAAGTTACCGCTTTCACCGAGAACGGTTTTAATGCCGTTATCATGCTGCCGTAATTTGAATTCAAACGCGGCTGAGTTGAAGTTGACCCGCCAGCCCGTATAAGCGCGTGCCGACTCGCGGATATCCTCTTCCGTGTAGACATGGCCTTCCCCCAGAGTAAATAACTCGAGAATTTCGCGGGCGAAGTTTTCGTTGGGGTTGTTCTTTTTGTTCTTGCTAGCATCCAAATAGATCATCATAGCCGGATCTATAGCAACCTCGGTCAACAGGTTCCGAAAATTTCCCAGGCCATGTCTGCGGAAGATCGCATTTTGACCATGGATCCACTGTCCGAACTGAACCTTGCCCGCCTCGGAGACGAAATGATTATGCCAAAAGAGCGTCATACGCTCCGTCAGCGGTGACGGCGTGACCAGCATTTCCCTGATCCACCANAGCCGCAANTCATCCTGATCTTCTCTTAANGCCTTCATATGCGCCTTGCGGGTCGCCCCATCCATNTCTCCGACTTTGCCCTTATCGGTTGGGTGGCGCCGGAACACCGGGNCNGGTGTCACCGCCCGTGTGATCGTTTGGCCGAGAATTTTATCCACCGCTTGCTCATAGTTGAGTGGCAAAAGTGTCTTAATTTCAGTGTCAGGCGCCACTCCAAATCCCGTGCGCGCGAGCAAGTGGCGCGCCTCATCGAAGGTGACGGCGGCCGACGGCTGGGCAGCGCCAATCAGCGCAGCCGCGATAATCGTCTGTCTAAGAATTTTTTTCACGGCATAAAATAGCCTGGTTACTGGATGAAAATCCATTGACTTTTTGGATGCCCTCCAAGGGGTCCCAAATTTATATCTCGCCAAATTTGGGCCGCCGCTTCTCGAAAAATGCTTGGAGCCCTTCTTCAAAATCACCGGTCACTGCACAGGTTAGGAATAGTTCCTTTTCCCGGGCGAGATGCGCCTGAAGGCTTGTGCTTTCCAGTGACTCGTTCACCAGGCGTTTGGCGTTCCCTAATGCTGTGGCCGCGCCGCTGGCCAGTTTTTTAGCCACATCCTCGACGGCGCCATGCAAGGCATCTTCGGCAACCACATCGTTCACCATGCCGAGAGCCAGCGCCCGCGTCGCGTCCACGGGTTTATTCAAAAGAGCCATTTCCAGTGCCGCCCGCCGGCCAATCAATCGGGGCAACAGATAAGTGGACCCGCCGTCGGGCGATGTGCCGATACCGGTGTATGCCATGGTGAACTGGGCAGTATCGGCGGCGATGATGTAATCGCCCCCTAATGCCATACCGATGCCCCCACCGGCAATGGCACCCTGCACGCCGGTGACGATGGGTTTGTCCATCCCCGTCATCAAAAGGATACATTCGTGGTAGACCTCTATCAGACCCCCCGCGACATCTTCGATGTCCTTGAGATTTTCATAAAAATGTTTGAGANCCCCCCCCGCCATGAAGGCCCGTCCGGTCCCCCGGACGGTCACACACCGGATGGCAGGATCTTCTGCACAATCTATCAGATGGTCTTTAAATTGACCGGCCATTTCCCGGTTAATGGCGTTAAGGGCGCTCGGATTGTTAAACCTGATATCGCCTATCGCTCCCGATTTTTCAAATAACACCAAATCCATCTCTATCCTCCCGGCATTTAGCAGGGGCCCCTGGCACAATCCGGGGGCCACCATCGATTGATCTAAATAAATGTCCCTAATCGAGTGTTACTAGCAAGTACATTTCAATATATCCTGGCACGATGAACGACTTGATGGGCCCGTTTATAAGTCTACATTGGATCTACCATGAACCTTCCCATCGCTCAAAAACGCCCGCACATATTTACCCATCACGACCAGGATCGCACGGACGACTATGCTTGGCTGAAGGATAAAAACTGGCAGACCGTGATGCGCGACCCCGCCGAGCTTGATCCCGACATCCGCACTTATCTAGAAGCCGAGAACGCCCATACGGCGGCGTGGTCCGCCGGCAATGCAGATCTGCGGGCCGACCTGCTGGCCGAGATGCGGGCCCGCATTAAAGAGGACGAGAGCACCGTGCCTGCGCGGGACGGGGGCTTTGAATATGTAACGCGCTATGAACCCGGCGGACAGCATCCGATATTCGCACGCCGGAATACGGCAGGGGTTGAGACCGTTCTCCTGCACGGAGATAGGGAAGCCGAAGGCCAGTCTTTTTTCCGCATCGGCGGCTGCACCCATTCCACCGACCATCGACGGCTCGCCTATGCGGTGGATCTCAATGGCTCGGAACGGTTCGAAGTAAAAATCCGCGATCTGGAGAGCGGCCAGGACCTTGCAGACAGCCTCCCAGGCGCCAGTGGCAGTGTGGCCTGGGCCGCTGACAGCGAGACCCTTTTCTATACCGTATTGGATGAGAATCACCGCCCCTATCGGATCATGCGCCATAGGGTCGGTGATGCCGTTGCCAACGACATCATGGTCTATGAAGAGACAGACCCTGGTTTTTTCCTGGGCCTCGGGAAATCCCAAAGCGGCCGGTTCATCGAAATTTCTGCTTACGATCATACAACATCGGAAGTGCATCTTCTCGACGCCCGGAATCCGGCCGGGGACCTTCGCGTGGTCGCGCCCCGTGATACCGGTGTAGAGTACCAGATCACCCATATCGGCGACAGCTTGTTCATCAACACCAACGCGAACGGTGCCGTTGACTTCAAAATCGTTGAAGCCCCCCTCGACCATCCCGGACGGGAGAACTGGAAAGATCTCGTACCCCATGAGCACGGTCGCCTGATTCGGTCCCTTTTGGAATTCGAGAACCACCTCGTTCGCCTGGAACGCATTGCCGGCTTGCCGCGGATCATTGTCCGACATGTCGATACCGGGGCAGAATATCCAATTGAGTTCAGCGAGGAAGTCTACGAACTGGACCTGGTGCCTGGCTATGAGTTTGAGACCAATATTTTGCGGTTTACATACACTTCCATGACCACGCCACGCCGGACCTATGATTTCAACATGGGAGACCAGTCCCGGGACCTGAGACAGGAACAGGAGGTACCGAGCGGCCATGACCCCGCAGCCTATGTAACCCGGCGGTTGTCTGCTCCATCGCATGATGGTGCGGATGTGCCCATCTCGCTTCTGTATCATAAAGATACACCGTTGGACGGCTCGGCACCGGTCTTGCTGTATGGCTATGGCTCCTATGGCATGTCCATGCCGGCGTCCTTTTCGAGCAATCGCTATTCCCTAGTAGACCGTGGCTATATCTATGCCATCGCCCATATCAGGGGCGGGACGGAAAAGGGCTATGGCTGGTATCTGGACGGCAAACTGCAAAAAAAGCGGAATACATTTCTGGATTTTATTGCTGCCGCCGACCATCTGATCGCCGAGAACCTTACGCGTGCCGGCCTCATTGCCATTCACGGCGGCAGTGCCGGCGGTATGCTCGTAGGTGCCTGTGCCAATATGCGCCCAAGCCTTTGGGGCGCCGTGGTCGGAGAAGTTCCGTTTGTCGACGTGCTCACCACCATGTGCGACAAGGATTTACCCCTGACCCCACCGGAATGGCCAGAATGGGGAAATCCGCTTGAGAGCGCGGAGGCGTATACATATATCAAGTCCTATTCCCCAGTAGACAATGTGACCGCGCAGGCCTATCCACCCATGATGGTGACGGCCGGTCTGACCGATCCCAGGGTCACCTACTGGGAGCCCGCCAAGTGGGTGGCCAAATTACGCGCGCTGAAAACAGACGATAATCCGCTCTATCTCCGAACCAACATGACGGCGGGCCACGCCGGTGCTGCCGGCCGCTTCGACCGGCTCGAAGAAGTGGCATTGGTCTATGCATTTTTGCTGGAAGTGATGGACGTCCAGTCGCTCCAAGATGTCCGCTGACCTCTCATTAAAAAGAAATTACGGATGCCAGTGGGGATGGCCTCACCGTCTTCTGACGGGGTGACTTGAATGGAAGGTGCACCTTTAGTGCCGGGGCCTTCGACTGCCGCTCCGGCGGAGCCAGATTGTTCTACGAGATTGTAGCGAGAACCGCTTTCATCCCCTCCGACAAGGGTGTAGGCGTATTGGTCACCCGGTCCACGTAAACATGCACAAAATGCCCCTGGGCCGCCGCCGTTTCGTCATCATTACGGAACAGCCCGACTTCATATGTCACGCTGGAGGTGCCCAGACGGTGCACTTTTATTCCTGCACTCACCACATCAGGAAACGCCACCGGAGCGAAATACTCGCATTTCGTCTCCACGACCCATCCGACCGTCTTTCCGTTCTCGTAGTCCAGCTGTCCCTGATCCATGAGAAACTTATTCACCACCGTATCGAAGTACGAATAATACACCACGTTATTAACATGGCCGTAGACGTCATTATCCATCCAACGGGTAGGAATATCTTGAAAATGACGGTACTGGTCGCGGCTATGCGGCAGCGTGCGGGCCACGGGGCGGGGCGTCCTCAACCGTCTTTTTTCGTGGATGCAGTTTGCGAGAAGAACTGCTTTTGCATGGCCTCAAAAACTTGGGCACCGGCGGGCATCCAAGTTTTCATCAGTGTCTCTGGGTCCATTTCCTGCATATTGGCAAGGACCTGTTCCTGGGCCTTTTCCACTAATGCCTGGTTGAACGCCTTCACATCGGGCAGACCAAAAAATTCCCGCGCTTCCGATGGTGTACAATCAATATCAATGCTGAACTTCATAGTCGGAGCCTCCTTCTGCTCGCAAAATCAAGAACGAACCTTAACATAAGAACCAGGAGCGGGTTCCAATGATTTCAGCTTACCAGCGCCGATAACACGGGCCGGCACTGTGCCGTCCGACTGTCGCGCGAGCCATTTGTTCCAATCGGGCCACCAGGATCCGGGATGTTCCGTCGCCTCCTCTTGCCACGCGGCAGCTGTGTCATATTTCTTTTTATTGGTATTGGTCCAATACTGGTACTTACCTTTTTCCGGCGGGTTAATGACGCCGGCGATGTGGCCAGAACCGCCCAACACGAACCGCACCGGGCCGCTGTACAATTTAGTCGCCTTATAGACTGATTCCGCCGGTGCAATATGGTCCTCAATGTTGGCCTGCAGATAAACTGGGATGGTGATCTTAGTGAGGTCTACCGCGCCGCCGATTAACTCAAATGCGCCCGGCTTCGACAATTTGTTTTCGATATACATGCCACGCAGATAATCGATCAAAAGCCTGGCTGGAAACCTGGTAGAGTCCCCATTCCAGTAGAGGAGGTCAAATTTCGGCGGCTCCTTGCCCAACAGGTAATTGTTAACATGGAAGAACCAGATGAGATCGTTGGCCCTCAACATGTTGAACGTCGAGGCCATGAAACCGGCAGAGAGATAACCTTCACCGGCGACCAATTTTTCGATACTGTCCACCTGTCGGGGATCGGTGAACAACTTGAGTTCACCGGCCTCCTCAAAATCCACTTGGGCAGCAAAGAACGTCACGCTGGAAATACGTTTGTCGTTTTCGTCCGCCATGCGTGCGAGCGTCGCCGCCAGGAGCGTGCCACCAATGCAATAGCCGATGGCGTTCACTTCATGCTCACCGGTGGCTTTCTCGACACCCTCAAGCGCCGCAAATATGCCGCCTTCAACATAGTCATCGAAGCTCTTATCTCGATAGCTCTCATCCGGATTTACCCAAGAGACGACAAAAACTGTATGGCCCTGGCCAACGGCCCACTTGATAAAAGAATTGTCCTCCCGAAGATCTAGGATGTAGAACTTGTTGATCCACGGTGGAATGATCACAAGAGGCTTTTTGTGAACATCCTTAGTCGTGGGTTCGTATTGAATAAGCTGCATGTAGGGCGTTTCATACACCACGCTGCCAGGGGTCGTGGCGATATCCTTGCCAAGCTCAAAGTCGTCGAGGTTCATCTGTTTTGGCTGCAAACCGCCAGACCCGTTTTGCAGGTCTTGCATCAGGTTATTCATGCCTCTCACCAGGCTTTCACCCTTGGTCTCCTTCATTTCGTTCAGGACCATTGGATTGGTAAGCGGGAAGTTTGTGGGCGCGAGCGCATCCACAAGTTGCTGGCCATAGAACTCCAGCCTTTTGGCGGTCTCGTTGCCGACACCATCTACACTGTCAACATATGCTCTGAGCCAATGGCTATTCAAGAAATAGGACTTTTTAATAAACTCAAATATCGGATTGTCGCTCCAGGCTTCGTCCCGAAAGCGCGGATCTTTGGGCGAGTCGGGGTCCGGGCCAGACGTTTCAGGGGCCAGAAGCCGGGAAGTGGTGTGCACCCAGAGCGCCTGATAGCCTTGCAGAAGCTCCATCTGGGCGGTCATGATCTTAGCGGAATCTACTTTCACCTCAGACATCTCTTCCAGCACATCCGACATCAATTCTCCAGCGCTCTGCCTGTCGCTACCGCTCAGCTTTTCAGTCGCTGACGTCAGGGAGGATTGCAAGTTTTCCGCCCACATCGACGACCACCCGGCCATGGCCTTTTGCCAGCTCTCCCCCATGCCCGTTAGGTTCTTCGCCCAGTCATCGGTTTGGTTGGTAGTCGGAGAATTCTCGTCATCCGCGTCCGACATGGTTATGTTCACTCCTTTTGAGGCCCGCCTCATGCGTGGTAGAGGGCAATCAATACATATGTTGGCCGCCGTTAATCGACAAGGTAGAACCGGTAATAAACCCGGCTTCATCTTCGGTTAAAAAGCGGATTGCCCGGGCGATTTCCTCAGCTTTACCCAAGCGTCCGACTGGTATGCGCTCGATGATCTTGTCAAGCACCCGGTCCGGGACAGCGGCAACCATGTCGGTATCAATATAGCCGGGGGCGATGGCGTTCACGGTTATACCTTGAGCCGCGCCCTCTTGGGCGAGGGCTTTGGTGAAGCCATGAATACCGGACTTTGCGGCGGCATAGTTTACCTGGCCGTACTGGCCCGCCTGTCCATTGATAGACCCTACATTGACGATCCGACCGAATTTACGCTCCCGCATGCCTTCAATGACTGCCCGGCTCATATTAAAGCAGGAGCCCAGGTTGGTGTCGATCACGGCTTGCCAGCTCTCGGAGTCCATTTTGTGAACTGTGCCGTCCCGGGTGATGCCGGCATTGTTGATCAGGATATCCACCGGTCCCAGGTCAGCTTCAACGGACGCGATACCGCTCAAGCAGGCATCGAAGTCGGAAACATCCCATTTGTAACTCGCTATACCGGTTTCCGTCGTAAAGGCTCGTGCGCGTCCGTCGTTATACCCGTATACGGCAGCAACGTGATTTCCGCTATCTTTGAGTGCTATTGCTGTTGCAGCGCCAATGCCGCGGGTGCCGCCCGTTACAACTGCTACCCTGCTCATCCGTCATTTCTCCTATCCAACGTCACGACGACCGGCAGGACCGTACCGTCGTCGTCTCACGTTTTGGTACCCGCTCACACATATTCTTCCCACGCCAGATATAGATCAGGATACGGGTACTACAGAGGGTAAAATAAGACGGGAGCGCTGCAACCAATGGCGCTTCCGTTTAAATTCATCCGTTCGATCTCTCCAACGACCGCTGCGGGAATTAAACCGCGAAGGGTTTGGAAAATGCCTCAACTGAGGAGTCGAACTGGGTCTTTAGCGGCTCGACTGTCTTGGTTACTGCATCAGCCGTAATTTTATTCAATTCGGTGGATTGAGCGACCACCCGGTTTACCGAATTGTTGACGGCCTCAAATTGCAGTTCAACAACCTCCTGAGGAGTTTTGGCGGCATAGAACCTTTGCACGATATTGGTGTTCTCGGCAGTTGCGCGTTTGGTATAGCTCAGCATTTGGCCGCAGAAGGCTTCAAACCCGGCGAAAGCGGCTGTGGAGGCTGCCGTGCAGGCATCAAAATTTTCCTTGCCGGCTGAAGCGGCCTTTTCATACCCGTCTTTCGCAGCTACCAGCTGCTCTTTCCCATAGGCGGATGCGTTGCTGTATCCTTCCTGAGCCACTTCGGTGCTCATGGCGATTACAGCTTCAACAGTTTCTTTGCCCACGGCCGTTACTGTTTCGAGCGTTTCAGCGGCGTTTTTAACAGGATCAGCAGCGTTGGCTTTAGTCTTGGCGGTCATTTTTGTATTCCTTATATCAACAGGCGTTTAACAGGAAATTGTTATTTTGCGTTGCGTAATTTTCAAAATCATTGCTCTATGCCTCACAACATATAAGTTGCCGCGATAGGGTGTCAATTATTATTTTGCAGTGCAAAATATTTTGCGCTACAAAAACATAGCGGCGTATGCCAAAATTAGAAGCTTGGGGGCATGACGCGGCTGGAGGGAAAAACAGTTGGCCAAGAAAACCAGAACGGCAGCCGAAGCGCCCGGCGCTGAAAAACCTATTATCATAAAAAAATATGCCAACCGGCGTCTGTACAACACGGCGACGGGCGAGTTCGTGACATTGGAAACCCTCCATCAAATGGTTCAGCAGGAAGAGCTTTTTATCGTACAAGATGCCAAGACCGGGAAGGACCTCACGAGTTCCGTTCTAACCCAAATAATCGCGGAGGAGGAGGTCAAAGGTCACAACATGCTGCCACTCAAGACGCTTCGCCAGCTGTTGAAACTTTATTCTGACGGCATCGGCCCACAATTTTCTAGTTATCTGGAACACAGCATCGAGGCCTTTAGCCAGAACCAGCAAAAAGTGATGCAGCAAATGTCTGACATGCTAAGTGGCAACCAGGGCATTGACCAATGGGCGGAGATGAGCCGCCGTAACCTGGAGCTGTTCCAAAACTCCCTCAGTATGTTCAATCCTCTAACATCGGGTGGAAATAGCACGGATCCAAGCCAGGCGCCTTCCCCACAAGCTGGTCTACAAAACGAGCCAAAGACGGAAATCGAAACCCTGCGTCAGCAAATGGCGGAGATGCAAAGGCAGCTTAACGCTCTCAGCAGGGAATAGCCCTCCCTTTCACCACAGCAGTTTTTTTAGGAGTCCCCCTTGGACGCACATATAAAATATTACTTCAAAGACATTTCCCTCGGCCAAACTGCGGAATATGAAAAACAAGTGACAGACGAGGACGTCCGCAAATTTGCTGATGTCTCTGGCGATTATAACCCTATTCACCTGGATGATGATTTTGCCAAGGACAGCATGTTTGGCGCCCGCATCGCCCACGGCATACTCACAGCCAGTCATATCTCTGCTGTGATCGGCTATATTTTTCCGGGACCGGGCTGGATCTACCTCAGCCAATCCCTGCAATTCCGTGCGCCAGTCAAAATCGGCGACACGGTTCACACGACTGTCAAAGTCACCGACACCGTGGCGGACAAAAATATCGTTGAGCTATCTACCATTTGCAAAGTGGGCGACACGGTCGTGCTTAAGGGGACGGCCACCATTAAATCGCCTGATTGAGCCATCGCATCAGCACGCCCCTCGGGACACGGATAAAAGGATCAAACCATGAGTGACCAAACAGAAATTGTTATCGCCTCCGGCGCCCGTACTCCCATCGGCGCCTTTAGCGGCAGCTTTGCGACCCTGCCTGCTCACGCGCTTGGCGCCGCCGCCATCACCGCGGCGCTCAGCCGCGCCAGCGTTGGTGCCAGCGATGTCTCCGAAGTAATACTAGGCCAAGTACTCACCGCCGGCGCCGGTATGAACCCTGCCCGCCAGGCCGCCATGGCCGCCGGTGTGCCGCCGGAGCGGACAGCTCTCGCGATTAACCAAGTTTGCGGCTCGGGCCTGCGGGCCGTGGCCCTCGGCGCTCAGGCCATTAACGCGGGAGATGCCTCCGTCATCGTCGCGGGCGGCCAGGAAAACATGACCCAATCGCCACATGTGTCTCATCTCCGAGCGGGCACCAAAATGGGCAACGCCCAACTACTCGACAGCATGATCAATGACGGGCTTTGGGATGTCTTCAACGGCTATCACATGGGGATCACGGCGGAAAATGTCGCGACGCAATGGCAAATCTCCCGCGACCAGCAAGACGCATTTGCACTGCAATCGCAGGAACGTGCTGAAGCCGCTCAGAAGGCTGGAGTGTTTCAGGAAGAAATCGTGCCCGTGACGGTTCCGAACCGCAAGGGCGACATCGTCATCAAAGAAGACGAACACCCGCGTCACGGCACTACGCTGGAGGCGCTCCAGAAACTCCGCCCGGCGTTCGATAAAGAAGGTTCGGTTACGGCGGGTAATGCATCTGGCATCAACGATGGCGCGGCTGCCGTTGTGTTGATGAGTGCAATGGAGGCAGCTAAACGAGGCATTGAGCCCTTGGCAAAGATCAAAAGCTGGGCCACCGAGGGGATTGATCCCGCCATAATGGGGGCGGGGCCCATCCCAGCCAGCAAAGCGGCCCTGGAAAAGGCCGGCTGGTCCTCTGAGGACGTGGATCTGATTGAGGCCAATGAAGCGTTTGCCGCACAGGCATGCGCGGTCGCCAAAGAAATGGGCTGGGACGACGAAAAGATTAACGTGAATGGCGGGGCCATTGCGCTCGGCCACCCCATAGGCGCGTCGGGTGCGCGGGTGCTGGTTACACTTTTGTATGAACTAAAACGCCGCGGCGCCAATAAGGGGCTCGCCACTCTCTGCATCGGCGGTGGCATGGGGATCGCCATGTGCGTAGAGAGTTAAGCCTGACTGACCGCCGTAGTAGGTGAACATACTAGGGAGCTCTGCATTAAACTCGACATAACTAGGTGCTCAGATCAAGTCATAGGGGTATACTCTCCTGAACATGGTACAAACGGGACTGTTTGTGATGCCGAACAAAGACCTCACGACCACCTCTATTAAGCTATACCAGTTTGGAGATTCTCCATGCTGCATGAAAGTTAGGATGGCACTCGCAGAAAAAAAATTGCCATGGGGCGAGCGATTTATTCGGTCCTGGCAATTTGATCATCACCAGCCGGACTATTTAGAAATAAACCCCCATGGCACCGCACCAACCCTCGTTCACAATGGCCAGCCCATCATTCATTCAAATGTCATTCTTGAGTATTTGGATGAAGTATTTCCCGACCCGGTGAGACTTAAGCCGTCAGATCCCATGCGAATCGCCAGAATGCGGCAATGGATGGCAGATGAACAGGATCACCTGTTTCAATACGTCGTCGTTTTGAGTTTTAATCTGATGATGAAACTTCGCGTTGAGGCTTTTGGGATGGATCAACTGACCGCTTGGTCCAAAAGGATTCCAGATCAAGCGCGAGCGCAAGATTATCTCCGCCGCGTTACCTCACCACCTAACGATACGTCCGTAATGGCGGCCCAGAAGAGCCTACGTAAACATATAAAACGACTAGATAGGGAAATTGAGGAGAGCGGTGGCCCGTGGGTTTGTGGAGAAAACTTTACCCTGGCTGACATTTGCTTGGCCCCGATTTTTGACCGGATTGAATGGCTCGACCTTGAAACACTTTGGGACAACTTACCGAGGGTTACTGAGTGGTATGGCCGGGTCCAGCTTCGGCCTTCCTTTGTCAAGGGCGTGCACCCTTTTGCCTACCGAATGTGGGGACCCCGTAAATCTGTTCTCGAACATCCATTTAACGATGCTGACTACCCAGCTTAGACACCGCAAATCTTTTTGATACAAATTTTTCCGACCATTATTTGGTACGGTCGGCATCAACCAGCAGTGCTAACTTTGTCTTCTCCACGCTCATGCGAGTAATGGCGCAATTCTGAACAGATTCGAATTTCATAATTAGAAAAAATTTCTTCCCGTCCCTGTTTCATAGCCGTCTGGTGCTTCAAATCCCGCGTCCAATGAGCGAGCGAATTTTCATTATCCCAAAACGAAACAGTGCAAACTCGTCCATTTCCAGAGATATGAGTGTAACTTTCCTTGCCGCGGAAACCCGGNACTCTCTCGACTTCCGGCATTAGAATATCCAACCAGCGTTGCTGGTCAACTTCCTTGCCTGGCACAACTTCGAACTCAATCAGGCAAATAATCATAATATACCCCCCAGGCGCCAGATAGTATTCGGGTCTTTATAGACTTTGATCAACATCAAAGAGTAGATAACGCACCATTAAGCTATCAAGGTTGCCGCACCAATAGTTATCAGCAAAAACAAAGAAAATTTCCGGAAAACTTCCTCGGACACNATGTGAAATAGCCGAACTCCGACCCATTGGCCGGCTAGATAAGGCGGNACCAGCAATAGGGCCCGCCAAACCCCGTCCGGGGTGATGATCCCGCTCATCCACATCACGGCTAAATAAAAGGGCGCCAGGCTAGCAACAGAAATGGTATTGTTGGCCCGGAGAGCTCGAATGCCACTTTTACTACTCATGAAGTAGAGCACCATGATCGGCCCGCCGATGGCTGCAAAGCCGCCGAGCCAACCTGCAAGCCCGCCAATAGCGATGCGGGTTTTTACGCCGCGTGGTCCCTGATATTTCCAGCCAGTGAGATAGATAAGCCCCATGGCAAGCACGAGACCGCCTATGACCCGGCGCGTGTGGCTGGGATCCAGGCTGACCAAAGCCCAAACTCCGAGAGGCGTGATGCAGGCTATCCCAAGCAGCATGGGCGTGATCTGGTCCCATGCAGTGTCCTTGGCAACGGAAGCAACTAAGGGAATGGTGGAGATCAGGCCCACCACACCCAAAATTAGGACAGCCTCTTGCGGTCCAAACAGAAAGGCGAAGACAGGCGCCAAGATAATATTGGCACCAAACCCGGCATATCCGCGTATGGCAGAGCCCAAAACGGCAAAACCTGCAGCAATAGCAAGTTCCGGGGTGAACAGTGTGAGAATATGAGATATCAAGGGATAATCGATCAGTTTGAAATGAGAGACTCTCGTCCTACCGAGCAAATGCTTCGGGAGCAAGAACCTCAATTCTTTGCCTTGCAAGGCCGCCTAAAACAGATAACACAAATTTTCAATCCAACAGTGAATTCTCTATATGCCTAACGTTAAGAATATTCTTTTCATCATGTGCGACCAACTGCGCTGGGACTATCTTTCGTGCTACGGCCACCCAAAACTGGAAACGCCGCACATTGACAGTCTTGCCGCTCGGGGCGTGCGTTTTGACCGCGCGTACTGCCAATCGCCCGTATGCGGGTCATCGCGTATGAGTTTCTATACCGGCCGTTACGTAAACTCCCACGGAGCGAGCTGGAATTTTGTACCCCTTAGGGTCGGTGAGATGACCATCGGCGATCACCTTCGCCCGCGCGGGATTCGAACCGCGCTCGTCGGCAAAACCCATATGCGGGCAGATTATGCGGGTCTCATCCGTCTAGGGGTCGATCTCGTCTCGCAAGAGGGCGTATTCGCCGCTGAATGCGGGTTCGAACCCTTTGAACGAGATGACGGTATTCATCCGAGCTCAAGCCACGACCCCTTTCCGCGCTACAACGATTATCTCCGGGAGCAAGGCTTTGGCGGAGACAACCCCTGGGAAGACTGGGCTAATTCTGCCGAAGGACCGAACGGAGAAATCCTGTCAGGCTGGTATTTGGAAAACGCCAAGTTCCCCGCCCGCATCCCAGCCGAGCACTCGGAAACGGCATATATTACGGGTCGGGCTATAGACTTCATCGACGAAGCGGGTGCCGAACCCTGGTGTCTTCATCTTTCGTACATTAAGCCCCACTGGCCCTATATGGCACCGGCACCTTACGCCACCCTATACGGGCCAGAAGATACCTATCCACCAGTCCGGAGCGAAGACGAGAGAATAACACCTCATCCGGTCTATGGGGCCTTCGTCGAGCAACGGGTCTCGCAGTCCATGTCGCGGGATGAGGTGCGGAACTCGGTATTGCCCGCGTATATGGGCATGATCAAACAAATAGATGACGAAATTGGCCGGCTCCTCCGGTTCATGGAAAAACTAGGGCGGATAGAAGACACACTGATAGCCTTCACCTCAGACCACGGAGATTACTTGGGCGATCATTGGCTAGGAGAAAAAGAC
>NHHQ01000088.1 GCA_002170915.1 Rhodospirillaceae bacterium TMED167 | reverse complement strand
TGCCGGTTGGAACCCGTTGGCAATATCTGTTTTGACGCAGTAAATTTTTGCAAAAAAAATAGTGAGTGGCTGTTAAATTTTAGTAATGCTCGTCGACGGTCCGGCGTCCTAGTCATGTGGCTAATGGTAAATTTAGCGACCTGTTAAGTAGTCTAACCGGCCGTGCACACCTCGGGGCATGACCTCCAGGAGCCTCCAAGCGCAGTACGGGGCGAAGAGAGCGTGATCTGGCTACTCACCCGTTTCCATAATTTCGTCGATGGTAACGACCCGGCGCTCGGTGGCTGACTTAACGCCGGCTCGTATAACTGCCAAAGAACGGGATGCCCATTCACCGCCGACTTCCGGTTCCCTGTCGTTGCGGATACAGTCGCCGAACTCTTCCATCTGCTCGGCGATGGTGTCATTTTTCTCAAACGGGACATGTTTGGGGGCGTCGTCACCTTGCTCCAAATAATGCATGCCTGTGGAGAGGGTATAGAGCGCAGAGGCTTTTTTGCCATAGATGTTCATAACATAGTTTTCCCCTGCAGATGCATACCCTGCGTTCAGGGTCGACACAGCGCCGTTTTCATGTCGCATGATGAGCCCAGCGACATCCGGATTGTCCCCCGGCAGAACCAATTGAGAAAGCATGCCCGAGACCTCGACGATCGGTCCAATGATCATCTCTAGGACATCCACATAGTGTGGTCCAATTTGCAGCATCACGCCGCCCGGCATGCCCTCTGCGGTATAGCGCCAATGGCCTTCGTCGAAGGCGCCTAGACGATCACGACTAATATTGGCCTCGGCCTGAACGAGAATGCCGAAGTCACCGGCCTTAATTTTTTCGTGTACCCAGCGGAACTGAGATTCTCGCCTTCTCTGAAATCCGATGGAGAGTTTTACACCGGCATTGCGGCATATTTTCGTGATTTCCATCCCTTCTCCCACGCTATTAGCGATGGGTTTATCAAGAAAGACATGCTTACCGGCATCTGCAGCTTGCTGAGTGGTCTCGAGATGAACATTGTTGGGGGTCGTGTTGATAACGCCCTGGATGGAGGGATCAGCAAGAATCTCCTCGTAAGACGATGCGGCCGTACAGTTGTATTTTTCCGCGAAGGTATGGCGCTTTTCCTCGGATCTGGTGAAACAGCTTACAATCTCGATCCCGTTTGCCCGGTTCACGCCGTCTCCGAGGACGTCAGACCACCAGCCCATGCCTAAAGACGCCACACGAATAGTTTCTGCGCTCATTTATTTTATCCTGTTGTTGAAGTTGGTGCGTTTGCCCGATCGGTTTTTGTATTTCGTTCCATGTAAAATGACCAAAAAATAGAAACAGCGGCGAGACATAAAAAAAACAGACTAAAAGGTGACGTTACAAAAATTGACAAATCGTTCTGTCCACTTATCAGCGAAACCCGAAGATGCTCCTCTAACGGGCGACCGAGGACCATGGCGAGCAAGAGCGGGACAACCGGCATATCTAACCAACGCATGGCAAGGCCGAGGAGTCCAAAACCGAACATCACATATACATCAAAGAAGTTACTACGAAGTGCGTAGCTGCCAATAACGCACAGAATAGCAATGGTTGGCATAAGATAAGTCTTCGGTACGGAGAGAACTTTTACCAAAAGGCGTAAACCTAGAAGTGCAATAATTACGTTAAATATGTTTGCCCAAAAGAAGGTGAAAATAAGCCCATAAGCAAATTCTCCGTTTTCTATAAATAGCATCGGACCAGGTGCGAGACCGTGAATAAGAAGGGCTCCTATCAAAATTGCGGTAACTGGATCTCCCGGAATACCAAGGGTCATCATAGGAATGAGAGCGCCGCCCGTGACCGCGTTGTTGGAACTCTCCGGCGCGGCGATGCCTTCTGGTACGCCGCCTCCAAACGAGCCCGGCTTTTTGTTCAGTTTTCGGGCGTAATCATAACTGATAAACGCTGCGATAGGACCGCCGGCGCCCGGCAGAATTCCCAGGAATGAACCTACGGGTGCGCCGATTGCTACAGGCAGCCGTATTTTTCTCAAATCTGATAGTGTGGGAAAGATACGCTTAATTTTGGCCATGTTTGCATCGGCACTGCCTTGACGCACGATATCAGAAAAATTATCGACCAATTGTGGCACTGCAAAGAGACCGATGAGGGCTGTAAGGAAATGAATGCCACCAATGAGATTTACTTCACCAAAAGTAAATCTCTGTGTACCCATCATCGGATCCTGGCCGATCGTTATAATTGCCAGTCCAATTGCTGCGGAAATGAAGCCTTTCACTATGGATTTTGCTGCGAAACTGCAGATGATAGTGAGCCCGAAGAAGACAAGGCTGAAAAGGTCAGGAGATTTAAATTGCAAGGCAATGTCCGCGAGTAAGGGCGCGATGAGTAAAAGACATAGGAAACTGAACAGCCCTCCTACAAAGCTTGCGATAATGGCTATGCCGAGCGCCCGCCCTGCGTCACCGCGTGATGCCATGGGATGGCCGTCGAGGGCTGTTGCGGAGGCGGAAGGTGTGCCAGGAATGTTAAGAAGGATGGCAGAGAAACTGCCGCCAGTCATGCCACTGACATAGAGCCCTAACAAAAGTGCGATTGAAATTTCGGGCGGCAGGACAAAGGTCAACGGAAGGACTATGATTATACCTGTAGAGATGGTTAGCCCCGGGATCATGCCAACTATCAGACCAATAAAGCAACCGGACGCAACCGCCAGAACCGTATGAAATTGGCTAGCCTGAATGATACCGTCTACTAAGTCGGGGTGCATTAAATAATCCCTCCCAAAATCCCGGAGGGCAGACGTATTTGGAATAAATCCCGGAATATCAGAAAAATTGCTATAGGGACTAAAATTGAGCCCGAGATCAACGGAACAGGCCGTCTCTCACCATATAGTAACATTAGGGCACCAAAGAGCACGATGTTGGCGACGACAAAACCAAGTTGTGGTAGTGCTACCAGATAGACAATGACAGAGATTAGGGCGGAAAATATTTTCCATTTCTTAACATTAATCGGAGCAGGAGCCTGTATGCTCGCTATAGGCAATACGCCCTGAAGCAGGAGCAATAGGGAGAGTATTAGAAGACAAACGGTTACTACCCATGGAAAAAAAGATGGTTGAGTAGAGTCCTCTATAGCTCGAGTGGGAAGATTCGCCGTCATCACGCCATACCCTATCGTTAGGGCCAGCAGAAAAATGCCAGAGATCGTGTTCCTTTTGCGCATCAGTTGAAAAATTTCCTAGAAAATAAATGCGCGCTGAATTCCGAAGGGGGCTAAGCAAGTCAGCTACATCTAACTAACCAAGCAGAAGCTGCCCCTATTCTCAGCCTAATTTTTTGACCAAGAACAGGGGAAATAAGCGTCAATCTTAGGTAACCTTATTTTTTTGACTTCTGTTCGTACATGCCAGCTTTTTTCATAATGCTGACTATGTTTGCGTTTGATCGTGCGAGTTTGGCTTCAAATTGACTTTGTCCCATTGGAGCCAGCGTGAGGTTGAGTTTCTTCATGCGCTTTTTGAACGCCTCTGAGTTGGCTGCTTTTATCATGGCTGCCTCTAGTTTGGTTTTTATCGGCTGTGGGGTGCCCTTTGCGACCGAAAGGCCACGGAAGAGGTCCATCTCCATATCCATTCCAAGTTCTTTGGCGGTAGGAACATTTGGCGCCGCCGGGTTACGTTTTCCACTAGATAGTGCCAAGAAGCGCATTTTACCGGCTTTTACAAATTTTAGAGGCACAAAGAAAATGTCAACAGCGGCGTCTGTTTCTCCGCTAAGGATCATTTTTCGACGATCAGGCGCCTTGACCGGGAGCATTATCGGCTTGCATCCAGAGAGTTGGGTCATTGCTACCCCAGCCATATGAGTGGCGCTACCATAGCCAGCGAATGCTACTTTAAGCGTGTTTGGTTTTGCTTTGCATTCATCGACGAAGTCCTTGAATGTTTTCCAACGGGAGTCTGCTTTTACCACGAATGGAACCGGTTGCTGAGCTACTTGGCCTATGTGGTCAAGTGCTTGATATTTAAAGGGAACGTTCCCGATATTTGTGGTCGTCAAAATGGAGGTTGAGTTCCATGCTAGAGTATAACCATCTGGCTTTGAGTTTTTGACGTAGGTGTAAGTTATCGCACCACCACCGCCAGGCTTGTTTACAGCGACCACCGGAACCCCTAGTTCTTTGCTCATACCCTTAGCAATTAACCGACCTTCAATGTCTGCTCCCCCGCCGGCGCCAAATGGAATAACAAACTCAATCGGCTTCTCCGGCCATGCAGCCTCTGCCTGGGCGGCAAATACTATGGTGCTCGCCCCCGCAATTAATGTCAGAGTTCGTAAGTTTTTCATTTTCGTCTCCCTGTTTAGTGCCCTTGGATCATACCATTAGGGCGCGTGATGAGATACCTGTATGGTCTCTCGAAGATAAAATTTGGTCAGCCCTCGTGATCGGCGCCTACTGCTTCGACCGCAGCTCGGGCGATATCTTCATCCTGCTGCCAGTCACCGCCACTCACGCCTATGCCACCCACGCATTCGCCTTCGAAAAAAATTGGGAAGCCGCCCTCCATCGCAGTCCAACGAGTGGGGCCAGCTGCCAGTGTCAGGCCAATGGCATGAAGAGTATCAAGATCNTGTCCTTGTGCCCCGCGAGTTGTACTCGGGCGCCGATTAGATGCACACGATACGGCCTTAGTTGTGGAGGAATGAACAGTATGGAACCTGCCCCCATCCATTCGCTCAAGCAAAATCATGTGGCCCCCAGCATCAACAATTGCAATCGTTGCTGGGATACCTATGTCTTTAGATTTTTCAACGGCGGCATCCATCATTTTTTTTGCACCCGCATTCGTAAGGCGCTTTGCCACTGCAAACGACATAACTAACTCCTAAATTTTTGAGTGATCTCTCACCGTGTGAGATTGCTAAAGCCACTCCCTGTTTATCGATTCGAAATCGACATCATTTTTTTATTTATTAAGTTTGATGTAATCTAATGTTGATGTCAAAGTTTTTTACGATGTAGAATTACCTTTCATATTATGAAAATGTCCCATGATCATTCAGCGCGTGGAATTGAAGCTTCGTGAAGCGAATCCTCAAAGACAACCGTCAAATTCAGTCAGTGGCGCGAGCCCTTGATATATTGGAGGTTCTGGCAAAAGCTCCGGGCGAATTAGGTTTGAATGAGGTTGCATTGATGACAGGCTTAAATGTCTCTACCTGCCATCATATTGTTCAAACGCTTCTGACTAGAGGTTATGTAAGCCAGGCTCAGAGGGGGCAAGGCTATGCGTTGGGATCTCGAGTACTAGAGTTGTCATCCTTCAGTGCTCGACAGCGAAGCTTGGTGGATATCACCATGCCTGAACTCAAAAGGCTTAATAAAGTCGCCGGAGAGAATGTTCACCTTGCGGTTATGCAGGGCACTGACTTGGTCGTCTTGGCGGAATTAGACTCAACTAAAGTCGTTCGCGTTGTGACGGGTGGTATAAGCTATGCCAGTGCTGCGCACGCGACTGCCTTGGGCAAAGCCATTCTGGCTTGGTTGCCAGAGCAGGAAGTCTTCCGACTGCTCGATCAAAAGGGACAAACCAAGTTTACTGAAAATACTATCACGAATAGGCATGATTTGATTGAGGCCCTCCGCCATATACGAAGATTCGGGGTTGCCGAGGATGAACAAGAATTTCTACCCGGGGTAATGAGTGTGGGTGCGGCACTGCGCGACTATTCAGGAACGGTTTTGGGTTCCTTGGGCTGCACATTTCCGCAGGATCGTGGGGATAAAGATCATTTACAAACCCTGAAATTTGCGGTGAAGGAATCCGCTGCATCTCTAGCTGAAAAGTTTGGCCGTACTCATAGCCACCGCGGTATCAGGCGACGCGAATAAGCATCCTCTCCCTGGCAATCTTCATATGTGCGGCTCATCTCCGCTGAAATGCGTATGGATATGACTGATTCTAGAGCGACATTGGTAGGGTATTCGTGAATTACTTTCTAAAATCTGTCTCATTTTTGCAGAGTGAAAAAAACCAGGCAAAAGGACCCTCAATTCTAATTTTTTTATGAAATTCATAAATTTTACGGAGGGTTCTCGGTTTATCCGCCCTAAATCGTAAGGTCTCCAACCTTTAGGGTATTTTAACCCTTCGCCGCACAATATATAGTGCTGTGTAGGTTTAGTTTTGCATGGAATTTGGTGTTCAGGGCAACTCTTAAGCTAGGGGAATAAAAATGTTACGCGGTGCGGGCCTTCAGGCAATTTGGCGAACTGGACTATTGAGCGCCTTGGCGCTGGCGTTGGGGGGTTGCGACTTATTGTCTAATGCACAATTTATGGAGAGGTTCCAATCGCGACCGCAACCGCAGGCTAGTCTTCCGCTCTCTGAACAAGGGATTGGCAATCTCGCAAAAGGAGACTTGTTGCAGGCGGGGGCGTTGTTTGACCGGGCCCTGCAGAGCAACCCCCGGGATGTGCATGCACTTTTGGGGAAAGGNATGATCCATCAGCAGACGGGACAACTAGCGCAAGCCCAAGCGGCCTATGAGGCAGTCATCGCGCTCCGGCCAAACAACTCTCAAAAAATGATTGTGATGAACAATCTGGACCCTCAGCCTGTCCTAGAACTGGCGAGTCTAAACCTAGCGCTCCTCCAAAATAGAGGCCTTTCCTCCTCTCTGGCTGCCAATCAACAGCCCCACGCACGGACAATGGGACCAATGATAATGCCGGCCCAGAAAACACAGACGAGGCGGGCCGTCGGAAACAGGGCCCAGCGCTCCGAGCCGACACCATCTAACATGGTTTCTGCAGAAGATAAAAATATCATCGAAAGGTTTGAGACAATTAAAAAGCTGATGGATGAAGGCCTTATAACGGAGGCGGAATACAACGCCCGTCGTAAAGCTAACTTGGGTGCGCTTCTNTATCTCACGCAGCAACCACCCGCAGTCGGTTTGGAGAGATCTGTGCCCAGCGCGGCGCAAATTACGCAGCGCCTCAATGCCATTCGCCGGGCGCTGGAGATGCGCGCGATTACGGTCCGCCAGCATGGCGCGGAGCGAAATACAATTGTCGAGGGCCTGCTGCCCGCCACTCCTCGGGTCAAAGCCAATCCGCGGCCCGCGCCTAAGGGCCTGCTGGCGTCAGCGGATGCGACGCGCCGGATTGAAATGCTACAAGAGCGGGGGATTGTAACGGACGCGGAAGCGATGGCTGAGAAAGCTGCTATTGAAAAAGCGCTTTATCCATCACAACCTAAACCGGCCCCGAAACCAGCGGACGCAGCACAGGCCAAGGCATCTAGTAAGCCGGCAGCTATGCTGTCCGGGCCGCAACCCGCCGTCCATATCGCGTCATTCCGGTCGCGCAAAGCAGCCGACCGGGGATGGGCGCAGCTTCGCCGNGCGCACCGGTCTCTTTTGGCGAATTTACAGCCGGAGATCATGCGTGTGAACCTAGGGCGGGGCAAAGGTGTTTTTTATCGCCTTGTAGCGGGACCGCTCAAGAATGATGCNGATGTGAAGCGGGTCTGCCTTAAGCTTAAGAGCCGCCGCCAATACTGCGAACCGGCTTTTATGGCGGGGGGCTGAACGCCGCATCCAAGCAACCGTCGCCTCTTTGTTGCTTCGTTCGGGTATCGTCTCGTCCAGTTTCTAGCCGGTTAGGTGTGCGCCAAGCTAACTACATCCTCTGCGACAAGGTCACCGATCTTGCCGTCATCATATCCTAATTCTTTTAGAACGATCTCGGTGTGCTGTCCAAGCGCCGGGGCAGCTGCCTTAGGCAGGTCCGGCGCCTCTGATAAAAAGATTGGCGAGCGAGCAAAGGCATGGGTCCCAACTTCCGGGTCATCGATGTCCATAAGCAAACCGCGCGCCCGAACGTGTGGATCGTTAAAAATGTCTTCGGCCGTGTTTACCGGCCCGGTGGGCACCCCAATTTTGTTGAGGGTATCGACAGCCTCGTCCCGGGTGAGGGCAGCAAGCCAGGTTTCTATAACCGGCTGGAGGAAGGCCGCGTTAGTGGCGCGTTCGGTGCCGCCCTTGCTACGTTCGTCATGGATAAGGTCGTCCCGGCCCATGGCCTCACACAGACGTTTCCAAATGATGTTATCCGGGACATTAAGCGCGATATAGCCGTCTTTACATTCAAACGCGCCACGCGGGAACAGGTTCTTGGGCGCCCCCCGCGAGGGCGACTGGCCAGCAATGGAATACAGCGGCACCATTGCCTCATTTAGCGACAGCATGTTGTCGAACATAGCCGAATCTACAAACTGTCCCCTGCCGTTTTTCGTTCGCATGAAAAGCGCTTGCATGACGCCAAAGGCCGTCACCATTCCGGTGTAAACGTCCGCCATACCATAGATAGTCCAGGACGGTGGTTTATCGGCGAAACCCACCTGATGCATGATGCCGCTCATGGCTTCTGCAACGATGTCGAAGGCTGGTCGCTCGGAGTAGGGCCCCCGGTAGCCTTCCAACTGACCAAATCCGGAGATTTGGGCCCAGATTAATTCGGGGTGTATATGCCCCAGAGCATCGTAGTCCAGACCAATCTTTTTCATCGCTCCAGGACGCAAATTTTCGACAATGACATCGGCGGTCGCGGCCAAATCGCGGAAGATATCTTGTCCCGCCGCTGTTTGCAGATTGAGCGCGACGCTTTTTTTGTTGCGGTTATAGCCCATGAAACCAGCGGCTTTTTTGACGCCATCCTTCTCGGCGAAGGGCGGCATGGCGCGTCGTGGGTCCCCCCGTCCGGGGCGTTCAATTTTGATGACCTCCGCCCCTGCGTCAGCCAGCAGCATCGTACAATAAGGCCCCGCCATGTATTGTTCGAGACCGATGACGCGGATGCCATTCAGAGGACGTTCGACAGAGGCTGTTTTAGACATCATCACCTGCGTAATCGTCCACGGAGATGATTCGGCCGCGGTCCTTCAGATAGGTGAACAGTGGTTTTAGATGGGCAGCGATGGGTACATCCTCCAGGGTTTTGATTTGTCCGTCTTCGAGGACCGGGTAGAAATAGGCAAGCGTTTTATCAGGGAATAATTGGCCCAAGCCCTCTAGCATGCCTCCGGCAAGGCCATCATAATAATCTTCGCGGAATATCTCGGCGAACCCGGCGGTTCCCGCTACCATACCGACGGGTTCGCGGGTGTATCGCGAGAGATATTGGCGAACCCTGAAATACCTGAAGAATTCTGAAATTAGGACATAGTAACCGGCGGCGGCGAGCGCAGTTACGCGGGCCAGAAAATCCCGAGTATCAATGGTTTCATTATTGGCTAGATCGGCCATCGTCATTTCGGCAAGCTGAATAACGTTGTTTGATGGGGTCGGCCCCAGCGCCGAAAGGGTGCCGGTAAATCTGTTTTTCGCGTCCTTGAACCTGTTTATTTCCGACGGGGTAATTGGGTCAAACCGCCCCCGCATGGCCAGCACGCTTTTCTTATACAAGGCATCGGCCGGGATCACGACTTTCCCGTCAGGATCAAAAAGAACGGCCCGGGCTAGGCTTCCTTTGACGATCTCAAGCGCCATCAACCGGTCATCTAGTGAGCCCAACGTTGGCCCCCGCATCTCCACCAAGTCAATTTCCACCCGTCCCCATTTCAAATTATCCATGAGGCTGTGCAGCATCCGTTCAGGTGCGTCCCGCAGAAAAAAAGCACCGTAAATCAAATTAACGCCAAGTTGACCCAGCGCTTCCTGCTGCTCAATGTTGGTGTCATCCAGAAGCCGCGCATGGAGGATGATCTCATCCGGCGCCAGTTTGGGCGCGCGCTGAAACCGGATACCCATCCAGCCATGGCACTCACCGCGCTTATTGTACCCCTGTGCTTTTACCGTGTTGGCAAAGGCGAAAAAGGTTGAGCCCTCTGGACGATGTGCTTCGATGCGTGACAAAACGAGATCGAATTCTTTTTCAAGCATCTTCTCCAGTCGCTGCTTAGAGACGTAGCGCTTATCTTTGGAAGGGCCGTAGATTTCATCGCTGAAGTTCATGTCATAGGCAGACATGGTTTTGGCGACGGTTCCCGCCGTGGCGCCGGCTTGAAAAAACCATCGAGCGACCTCTTGGCCCGCTCCAATTTCCGCGATGGTGCCGTATTTGAGCGGATCCAGATTGAGCGCTAGGGCTTTCTCGATGGGGCTGTTGGGAGGGTANGTCATCTGACTATCTCCCANATAAACCTCTANAAATCCCCAATCCATTCGACTAGCGTTGATTCGCCCATTCCGACACCGACGCAGAGTGTGACGAGGCCATAGAAGGGGCGCGGCATATCAGCGGCGCGGCGCTTCATCTCGTGCATCAAAGTCACTAAGATACGCGCACCGGAGCAGCCGGTGGGGTGGCCCAAGGCGATGGCACCGCCATTGACATTGGTGTTCTCGTGGCTGAGCCCCAACTGTCGCATACACCCAATTGCCTGGGCAGCGAATGCTTCATTAAGTTCGANCAACCCAATGTCATCNATTTTGAGATCGAAGCGCTTGAGAAGTTTCTCCGTCGCGGGGACCGGGCCATAGCCGAAATAACGGGGGTCTGTGCCGGCAGAGGCCGATCCCATCCAGCGCAGCATAGGTTTCAACCCTAGGCTGTCGGCTTTTTCCCGACTGCACATAAGAAGCGCAGCGGCACCATCATTGATGCCGCTGGAATTACCCGCCGTAACTGTGCCATCTCTTTTAAAGGCCGGGCGCAGTTTGCCAAGAGCGGCCATATCGATGGCGATGTCTAGATGCCCGTTGGTTCGATTATAGCGGGGGTGTTCGTCGGTATCGATGACACGGGCTTCGCCTTTGCGCTGCGGAACATCGACCGGGATAATCTCGTCCTTGAACCGACCGTCGTTTATTGCGGCGATAGCGCGTTCGTGGCTCTCGAGGGCAAAAGAATCCTGCTCTTCTCGCGTGATCTGCATGTCTTCGGCGATNAGTTCTGCGCCTTCACCGAGGGAAATGATCGGGTACACCTCATCCATCTTAGGGTTCTCGTAGCGCCAGCCTACCGTCGTGTCATAAACTTTCGGCGGCGCAGTGGTAGGGGTCTTCGGCGGTTTNGGCATCGACCAGGGCGCGCGGCTCATACTTTCAACACCACTGCCAATGTAGAGATCGCCCTCGCGCGCGAGAACNGACCGCGCTGCTAAATTGACAGCACCTAATGCCGAGGAACAATTTCTGTTGACGGTGATGCCGGGTACCTCCTTCGGAAATCCGGCCAGGAGGGTGGACATGCGAGCGACATCGCGGTTGTCTTCACCAGCCTGATTTCCGCAGCCGGCAAAAACTTCGTCCAACTCTGCAGGATCAACCCCTGTACGCGCCGCCAACGCCTTGTAGGTACACGCTAACAGATCGTCCGGACGGACAGAAGATAGACCTCCACCGTATTTTCCAATGGCCGTTCTGACACCATCCACGATCACAACTTCGGTCATGACAAACTTCCTCTGCTAGCCACAGTTAACGTCTAAAAGCCGACACTAGCTAATGGACGGCTGTCTTGAAAGTTCCGTTTTGCCCTCTGGCTTGAATTTAGTCCCAACAATTTATCAGAGCGTTTCGGGGGCCGGACAGGAAAGATCACTAATTTGAATAGAGCGGTTGGGACAGTTGGTCCGAACGGACCGTCGATACAAAGATGCAAAGANTGGGGACTTCTGCAGAGTTCTAGGTTCAGTGCTNTCCGCCCGCAGGCGGGCTGGATGACCGGGGTATAGTACCGGGCGTGATGGTGCTATTATTGCCCCTGTTGCGGCAACTGCGATGCTGCTGCCCCGCCTGACTGGCCACGTGGCGAAATCGTCAAATCGACTTCGCTGCCCTGAAGCGTCTTTGCATTGATCTGGATGTTGAGCACGCGGTTAGCGCGGGTAAAGGTCATGAAACTGGTTGCTGCCCGCACCGTGGTGACCTCCTGCCAGCCGAATTCCGAAGTCCGCTGTTTAAAAAAATCGAAGACGACCGCCGGGTTTTGGTTTGCATTTAAAGCCAGACGGCCAATCCAGCTTGCCGGCGCACCCAGTATCACCGTCCGGTCCAAATTCATACGCGCGCCCGGCGGAATCGGAATGTCCTGGAACTGCGCAAAGGACGGTTGATTGGCTTGGCTGGAAGCTGTGCTGCTTGTCGGTGTTGGCGCGAGGCCGACGCTTTGACTGCAGGCGCTCAAGACCAAAATCAGGGCAGGGAGGATTGTTGGTGTCAGAAGCGTTCTTGTTTTCATTATTTCAATTTCCTACAGCGAAGCACTATTTTAACCAAATATCGCCGGATACGAAACCAAAATGAGGTATATCATAAATTTGTATAAGCCGCACAGACATGATGTATTTGTGATAAATTGCGTCCTGTCGAAAAAAAAGAAAGTTTTTTAAAAAAAGTACCAAACATGGTTTGACAACCTCACAGGGGGGGCGTACAACCCCGCTCCTCGGGCAGCGAATAGTTGGTTCGAGGGTTCTCAGTAAGTCTGATTCTATTACTGAATTTGAAATTCAGGGAACATGCTCTTTGACATTGTTGATATCGAAAGGGATGCGCAGGCGGCGGTTTGTCGCGGTAGCGAATATATTTCGTCTATCTCACAAACCTAGATGTCGTTTGTGCATTCTAGTTTGTGCGTACTCATGAGCTAGCATCCCGGTGGTACTTGTGATCATTGTGATAGTAGCTATTGAGAATCGTCAGTTTGTTGAGAGAAAACGGATCACTCTTAATTCCGTCCTAGATGCAGGGGCAACCCTGAGTAAAGGAAGGAAATTTAACTTGAGAGTTTGATCCTGGCTCAGAGCGAACGCTGGCGGCATGCTTAACACATGCAAGTCGAACGAGAAACTAGACTTCGGTTTAGTGGAAAGTGGCAGACGGGTGAGTAACGCGTGGGAAT
>NHHQ01000087.1 GCA_002170915.1 Rhodospirillaceae bacterium TMED167 | reverse complement strand
TCGCCCGACGCCGGGCCCGCAGGGGACCGAGCCACGAGCGCCTCGCGCCTCGCGGCACTCAAACAAATCTGGACCGTCATTCTAATCTTCATCGTTGTCATCGGCGGCATCTATACGGGGGTGTTCACGCCGACAGAGGGTGCGGCGTTCGGCGCCATTGGCACAGGTGCTTTGGCGTATTTCCATGGCGGCATGAGAAAAGACGGATTCATTGAGAGTGTTCTGGGCGCAGGTCAGACCACGGGAATGATTTTTCTGATCGTGCTTGGTGCCGACGTCCTCAACGTCTTTCTTGCGCTGACGCAGTTGCCTCAAGAATTGGCGGCCATGATTCTGGACGCAGAATTGACGCCCATGGTTGTTTTAATCGTCATCTTAATTTTCTACGTTATTGGCGGGTGCGTGATGGACTCGCTCTCCATGATCCTTCTGACTGTGCCTATTTTCTGGCCGATCCTGGCGGAAATGGACTTCGGCATGGATGCGGAGGACGTCAAAGTTTGGTTTGGTATCGTCGCTCTGATTGTTGTTGAAACCGGGCTGATCACGCCGCCTGTGGGAATGAATGTATTTGTTATTAATTCAATGGCCAAGGACATTCCCATTGCCCAAACATTTAAAGGCGTGATGCCGTTCATCATCTCCGATGTGGTGCGGGTCGGCTTGTTGGTAGCCTTCCCGGGCATCACATTGGTCTTGGTCAAGCTGTTCGGAAACTAGACGGGCATCGATAATAAAGCCAAAGAAACTTGCGGCGGCCAATGATGAGCAGTGGGCGGTTACCGGTCGCGATTAAACAGCTACCCTTTTGTAGATAAACTCGAGATCTCGTTGGCGTACCAAGGGGAACAGGTGGCCGCTGACTTTTTGAAATCCATGCCGTTGATAGAAGAGTTGGGCGGGATAATTTTCAGAATACATCCCGAGATAAAGCTCTGGATTTCCATACTGTCCAGCCCAGGTAAAAAAGTGCTCATAAAGCGATCTCCAAGACCCTGGGGTTGAAACCCGCTTTCAACGTAAAGTCGTTTGTGTTCCAGTGCGCCGTCTGCCGCGTTTTCGACCGGCAAAGTAAGTGGATCAGCGACGTCATCCGGTCAGTAGGAAACTGACGGCCACGACGGCCCCGACAATGCCAGCAAAGTCCGCACTCAGTCCGGCGATAAGCGCGTGGCGGACCCGGCGGACTTGAACGGACCCGAAATAGACAGCGATCACGAAGAAGGTGGTTTCGGTCGATCCTTGCAACGTGCTCACGAGATAACCGGTATAGCTGTCGGGACCAATGGCCGGATTGTTTACGATATCTGCAACAATACCATAAGCGCCGGATCCAGAGAGCGGCCGCAACAGCGCCATCGGCAGCGCCTCGGCTGGCATGCCCAAGGGGTTGGTTATAAACGAAAGGGGGGAGATCAGCATGTCCATGGCGCCCGAGGATCGGAACATGCCGACAGCCACCAAGATTGCGACCAAATAGGGGATGATGCGCAGCGCCACCAGGAAACCGTCTTTGGCCCCTTCGACGAACTGTTCGTAGACCCTCACCCGGCGAAGCACGCCAAAGCCCAGCAGTCCCACCATGAGTCCGGGCATGATCCAGGGCGAAATTTGCTTTCCGAACAACACGGTGAGGGGGATCAAAACGAGAATGCCCAGAAGAAGCGTGATTGAAACCCAAGCAGGGTAGGCCCCGCCTGCATCGTCTAAATTCAACTCGTCCAGGTCTGGGTTATTGGCCGGGCTATTGGCATCCAGTTCCGGCACACCGGTCTCCATGATTGTTGCATCGGTGCTGTTTTCNNGCGCNGNTNTCNTCCCCACCTNTGGCACGGGTTCGNNGAACCAGTACTTNTGGCANAGCTTGGCGACGATAATGGCGATNGTGGTNGAGCAAATGGTGGCAAACAACGTCGTCGGCACAATCCCNGCCGGATCCTGCGAGCCAGCCGCGGCTCTTAGCGCGATGACNCCGGTCGGGAGGAGAGTGACGCTCGATGTATTGATGGCCAGGAAAAGCACCATCGCATTGGTCGCCGTTCCCTTCACTTGATTTAATTTGTCGAGTTCNTGCATGGCGCGGATGCCAAAGGGNGTTGCCGCGTTACCAAGCCCCAGAATATTGGCGGACATGTTCAGGATCATGGCCCCCATGGCTGGATGGCTCGGGGGCACGTCGGGAAACAGCTTTTGCATAAGAGGCCGGGTCAGCTTGGCGATTATGACCAGCATGCCGCCCGCTTCCGCCACTTTCATTAGACCCAGGAATAGGGCCATCACGCCCACCAAACCGATCGCCAGCGTTACAGAAGCCTCCGCCGTGTCGACCATGGCCAAGGCGAGCAACTCCATCGGTGATTTTACATCACCGCCTGGCGGCTCCCACATGACTTGCCGAACACCGGCAACACCAAATGCGATAAAGACAATTGCAAAGAATATACCGTTCACGGATGACGCTCCCTCAAGTCATGCACCTGTTACAATCCATCCAGCCGGAGTAGCAAGATTCGCGGCGCAGGGGTAGCCGGGAAAATTTAAACGCGAAAAGACTGAGCACGGTGGCAGGTGCTTGGCATTCCTTTACTTTGCCGCTCATCCCGAAGTCGTGCGCCAAAGAAACCGTGGGCATGGCTGACAGCAGGACGGGACCTGTCGGGCAAACATCTTGATCCGGTGGACCGGTCAGCGGATGTCGGTCACTNGCCTTTAGCCTTTAGGGCGGCGAGCACCCGTTGGGGACTNAGCGGCAGTTCCGTGAGACGGATGCCAACGGCATCTTCGATGGCATTAGCGACGGCACTGGCGACGGGCAACATGCCGCCTTCACCCATCCCTTTTGCCCCAAATGGTCCGGGGCCATGGCCTTGCTCCTGCGTGATGGACCAAAATGCCGGCGGCATGTCCGAGGCTAATGGGGCGCGNTACGTGAGCGGCGTGCCGTTGGTCAGACGNGTGCCATCATATTTCATGGTCTCGAATAGAGCCTGAGAGACCCCCATCATGGCGGCGCCTTCATCCTGGCCCTGGCANACAAGAGGATGAATGGCTTTACCGGCATCACCGCTGACCACCAATTTAAGAAGTGTGACTTTGCCTGTTTCTGGATCAACCTCAACTTCTGCGCCGCCCCAGCCGATTTCCCAGAACACACAGGGGCTTTCGAGAGGGGCGTCATGATCGAGCGGAGCCTTAAAATATCCGTCGGCTGAAAATTCGAACCCGACGCCACCATAATAGCCCATGACAAGTAAGTTTAGCGGATGAGACTCGTTGCCTTTACGAATGGCGCCATCCTCAAGGTCTAACGCATCTGGCTTACACCCCAGCTGGCCGGCGGCAAATTCCAAAATATCGTTGCGCACCTTCTGAGCCGCGATGGCGACCGCTTGTCCCATAACAGCAACCGCTGAGCTGGCATTTGTGCCTTGGTCGAAGGGTGTGTGATCCGTGGTGATCGGAGCATAAGTGATNCGGCTNGGATCAATTTTTAAAATTTCAGCGGTNACCCGGCTCATGGCGGTATGTCCGCCTTGCCCCATTTCAATAACGCCGCATTGCAGAAATACATCCCCCGAAGTTCCAACTTTAACGCGGGCGAGTGCCGGTTTGTTGATGCCGCCGCCGTCTTTAAACCCAATCGACAAGCCCACCCCACGGTTCACCGACCTTTCGTTATGGTACCCGATCTCTTTGACAATAAGATCGAGTCCTTCTTCAAGGTCACTGTCCATGCCGGACTCGCCAGGTACGAAGGGGTCGCCAAGTTTCAAAAGATTTNTTTTCCGCATTTCCAGGGGATCGATGTCCAGTCGCCGCGCGATCATGTCGAGCTGAGACTCTCCAGCCCAGGTGGTTTGGGTGCCGCCAAATCCGCGGAATGGGCCAGCCGGGGCGGTGCAGGTCATCATACAGTAGCAATCGGTTTCGATATGTTGCCAACGATACGGACCGGGAATTCGGTATCCAGCTTTCTCGGCAACAAGCGGGCTCGCGTCGGAATAAGCGCCCGCGTCGAGATAGATCTCGCTCTTACGGGCGACGAACGTGCCGTCCTTCATCACGCCTGTTTTGAGTTTNAGGATGGTGGCGTGTTGAGTGTTCGTGAGAAAACCTTCTTCCATGGTGAAACAGAGCCGTACCGGCCGGCCGCTCATCTTTGACAGCAAAACCGCCAATGGTTCCGTCTTGGCGTTGTTTTTTGCGCCGAANCCCCCACCGACGAAGGGACTGTTGAGATTAATAAGGTTTTCCGAGAGGCCAAACAGGCGTCCGAGTTCTTTCCTAAGGGCAAAAGGGTTCTGGCAGCTTGACCAGATTTGGATCCGGTCATGGGACGCATCGGCCAAGGTCACAAAGGGTTCCAAGTGAAGATGATGCATGCGGGAAAATCGGAACTCATCTTCAAAGATATGGTCGCATTGCTCAAACGCAGCCTCGTNTCCCNTCTCATAGCGGAAGGAGTAGCAGCTGTTTCTGATCGGCCGCAGGGTTCCNGTNGCACCTNTCCCGTATTTTGGAACNANCCCCATNGGGGCATCTTCGAACAATTCCGCTGANGNNTCAGANAGGGCNGNCTCAATATCCGGNACATCAGGCAACCGTTCAAATTCGACGTCGATGAGNGCNCANGCNGCCTCGGCNTGGGCTTCNGTNTCCGCGGCNACNGCNGCNAGNGTGTCGCCTTCGTAGCGGACTTTATCCATCGCNACGAANGGNTGATCTTTAATAAAATAGCCATAGACCGGTGAGGCGAGCTGGTCGAGATCGTCTCGAATCACAACGGCGTGCACGCCCGGTGCCCGGCGCGCTNTGTCTGCGTTAATCTTGACCAGTCGCGCATGGCCCACATTGCTTCTCAGGAGCTTGGCGTGAAGCATATTGGGGAGCGTGATATCAGCCGTGTAGATCGCTTGCCCGGATGTTTTCGCTTTGGCATCTATTCGGGGGGCATCATCGCCAATGACGCGAGGNTGAGGGTCGATCTGGTTCATTGTCCTGAGGCCTCCATCACGGCGTCGATGATTAAGGTGTAACCAGTACACCGGCAAATATTCGCGCTCATCCAGTCGATGGCCTCCTCCCGCGTTGGNTTGGGGATATCTGCAAGGAGTGCGGTTGCCAGCAAAATCATTCCCGGCGTGCAGTAACCACATTGGAACGCGCTNTGTTTCATAAACGCTTGTTGAACANGNCTGGGNGCGNCGNTTTNGCTCAATCCCTCAATCGTTNTNATNTCCCGGCCGTCGGCCTGATACGCGAATNCGGTGCAGGTGGTGACAGGTTTGCCGTTGATGAGNGCTGTGCAACTCCCACAAACACCGGAGGCACAGGCGATTTTAACACCTGTCAGGCCATGCCTGTCTCGGAGAAGCGTACTCAAGGGTGTTTCAGCGGTCACCGCTGCCGAAATCTCTGTCCCATTCAAGGTAAAGGAGATGTCCAGNGTCGATCCAGCTTTGATAANCTCGGTGCTCATGGCTGCGCTCCCAACTGTGTGAGGAGACGTGTCAGCACCGCCGTGCCTGCGTCTTTCTTATATTCGGCGTCCGACAGGGCCTCAGGAAACCTCTCAAAGGCCGTTGCAGCAATTTCCGGCGCTGAGGCGGTGACACCTTTNTTGTNGGCGATGCCGCCGAGGTCCANGTCAAAGGTGACGGGGCGGTCCCATTCAAACCCNATGACTGCGCGCCCGCCGATACCNCCGGTCGGCGCATCCTGGAGTACCGCAGCGAGGGTAAAAATGGGTCTCAACGTTCGGTCGTAGGCAAGCNGGGGCCGCCCGGCGACGGGTACAGAAATATGGGTGAGAAGGGCNCCNTCCGGATNCCGGTTTGCCCAAACGTCCTCCATGCTCATGGTGACCTGTCCATCTGGACCCAAAAAGGTCAATTNNNCATCAAGTGCAGATGCCAGGATTGGGCCTTCATAGCGCTCCCGTCGGGCCATCAGATTGCCGCCGAGGGTACCCATGCCTTGAACGCGCGTATTGCCAAACAAGGACCAGGCTGAGGTAAACCCGGGAATATGCTGATCCACCAGGCCATGGCAGGCACCTTCGCTGTGGCGCATGCCGGCGCCAATGATCAGGGCATTCCCGGTGAGCGATATGTNCGCCAATTCTGCGATGCCATTGAGGTCAATAACGAAGTCAGGCCGCAAGCCCTCTCGGAACTGGATGAACATATCGGTTCCCCCCGCGAGATAACAAGGTGTGCAGGGCAACGATAGGAGGTCGTGAATGTCTTCCATGGAGGCCGGACGGGCGAGGTCGAATGGCGTCAATCCGAACTGGGATGCTGAGACGAAAGCTTGTCCGNGGTTGAGCAATGCCGGGTCCTCTGTCTGTAAACGGGACGGATATTCGTCCCCGCGATTTACTAATATTATAAAGGCCGGTTCAACAGGTGCAACGCGAATGGCGGCGGTTTTTTGAGGACCCAGAGCGCTGGGTCGATCTCGTCAGAGCACCGGGTAGGTTCTATTTTTGGTGGAGCGTGGTCTCAAACCACCGCAAACGGCTGGCAGGTTAGGCGCTCAATTTACACCAGACAGGGGTGTGGTCAGAGGGGCGTTCCCAGCCCCTAGGGGTCTTGTCGATGCCGATATCTGTTAATTGGTCCGCCGCCTGGGGGGACAACAGAAGGTGGTCAATGCGAATGCCATTGTCCTTGTTCCAGGCTCCACCCTGGTAGTCCCAGTAGGAAAAGCGTCCCTCTTCCTGGTTGAGTGCTCGAAAGGCATCGGTCAGTCCGAGATATAGGATTTTTCGGAAGGCCGCATGGGTTTCGGCGCGGAACAAGGCGTCGCCCTCCCATCCCTTTGGGTTATAGCAATCGCGGTCTTCGGGGATCACATTATAGTCGCCCCCCAGTACAAACGATTCTTCATAAGTCAAAAGGGTTCTGGCCCGGTCATACAGCCGTTCCATGAACGCTAGCTTATAGGGATATTTTTCACTTTCCACTGGATTGCCATTGGGGAGGTAAATGGAGGCTACCCGAACACCGGCGGTGAAACCCTCGATGTAGCGCGCTTGCTCATCCTGCTCGTCTCCAGGGAGTTCCGTCAGTTCCACATCAATCGGGGATTTGGAGAGAATAGCGACGCCATTGTAAGTTTTCTGCCCTTTGACCGCGACGTTGTATCCTTTGTCTTCCACCTCGGTTTGAGGGAAAGCGTCCGTGACACATTTCAATTCCTGAAGCAGCACCACATCGGGTGAGAACTCGTCCAGCCAGCGCAGCAAGAGAGGCAACCGGGCCTTAACCGAATTCACATTCCACGTCGCAATCTTTGTCATCGTCGGACGGCTTACACCGAGAACGAAATGCCGCAGCCGCATGAGGCTGTCGCATTTGGAATTTGTAGCCGAAAGGATGCCCCGGCGAGATCGTCTACATAGTCCACCGTCGATCCCCCCAGAAGCTCAAGGGATGTCTCATCGACGACGATCTTGATGCCATGGGCCTCAAAAATCTGATCATCATCGTTATGATCCTTGTCCAAATTGAAGCCATATTCGAATCCGGAGCATCCCCCGGCAGATACAGCCACCCGCAGCATCAAGGCCTTGTTGCCTTCGCTAGCAATCAACTCACTGACACGATTGGCCGCACTTTCCGTGACGGTAATTTTTTGGACTATCGCTCCGATTTCACTCATTTTACAAATTCCTGCGCGCTGTTCAGGGAATGATAACATGTTGCAACGCCTATGTAATGTCGAATACACACTTGTCAAATCTCAGAGCCATCGAACAGAAAACCAAAGTGATGAATGATCGAGCAGTCTATGCAAGCCGACCGGAGGAAAGCAGAGGGAGGCTTTTTGTGGAACAGGAAAGCAAAACGCGTACCTGCTTTCAGCGTGACAGGGACAGAATTGTTCATTCGACGGCGTTTCGCCGCCTCGAATACAAAACTCAAGTTTTCGTGAACCACGAGGGGGATCATTATCGGACACGGCTGACGCACACCTTGGAGGTCGCTCAAATCGCCCGCTCAATTGCTCGCTCGCTGCGGCTGGATGAGGACTTGGCGGAGACATTGGCGCTGGCACATGACCTGGGGCACACTCCGTTCGGCCATGCGGGGGAGGATGCCTTGTCCGAGATGATGCAGGGCCATGGCGGCTTTGATCACAATGCCCAATCACTTGCTGTGGTGACGCGATTGGAAGAGAGATATCCGGAGTTTGATGGCTTGAACCTTGTCTGGGAGACCTTAGAGGGGCTCGTCAAACATAATGGCCCTCTTATGGCAGGGGGCTCGGACGATAATCTACCCAGGGAGATTGCGCGTTTTTCCAATACTTGCGATTTGGAGCTTCACACCTTTGCCAGCGCGGAAGCACAAGTGGCGGCTCTAGCCGATGACATTGCATACAACAATCATGACATTGACGACGGCCTTCGAGCCGGGCTGTTCCAAATTGAGGATCTTTTCAGCGTTCCCGTGGTTGGAGACATTTTCCGCTCCGCGCGGGCGGATTTTCCAGACATTGATGCCACCCGGCTCGGTTTCGAAGCCGTGCGCCGGCTCATCGGGGAAATGGTGACGGATTGTTTGACAGAATCTGGCAGGCGATTAAACGTGGCGGCCCCGGCAAGCGCCTCGGACGTCCGAGACCTTGACCATCCGGTCGTCGCTTTTTCGGATGCAATGGCCTCAATCGACCTGCAGCTCAAAGAATTCTTGTTTGCGAACATGTATCGGCATCAGCGCGTGAATAAAATGACCGGCCATGCAGGCAAAGTTGTGAAAGGACTGTTTTCCGCCTTTCTTGAAGAGCCCGCCCGGCTGCCGAAGGAATGGCGGTTGAAAACGGGGACGTCGAGGAGTACGCCGATAGCTCATGTCGTGGCAGATTACATTGCCGGCATGACCGACAGATTCGCGCTCGACGAGCATGCCAAACTTAAAGAACAGGGAGTGCTTCAGCCGTGAACCACTTTGCCTACATCCGAGAAAAAGTGATTTCGATCCTGGCTGATCTTTCCGATGCAGGAACCATTCCCGCCGACCTCGACACCTCACGCGTCTCCGTGGAGCCTCCCCGGGATCCAGAACACGGCGACGTTGCGACAAATGCCGCCATGGTTCTCGCCAAACAGGCCGGACTGAACCCNCGCGATCTCGCNGANATGATTGCTGNCAGNCCTCTCNGAGGAGNCAGAGATTACGGACGCNGATGTCGCTGGNCCNGGATTTATCAACATTCGNCTGGCNGATCNNTTCTGGTGGGANCGGCTNNCNGATATTCTNNGCGCGGGAACNGCCTATGGCGANTCGGGCATGGGCAGCGGTCATGCCGTTAATGTGGAATATGTGTCCGCGAATCCAACCGGTCCCATGCATGTGGGGCATGGGCGCGGCGCGGTCGTGGGGGACGCCCTGGCGGCTTTGTTGTCAAAGGCTGGTTTTNACGTCACCAAGGAATATTACATTAACGATGCTGGNGTCCAGGTGGACTCGCTCGCTCGGTCCCTGCATCTGCGCTATCGGGAGGCCCACGGGGAAGATATCGGCGAGATACCCGACGGCNTTTATCCCGGGGAGTATCTTGTTGAGGCCGGGGCCCANCTTAAGGCGGCGGACGGCGACAAGTGGCTGGACGTGGCAGAGGAGGTGTGGCTCGATCCTGTTCGGCNCTTTGCCATTGACGCCATGATGGCATTGATCCGGCAGGACCTGGCGGCGCTCGGGGTCGCCCATAATCAATTTAGCTCGGAGCGCGCCTTGGTGGAGGCNGGGGGCGTTGATGGCGTTCTCGAGANACTGACGGGCCGCGATCTCATCTACACCGGCGTTTTGGAACCGCCTAANGGGAAAAAGCCAGATGATTGGGAAGAGCGGCCGCAAACGCTGTTTCGCGCGAGCCAGTTCGGTGACGATGTGGATCGNCCGGTCCAAAAATCTGACGGCAGTTGGACATATTTCGCGACAGATATGGCCTATCATTTGGATAAGTANAAACGCGGGTTTCCGGATATGATCAACGTCTGGGGCGCTGATCACGGGGGCTATGTCAAACGGATGCAAGCAGCCGTGAGCGCTTTAACCGAGGATCAAGGTAAACTTGATGTCAAACTCTGTCAGATGGTCAATCTGATGGAGGAGGGAGAACCGGTTAAAATGTCCAAACGGTCAGGTACGTTTGTCACGCTACGGGAGGTGATTGACCAGGTCGGCAAAGACGTTGTTCGCTTCTTGATGTTGACGCGTAAGAATGATGCCCAACTCGATTTTGATCTCGCAAAGGCTGTGGAACAAAGCCGGGATAATCCGGTTTTTTACGTCCAATACTCCCATGCCCGTTGCTGTTCGGTGCTCAGTCATGCGGCAAAAATGTTTGATGAGGCCGACTTCACGCCGGNAGCNCTGCAAGATGCTGACCTCAGTCTGTTAACCGATTCGGCAGAATTGGCCTTGATCAAAGCCATGGCGGCCTGGCCCCGCACGGTTGAGAACGCGGCTGAAGCGCATGAACCCCANAGAATTGCTTATTATTTGCAGGACGTCTCCGGTGCATTCCACGCTCTGTGGACCAAGGGCGCTAAGGAGGATACAAGTTTGAGGTTCATAACCGAGCGGNATAAACCGCTTACGCTCGCCAGAATGGCTTTGGTGAGAGGNTTGGCAACCGTGATTGCCTCCGGGCTCAACGTTATGGGCGTTAAACCGGTTGAAGAGTTGCGNTGATGGTGCCTGACGACAGATCTGATGAACCGCGTTTCTCTGCTGTTCGCNCAACGGCGGAGGAAGNGGATTTTCNNGAAGATATTCCNGATTTNGATCAGAGAGAGCTGCGCACAGATACGCTGGAATTTGAGCCTGTCCGNAGGCGCACACCCAAACGNCGACNGGGTGTCCGCAGCTTCGTACTCATTGTCGCACTGGTNGTCATNGCNGGTGGTGCCTGGGGAATTTGGGGCGAGTTGCTGACAGGCGGCGCAACGAATAGCATTCCCATCGTGCGGGCGCCNAGCGGGCCCATTAAGGTGCGCCCGGACTCCCCNGGNGGCATCAATATCCCCAATCGGGATAAATTGGTGTATGANCGGCTTGAGAAAAAACCGCCGGAACGCCAAGCTGAGACACTTCTNCCGCAACCGGAAAAGCCACTTCCGGCACCCGGCGCNGAATCACNGGTTNCGGCNCCCGGCGCAACATCAGCCCCTGCAGTNGGGCTGGAAGATATCCTTCANCCCACGCCNCCAGCGCGACCCTCAAAATCNGTTGAACAGGNTGTGCTTCCCGCCCCNGNGAAAACGGNACCAGCGCCCTCCGCGTCGACGGAGCCACCAACNGTTGCCGAAGTTCANGCCGCCCGCCCGCCTAAACCATCGCTTCCTTCGCCGGCCAGTGGCACCTCGGCGGCGNGTCCANAACCAGGACGGNCCTCNGCGACCNCTCCGGNCAAGTCGGGGGATACNGCGGNCTTCGCTCAAAATTTTCAGGTNCAATTAGCAGCGGTGCGCGATGAACAGGCTGCTGCGCGCGAATGGAAACGGCTCCAGAGCCGCAATGCCGGCCTGCTGAGCGGGCTGAAACTGAATGTGGTCCGGGCGGATTTGGGGGACAGAGGGGTTTACTATCGCCTAAGAGCCGGACCGATATCCGAGCGGGCAGCAGCAGTTACTCTCTGTCAGTCGCTCGCGAAAGCGAAGGTGGGCTGTCTCGTGGTTCGGCCCGGCGGCTGATCGTGCGGGAGACGCCGCCTCTGGCCGCCGTCCTGAGCTGTGTCGGGACGAAATTGACGCCGGGCGAGATTGACCTATTCCGGCAAAACAACCCACTTGGTTTGATACTCTTTGAGCGGAATTGCGTTTCGCCGGATCAAGTCAGGGCCCTGACGGCGTCCTTTCGAGACGTGGTAGGTCGGGAAGATGCCCCGGTGCTCATTGATCAGGAGGGCGGTAGGGTCACGCGTTTGAAGCCGCCTCACTGGCGCCACCCACCCGCTGCCCAGGCCTTTGTCCAGATCGCGCAACGCCAAGGACAAGAGGCAGCCGCGGCGGCCATAGTCTCGAATCACCGCCTCATCGGGGCAGAGCTGCGTGCTTGCGGGCTCACCGTAGACTGTACTCCCGTCCTGGATGTCCCCATAGAAGATGCCGACCCAATTATTGGTAACCGGGCCCTTGGCAGCGACGTCGGAGTTATAGAGGCATTGGGGCGTGCTGCCTGTACTGGTCTTCTGGAGGCAGGGGTTTTACCCGTGATAAAACACTTGCCGGGGCATGGGCGGGCATTGGTTGACAGTCATGTTCAGTTGCCCCGGGTGACGGCGTCCCGGTCTGCACTCGAGAAGAGCGACTTCGAGCCGTTTCGGCGCCTTGCCGGCCAACCGCTCGGCATGACGGCACATGTTATTTATGATGCGATAGATGCCGTTCAGCCCGCGACCCTCTCGTCAAAAGTAATTTCAGAAATCATTCGAGGGTATATCGGCTTTGACGGCCTACTGATGTCAGATGATCTATCTATGAAGGCACTCTCGGGGGAGTTATCTGAACGGACAGAGGCAACTCTCTCTGCCGGCTGCGATCTCGTCCTGCATTGCAACGGCGATGCGGCTGAGATGGGCGATGTGGTCGCGGCGGCGGCCCCTTTGACCGATGACGCCATGCGGCGTTGGCGAAACGCCGCCGTGTGCATAAGAAACGCCGTCCCAATTGACTGCTCCGCCGATTTTGAGTTGCTCCAAGAGTTCGCCCTGGCCTGATGGTTGAAACCGGTCTTTTCTTCAAAATCTCGGCTTGGGTCGTTCCTATCTTAATTGCGATCACGCTCCATGAGGCTGCGCATGGTTGGACGGCATGGAAATTGGGAGATGATACGGCCTACAATCTGGGCCGCGTTACGTTCAATCCATTTCGCCATATAGACCCGTTTGGAACCGTGCTTTTGCCTGGTCTTCTGCTGCTTGTTTCTGGTGGATCGGCTGCCTTCGGCTACGCGAAACCGGTTCCGGTGAATTTCTGGTGTCTTCGAAACAGGACGCGGGATACGGTCGTCGTGGCTCTGGCTGGTCCCTTCGCAAACTTGATTCTCGCGATTTTATCGGCGGGGCTCTTTCACACGCTGGCAATTCTTCCCGAGGCAGTGCGGTCGTGGACCGGGGCCATGCTGTATGCCTCTATTATTATCAACTTAATTTTATTTGTTTTCAATATGTTACCGGTGCCACCGCTTGATGGGGGACGGGTCGCTGTGGCGCTGTTGCCGGGTCCCCTTGGGGCCCAACTGGCGAGGTTGGAACGGCTCGGATTTGTCATTATTCTGGCGGCTCTGTTTGTCTTGCCCCTGGCAGGTGAGCAGATCGGCATAGATCTGAATGTATTTAAATGGCTCGTGATTGACCCTGCGCAATATCTACTGGGGGTGATTGCATTTTCTGTCGGGCTTTGAGGGGGTGAGGCCAACAAAATGACCGGCGACCTAGATACAAAAATCAGCGAATTTGAGGACGAGGAGGGAGGTGCAGTCTCCGTCCCCGAAGACAAGAAGCTGGTTGTCGACGTGGAGGGATTCGAGGGGCCGATAGATGTTCTGCTCACGCTGGCCCGTAATCAAAAAGTTGATCTGACACAAATCTCAATTCTCGAGCTTGCCGAACAGTACTTGCTTTGGGTGGCAAAAATCCGACAAACTAATTTGGAACTTGCTGCCGACTATCTCGTGATGGCGGCGTGGCTTGCTTATTTAAAGTCCAGGTTACTATTGCCGGATTTGTCGCAGGAGGAGGAGCCGTCTGGCGAAGAGATGGCGGCGGCGTTGCAATTCCAACTGCGCCGGCTGGAGGCGATGCAGCAGACTGGATCAGCCCTTATGGACCTGAACCGGTTGGGTCAGGACTTTTTTGCCCGCGGAGAGCCTGAGCGCTTCGGCTATAATTCTCAGACAACTTATGACATCGACCTTTTTGAACTCCTGAACGCGTACGGCGACCATACCCATCGGTCTAATATCCGCACCCTCTATATCCAGCCATCCGATCTTTATTCTCCGACCGATGCCGTTAAGTGGCTCAGAAATATGGTCGGTGCTATGCCGGATTGGCAGGATTTATCCCATTTCCTGCCAGAGAAATTGAAGGGCGATATCGTCAGCCGCTCCATGCTGGCGTCGGCGTTTGTCGCCGCTCTCCAACTGACCAAAGAGGGGCAGCTTCAAATCCAGCAGCGGGAAGTTTTTGGCCCCATCATGATCCGGTCGGCCCAACAATCAGCATACCCGGGGCCGGCGCAAACCCAACAACAAGGGCCGCGGCCCGTAGAATGAGTATTAAGATCTATGAGTGACGCCGTTCAACTGCATCTCAGGCTGATAGAAGCGCTTCTCTTCGCGTCCGCAAATCCTGTCCCGGAACCGGTGATGGCGGAGCGTCTGCCGGACGACGCAGACATTCCTGCGCTGCTCGAGACACTCCAGGAACACTACAAGGAGCGTGGCGTTAATCTGGTGAAAGTGAATAAGGCCTGGGCGTTTCGGACGGCGCCGGACCTTGGGCCCCAGTTGATTGTTGAGCGGGAAGTGACCCGGAAGCTGTCGCGTGCGGCCATCGAGACGTTGGCCATTGTTGCTTATCATCAACCGATCACGCGGGCGGAGATCGAAGAAGTCCGGGGTGTAGGGTTGAGCAAAGGAACCATGGATGTTCTTTTTGAAGCGGGCTGGATCCGGCCCCGGGGAAGACGCCGGACGCCGGGCAAACCGGTCACCTGGGGCACCAGTGATAAATTTTTGGATCAGTTTGGGCTTGAAAATCTCGATGACCTGCCAGGTATGGAAGACCTCAAGGCCGCCGGGTTGCTGGATAAAAGGCCCGCTATTCAGACACTTGGCACCCGGGGCGACCTCGCGCCGGCGACACCAAACGATGGGGCGGAGGATGAAGATGGTGACGGAGACGACGTTCTGCCAGAACCACTGGATCCAGATGACGGTGAAATCTCCGTTCCTGCGGACATGCATTAAACCGTCTTGGGTGGCGTGCGGGAGATGCACGCGTGCGCTATGATATCTTCGTAACGGTATGGGGCGAGAGGTTCGTCCAAAAATTTCTTGATTTCGCCCTCGCCAGTCAGCTCACGCCGGGCAATATTCCTGGGCTCTCCAAAGAAGCTGACATCCTTTACAGGATTTATACGGATCGGGCCTCAGAGCCATTTTTTTGGCCCGGTCTGGACCGACTGAGCCCCCATTGTGATACCGAGCTCATTTTTTACGAGGACATTCCCTACAAGCATGGCACGCTCGCAGAGGCCATGGTGCATTCGGGTCCCAAATCAGTGAAGCATCATGTGCAGCAGGTCACGTCTCAGCATCATATGGCGCTGGCGGCCGATCAGGCGGAAACCGCCGTGATGCTGATGGACTCGGATTTCATCTTTTCTGATGGCTCTTTTCTGCATATGCACGAGCAGCGCTGTGCCGGCAAAAAAGCCTATGCCGGCATGTTTCTCCGCCTGCTAGAGGAAGAGGCTGCTCCGAAGCTCCTGCAACGCTTGCCGAAGCCTCTTGCAGGACGGGACTTGGTGACACTGGCCCTAGATCACATGCATCCCCGGTTCAGATCCATGTTCGCCGACGCCGGAGAGCCATCTTCCTATCCGACGCAGATCAATTGGTCTGTGGGCAGTAAAGGGTTTGTCACTCATTGCTTTTTTCCACACCCTCTGATGGTCAATACGACGGCTGAAACTCTGCGGTACTTCAGCACCATGGACTATGAGGTCCTGTTGCGGGCGGCGCCGAGAGATGATGATGTCTACTTTTGCAGAAATTCCGATGACATGCTGGTTTGCAAGATGAGCCCGGGAAGCTATCTCTCGGATATGGCGGTCGGACCGGCACCTGGCTTGGATGTCATGGCGCGTTTTGCCATCGCCAACACGAACATCCGTCACCAAATGTTCATGACTTCCCCCGTGAGATACGTCGCTGAAGAAGATGATGCAGCCTTTTCAGAGGCAGAGCAACGCACGCAGTTGTTTGCGGAGGCCATTTACAAGGCCGCGGAAGTGATATTGTCTCGCCAAGCCGCCTCTGATCCCAGGATCATGGTCTATATGAAGTCCTTTTTGGGCCCCATAGAAAACTTCATGTCCCCGCAACTCCACCATCGGATGGAGGATTGGCTGCCAAAATAAGAACGGGACGACGGGACCGTTACTTGCTCGATTTCTTTGCGAGATCGTCGGCCATGCTGGCAATCCCGTCTTCGACACTGATACCTAGTTCTTCTCCGATTTTCTTAAGGGCGGGCACCTGAACAGCCATGTCGAGGACAGAGTCCACCGCTTCGTTGATTGCGGATTTTTCGCTGACGACGTGGCCCTCATTCGCGGTTCCTGTACCGGATATCCGGCCAAGTCCAGTGACGTGGTGAATTTTGATCGAGTCGATTTTCTCGGCTGGGCGCACCATTTCACTGACAACCTTGGGGAGCGCTTCGATGCGTGCCATATCGATCTTCAGGGCGATGGCGCTTTCGGTATAACTGTTGGAGGCTTTGGCCAGCGCTTCTTGACCATCAGCTTCAGCGATCATTTCCTGCCGTTTGGCCGCGGCCAGAACCTCCGAGGCATCGGCCTGCGCCTGCGCCTGCGCCCGGCGCGCGTCTGCCCGGTCAACGGCGGCATCCTTCTCCGCTTCTGCTGACATCCGGAGCTGTTGGCCCCGAACCTGTCCTTCCTGCTGGGCCGCGATGACGGCGACGCTGCGCCGCCGCTCCGCGTCTGCCACGGCCCGTGCTGTGGAAATGGCCTCGGCGGCTTTTACGCCCTCGGCTTTGGCCAAATCAGCAGCGGCTTTGGCTTTGCTCTGTTCCTGGGATTTTTTCGATAGGGAAATATCCCGCGCCTGGTTCGCGAGGGCCACATCTCTTTCATGTGTTATTTCAGCTTCTCGGACCTTTTGCTCCCGGGCGATGTCGGCCGCACGAATGTCTTGTTCCATCTCGATGCGGGCCTGGGCGGCTTCTCCTTCACTCGCCGCTTTTTCTTTCGCAACTTCAGCTAATTGACGGGCCTTCAAACTTTCAATTTGTTGGACCTGGGCAATCTCAGCCTGCTGTTCCTCCAGTTCAATCTCGAGCTTGCGTTTCGACGCTTCCATGGCCGCCCGACGCACCGAGACATCGGCATCGGAGTCGATTTCCGCTCGCTCTTTTTTGGATTTCGCAATTACCTCAGCCAATTTGCGCATGCCCACAGCATTAAAAGCATTGTTCTCATCAAGAGACGTGAACGGCGTTTGGTCGAGTGCGGTCAGGGAGACTGTGTCCAGCGCCAGTCCATTGCGCGCCAATGATTCGACAAGGCCCTGCTGGACTTTCGCGACAAAGTCCCCGCGATTTTCATGTAACTCATCCATGGTGACACGCGCAGCGACGGCGCGTAGGGCGTCCACAAGCTTGCCTTCAATGAGTTCCCGTAAAGCATCGGGGTTAAAAGTCCGGTTGCCCAAGGTTTGGGCGGCAAGCGCGATACTCTCCGCTGTCGGGTGAACAGAAACGTAAAATTCGGCGCCCACATCGACGCGCAGTTTATCATTCGTGATCAGCGCGGACTCGCCGGCTCGTTGTACTTCCAGCCTGAGAGTTTGCATATTGACCTTGGAAACTTCGTGGAACCACGGAATGGCGATGGCGCCGCCGTCCACCACGACCTTTCGTCCCCCAACACCTGTTTTGACGAGGCTGATCTCTTGCGTGGCCCGTTGATAAAATTTCGCGAAGATGGCCAGCGCTACGACGATCACCACCAGTGCAATGATGATCCAAATAATTACAGTCGCCATATCTTTTTCCTCAGCTGTATTTCTGTGTCGGCAATGCCAGATAGGTCGTTCTCAAAGCCCGTGAATGTTGCACAGCAAGTGGGACGACATGCCCCCGTCCGCTGGGATGTTTAATCCGCGCATCCAGGCGCTCATGTCCGAGAGCATGAAACAGACAATCGGTGCGATGTCAGGCGGCAGGCCTGGCCGGTCCATGACTTTCATGTCTTCCTCGGCGCGCTCGCCCAAGGTTTCGATGAAGTCTTTCAGGATGGGAGTGTCCACGGGGCCTGGGCTGATGGCGTTCATACGAATGCCTCGGTCACGCCATGCCCAGCGCTGTTTCATGGTCCAGACCACGAGCGCTTCTTTGGTAAAAAAATAGGAACGTCCCTTTTCCTGATCGATGCCGTGGCGCCGGACAAAGTTCGCGACGCTGTCGAAATCTAGTTCATAACTGTCGGCAATCTGGTTGACGTGATTGGCCCATCCAAAACCTGCGAGAGACGCCAGATTTACGATAGACGCGCCGTCAGAAAGTTTCGGCACCATCAATTTCGTAAAATATTTAAGCCCCACGAGATTGACTTTGAGCACGAGCTCCGCCGGCGCCGTGGGCGGCAGTCCGGCAATATTGGCGAGCCCGTCGACACCTTTCGGTAAGATGTCTACCAAAGCTTCAATTGTTGCCTTGTCAGAGAGGTCAGCCTTGTAAAACTCATCGACATGATCGGTTGTCATGTTGATATCGACCCCCAGTACGTCGCCGCCAAACCATTTGATGGCTTTGGCGGTTTCCCAGCCAATACCCGAGGAACAACCGGTGACGATAATGGTTTTGCCCTTGAGCAGTTTTTTCGGCCGCGCCGAATATAGGTCAAACTCGTTTGCCATGAGATCTACTCCGAACCTGTGTGCCGCTTAAAATACCGGCGGATAGGGTTTGCCGCCGCGCTCCATCGTGATCCAGCGGGTTTCCGTATAGGACTCTGCGGACCACCGGCCGCCGTAACGTCCAACCCCAGAGGACTTGGACCCCCCAAATGGCGCATTAGCCTCGTCATTGACGGGCGAACAGTTTATGTGGCTCATGCCGGATTCCAGTTTGTGGGCTATATTCAGCCCGCGTTTTTCATTTTCCGTAAACACCCCAGATGACAGGCCATAGGGGCTGTCATTGGCAATCGCGATGGCTTCTTCATCGGTGTGAAAGGGAATAACGGGGGCGACCGGCCCGAAAGTTTCTTCGCGATAAACTTTCATGTCCGGTGTAACGCCGACCAGGATCGTGGGATCTACAAACCGCCCATTGATCTTTCCGCCGAGCACCGCCTTCGCACCTTTGGCAAAAGCGTCATCAAGCTGGCTTTGCACATTCGCAACCTGCTTATCGTTGATCAAAGGGCCAATGACATTGGCTTTGTCCGCCAAGGGCGGGCCAACCTTGAGCTTGGACGCACGTTCCACAAACCGGTCAAGAAAAGTGTCGAAGATGGAGTCGTGTACCAGGAGTTTTTCAACAGACATGCAGATCTGCCCCTGGTGCATGAAGCTCCCGAAGTTTGCCGCCTGAACGGCGCGGTCCAGATCCGCATCTTCACACACGATCATCGGGTCCTTACCGCCGAGTTCGATACAGCATTTCTTCAAATGCGCCCCGGCCTTTGCAGCAATAGACCTGCCAACGGCGGTCGACCCTGTGAATGCGATTGCCTTGACGGCGGGGTTCTCAATCATCTCGTCGCCAACTTCCTGGACATTGTCGCGGGAACAAGTCACCACATTGAGAACGCCCGGTGGGATGCCGGCTTCCTCAAAAATTTCGGCGAACAGCAAGCCGCCTACATAGGGAGTTTCTTCTGATGGTTTGAGAACAACGGTGTTCCCAAGAGCAACAATAAAGGCGAGACTTCTCGCGGTCAGGATGGCGGGGAAGTTCCATGGGCTGACAATGGAAACAACACCCAAGGGATACCGCACCGCCATNGAGAATTTGCCATGTTCCGACGGCAGCACCTCGCCGATGGCACCATAGTTTGCGCCAGCGGCGGCACGAAAGATGATCGGCACTTGAGTGGCTTCNTACATGCCCTTACCAAACCAGCCGCCGCCTTCCGCCTGGATCGCTTCCACCAGCTCCATTTTACGTCGCTCAAAAACTTCGGCGACCTTGTTCATAAAATTTGCGCGGGCTGAGTGGGTAAGACCGGCCCATTCCGGAAACGCCGCCTGCGCCGCCTCAATTGCTTTACGGACAACCTGTCGGTCACCGTCGGGGACGTAGGCCCAGATCGAGTCGTCCGCCGGATTGAAGTCGGGAAATTGGTCGGCTGTTGAAGACCAGGTGCCGCCAACATAAACGTCATTAAACATTTTATTCATGCCACTTCTCCCTTTTACTTATCCATGATCCGCACCAACTCGGACGCCGCGGCGGAGCCCTGGCGTTTATATACTTCGATTTTGGGTTTCCGGTACACTTCGATTATCGGTTTTCGTGTTGGGCCTTCACCATCTTCTTGCGATGNCGCTGAGTTCCCCTGCGATGCTGCTGGGGTGAAGCGGGCGTCCCTGGCCGATTGTTCCATCTCCGACAGCACACGCTTCACGGCATCACTCGCATCAGGAGTGGCACCCCCGATATTATGACGGCGTTGAACGAGACTGGCGTCCTGCACGGTCGTTTCAATTTCAATAGCCCGGCTGACGATATCCGAGATGTTCCCGGGAATGACTTGATCTGACCTTGCGGCGCGGGACGGCGTCACACTCGGCGTGATGGCATACTCGGCGGCGCGTTGGGTGTTTTCCTCCGGCTGAGCCGGTTTTGCGTCCGTCGATTTTAACGTCACAGATCGGAGCGTGGGCGAACGTCCGCCGGTTGCACCCACGCCCGCGCCACCCAAATAAGCCTGCTGGACTGCCGGATTATTCATGAGCCGTTCCGCCGTGTCCTCGCCGGTGATCCGGCCCACCTCCAGCAGATAGCCCCGGTCCGCGATGGCAAGGCTCTGTTTGGCATTTTGTTCAACGAGTAAGATGCCGACACCAGTTTTGCGGACCTCTTCCAGGGTTCTAAACAATTCGGTAGAGAGAATNGGAGACAGGCCCAAAGACGGCTCATCAAGCATGAGGATAGACGGCGCGGACATAATGGCGCGGCCGATGGCTACCATTTGTTGTTCTCCACCACTCATGGTACGGGCAATCTGGTTTTTCCGTTCGTTGAGGACCGGAAAAAGAGAGAGAACTCGGCGCAGGTTGGCCGCCTCGGATGCATCTGCCCGGTCTGGAAAAGCACCCAGTGTGAGATTTTCCAGCACGGTGAGCTCGCCGAAGATACCCCGGCCTTCGGGCACCAGCGCCAATCCGGTTTCGACCACTTTATACGCCGGCATACCGGCCAAGCCGACGCCGTCCATGCGGATTTCACTGCCTGCTTCCGCGTGGACAATGCCAGCGATGGCTTTCAGAAGGGAGCTCTTGCCTGCCCCATTTGCGCCCAGAATGACAACGATTTCGCCCGGCGCGGTTGAGACGGAGACTTGGTCGAGCGCGTGGTGCTGGCCGTAGAAGACGGAGAGATTTTTACACTCAAGCATGATCTTCCCCCAAATAGGCCCGAATCACTTCATCATCCGCCAGCACCTCCGCGGGTGTTCCCTCGGCAATCTTAGCTCCGCTGTTCATGACCACGCAACGGTCACACAGACTGCGGATGGCATCCATCACATGCTCCACAACAATAATGGTGCGGCCTTCCTCCCGGAGACTGTTGATCAGATCAATGCCAATGCGAAGCTCAGACGGGTTGAGCCCGGCCAGCCATTCGTCCAGCAGCAGGAGCTGTGGATCCGACATCAACGCGCGCGCAAGTTCGACACGCTTTTGATCGATATAGGTAAGGGCGGACATGGGGCTGTAAATGGCGTCACCCATGCCAACTTTATTCAACAGCTCGACGGCCTGTATTTGGAGCGGACTTCCCCATAATTTACGATGCCCAAACACGCCACCAGCCTCCACATTCTCAAGAACGGTCATGGAGTTTAGCATTCGCACCAGCTGAAATGTTCGCGCAACACCAAGCCTGGAAATCTGACTGGGTGACTGGCCCGAGATGATATGCCCAAACAACTGAATATGTCNGGAGCTGATCCTTAAAGCGCCCGAGATTAAATTCATCATGGTGGTCTTGCCCGATCCGTTGGGACCAATAAGGCCCAGCACCTCACGCTCTTCAATATCAAAGGAAATCTGGTTGACGGCAATGAGTCCCCCAAAATTTTTGGTCACATTTTTAACGGAGAGGGCGGACAGTCCGGCCATTTATGACCTACCCCTAAACCGGTGGGCATGCTTCTCGATGAGGCCGGCAAACCCATGCGGGATGGCATAGACGATCAAGAGGAAGCAAATGCCAAGCATCAACGTCGTTTGGTTTGGGAATGTCGCGGTCAGAAAGTCCCAGGCAAGCATAAACGGAATGACCCCGACGATCGGACCCCATAGCCGGTGGGCGCCACCCAAAAGGGCGGTTATGACGACGATGAAAGAGAGCATTGGACTAAAGGCAATGCTCGATTCAATATAACTCAGGCGAGGCGCAAGGAGAGCGCCCACGATGGTGGCCACGGTGCCGGAAACAACGAACAAGATAATCTTTGCGGCAGCGGTGTTGATCCCGCTGTGCACGGCGACAACTTCGTCATTGCCGATGATCCTGAGCGCAAATCCGAGACGGGACCGGTTGATCCACCAGCCTACCAGATAGACGAGGGCACCGAGGATTAAAAGTTCCCAATAAATGAGAGATTCGTTGATATCGGTCAGGACATATAAACCGCTGCTGCTGCCCAGGGTGGTTTGGATCCAGGTTACGATCTGGCGGATGAATTCGGCCAATCCGAGGGTAAAAATCACGAAATAGACACCGGAGAGACGCAGTGTCGCGAGCCCAATTAACGCCGCCAAGACCGCGCCTATAATCGCGGCGATGACGACCAGCGTCCAGTAGGGGAGAATATTAATCCCGCCACCGACCACNAACATGCCNATCCCGTAAAAGGCACCCGTTGCAAGGGAGATATAGTGTGTGGGGCCTGAGAACAGAGCCCAGCTCGTGGAGAGTACCATGAAGGTCGCAATAGTGACTCCCATGGAGAGCCAAAAACCGCTCTCCGAGAACGGCAAAAGTGCCGCGACGGCGAACAAAACAATCGTAAGAGAGACGTTTCGGATTTCTGCTTTCGTCATGAGGACGGCCTCCCAAANAGGCCTTGGGGGCGGAATAGGAGGATCAGAATGAAGAGCAAGAAGGCCGCTGCCAGGGTCAGTCCAGGATCAATCAGGGTTGCCACCGCGGTCTCGGCAAGACCCAGTATGAAGGCAGCGACGATGGTGCCTTTAATTTCCTTCACACCTCCCATGATGACGATGATTAGGGCTTTCATGGTATAGACCACGCCCAGGGATGCATCGAAGGTATCGAACATGCTGATCAGAGATCCGCCCGCTGCAGTGACGGCGCCTCCGAGGGAAAACGCCAAGGCAGATGCCCGTGCGACATCAATGCCGACAAGCTTGGCCGACTCCGGATTGACGGAAACNGCCCGTAATTTCAAGCCTGACCGAGTTCTGCTGAGCCAGATGTATAGAAGGAGCGCAAGGATGGCCGCCCCGACGAAAGCGATGATCCGGTTGATACCATAGGCCTGGTTGAAGATCTCAAAGGGGATTTCAAGATATTCGTAGTTAAAGTATTCGCCGCCGAAGATGGCGTGAAGAAGGCCGACAAAGATAAAACTGATGCCGAAGGTGGACAGGATGCTATCGACTTCAAGTTGTCCTTCTGACTTGGCGCGCGTGACCAGAGGACGGAGAAGTAGCTGATAAATGGCATAATTGAGAATATACGCGGCCGGCGCTAGAACAACGATGGCGAGGATGGGATTAACGTGAGCGCCGGTAAAAAGCCATAGAGCACCAAATGAGCCTGCGACGAGAATTTCGCCGTTTGCGAGGTTCATGATCTTGGCAACACCGTATTGCAGCTGCAACCCCATCGCAATGAGCGCGTAGGTGCCACCCAGCAAAATGCCGCCAATTAGGATTTCCACGAACTATATGCCGAAATTAGGACTCCCGGCGGTACCTGCCCCACCGGGAGTGAAAATTCAAACTTACCAGTTCGGCTTCTCTTTGATTGGCTTCGCGCCAGGACGACCTTCGGCACTGACGCCGTAGAATTTATCGCCTTGCCACTGACCAACTGTCCAGAACCGGGCGCTGTTCTGATTGTCATAGTCGACCGGGCCGATGACCGTTTTGAACTCGTTGTTTTTGATGTAATCCGTCACCGCTTTGCGGTCCAGGGACCCGACAGCTTCAATTGCCTGTTCCAGGATTTGATAACTGGCATAGGTCACGGAGCTCGCCCAGTAATCCGCGTCTTTTCCGGTTACTTTTTTGTGGCGTTTAAAATAGGCCTGCATTTCTGGTGTGTCCGGGTTCACACCGCCGGCACCCAGGACGCCCTCAGCTGCGCCTTTGAATTTGGCTTTGTAGACCGGGAATGCTGTGGCAACCGCGGTGTAAAAGGCTTTGACATTCAACTGATTGATCTTTGCCTGAGCCGTTAGACCAAAGGTATCCGGCGGATAGGACCAAGCGACAAAGGCATCAGGCTTTGAAGCTTTGGCTCCTTTGATGACTGGGGAGAGGTCCTTCGCGCCCAGCGGGTAAGATTTGTCATAGACTATTTCAAATCCTGCGCTTTTGAAAACGGGGCGGGCGGCGGCGGCAAGTTCAATACCGAATGCGTCGGCGACGTTTACCATGGCGACACGGTTTCCGATTTTCCCGTCGCTGCGCATTTTTTTAAGGATGTTGATGACAGAACCGGTAAAGGTCGAGGTCGAGCCCAGCATGAAAAAGATATTGTCATAGCGTTTCGTGAGCGCCGGAATTTTATCGGTGATTGCTGAGACCGCCAGTTGCGGGTAGCCGAGCTTATTGAAGATCGGCGCCGTTGCAAGATTGAAGCCGGTGCCGTAGGGCGCCAGGATAAAGTCCACTTTATCCTGTGTTGCCAGCCGGTTGATGTTTTTAATGGCCTCACCGGGATTGGTTCGGTCATCATATTCGACGACTTCGATTTTGGCCTGACCGTTTTTTAGCTTCAAACCACCACGAGCGTTCACGTCGTGGACCCACAGCTTCACATTCGGCCAATGGGTTACGGCAGCCCCGCCAGCCAGTGGACCGGTTTTCGGTGCGGATGTTCCGATTTTGATGGTTTTTTGAGCAACAGCATCAGCACCGAGCNCGCTGACGGCGGCAAATGCAGCGGCTGCTGCGGGTATTAGAAGTCGTTTTGAGGTTAGAAAATTTCTCATTCCCTGTCTCCTTGGAGNGTGTTAAAAAAATTGTTGGGGTTTCAGTTTTCTGAATACCGGTTCTAAATCTTGAGCTAACTAGACAGACCCTTAATAGTAGGGCGCACGAACATTAAGCGCCACCATATTTTTTTGGGGGNCGATGGTATCGAAATTTGGCTTACTAGTTGGCGGCGTTGCTCTAGAACGACGATTCTGACATTATANTATATTATATCACCACTTTAGCAGAAGAGTAATTGAAAAATGGGAATTGGTGGAATTTGGCAATGGGTCGTTGTTCTGGTCATTGTCCTGGTTTTGTTTGGCGGGCGCGGTAAGATCTCGCAGCTCATGGGTGACTTTGGCAAAGGCCTTAAATCATTTAAAAAGGGCGTAAAGGAAGATGGCCCCGAGCCGGTTGAAGCCAAAAATACACCGCGGTCTGTTCAGGCTTCATCCGAAGCACATCCCGAAAAATCCGACAGCTAAAGCCTGGATCGTTGAGCCCGGATCTGTCGGCGCGATTGTCGATCCAAAGGAGCGTGGGCCGCTATGTTTGATATCGGCTGGCCAGAGCTGTTCATTATTGCCGTCGTTGTGCTGCTGGTCGTCGGCCCAAAAGACCTGCCCAAGGTGCTTCGAACGGTCGGTCACTTCGCAGGGAAAGCCAAAGCCATTACTCGGGAATTCCGCAGCCACGTGGACGATATGATCCGGGATAGTGAGCTTGAAGACGTCCGAGATCAGATAAACAGTGCAGGTGAGAGCAGTCTCAAGGCGCTGAAGGAAAACGTTATTCATCCAAACGAAATTGAGGGCATTGAATATTTAGAGGATGACTGGCCCGATGATGAGGATGTCCCCAGCCCTTCAAATATTGGAGACAGTAAAAACCCCGCGGGCTTCAAATCGGAAACTTCCTCTCCCGCAGTTGGGTCCGATGAGACCGCAGATGATGTGAAGCAAGAGAGATCCGCGTCGTGAGTGATGATGCTTCCTCATCGAAAATGCCGCTGATTGCGCATTTGGTTGAATTGCGCGGGCGGTTGCTTAAGTCCGTCATCGCTATCATCGTGCTGTTTTTCATCTTTTTCTCTGTCAAGGAACATATTTATGGGTTCCTGGTACAGCCTTTGGCCGATATCCTTGCAGAACAGGGTGGCGAGCGCCGGATGATCTTTACGGCGCTTCATGAGGCCTTTTTCACTTATATAAAAGTATCGTTCTGGACGGCTCTGTTTGTCGCATTTCCCTTTGTGGCAGCACAGTTCTGGCGATTTGTTGCACCGGGTCTCTATCTTCATGAAAAGAAGGCTGTGCTGCCCTATCTGGTTTTGTCGCCCATTCTCTTCTTCTTAGGAGGAGCCCTCGTCTATTATTTCATTTTCCCGCTCGCCTGGCAGTTTTTCATCAGTTTCGAGACGCCGGGTGGGGTTGGGTCGCTGGCGGTCCAGTTGGAGCCCAAGGTCAATGAATATCTCTCGCTGGTCATGCGGCTGATTTTCGCCTTCGGCATCAGCTTTCAGTTGCCCATCGTCCTGACCTTGATGGCGCGGGCGGGGATGACGACATCGCAGGGCCTCGCGTCCAAACGTAAATACGCGATTGTTTTCTCTTTCATCGGGGCTGCGATCATCACGCCCCCTGATGTGATCAGCCAGGTTGGCCTCGCCATTCCCATCATTATTCTTTACGAGGCTTCCATCATAGCCGTCCGCATGGTGGAGAAGAAGAGCAAGTCCGAGGACCAGGCGGCCAGCGGAGACGAAGAGGACATAGAAGAGACCGACTTCAATCAGGCCTGATCCGATCCGGTGCCGCGGGGGCTGCGTGCGCACGAATTGCGTGACGGATCTTCTTTAAACGCCCGCACCACCCTACCTAAAGCCTGGTCTACCCTACCTAAAAGATTGCCGCCATGCGTGGCGCGCCCTATAAGTCCCCGCATCATGTTTGACATAAAATGGATACGCGACGATCCCAAGGCGTTTGATGCGGGCCTCGCCCGGCGCGGGCTGGATCCTCAGTCACCTGCTTTATTGGCGCTCGACCAGACCCGCCGGGAAGCGCAAACGCGGGCGCAGGAGCTACAGACACGGCGGAATGAACTGTCGAAGATCATTGGCCAGGCCAAGGCCGCCGGTGAAAACGCAGAGGCTGAAATTCAGGAGGTCGCCTCCTCTAAGAGAGAACAGGCCGCTGCCGAGGATGCCGCCAAGGTTGGTGGCGCGGATCTGGAAAGCGCGATGGCCGGACTCCCCAACCTCCCCCTTGACGATGTCCCCGATGGTGCAGATGAGGACAGTAATATTGAGGTGCGTCGCTGGGGTGAGCCTAAGTTATTTTCTTTCACGCCCAAAGAGCATTTCGAGATTGGCGAAGACCTCGGCATGATGGATTTCGAGACGGCGGCGAAAATGTCCGGCTCTCGGTTCTGCATCCTGTCCGGTGCATTGGCTCGGATGGAGCGTGCGCTCGGTGCGTTTATGCTCGATTTACATACCGGCGAGCATGGATATACCGAAGTTAATCCCCCCGCCCTAGTGCGCGATGACGCCGTGTTTGGCACGGGGCAGCTGCCTAAATTCGAGGAGGACCTTTTTAAAACCGAGAACGGCTATTGGCTGATCCCGACAGCCGAAGTGCCGCTCACCAATATGGCCGCTGGCGAGATCTTGGCGGAGGACGACCTGCCTAGGCGCTACTCGGCGATGACGTCGTGTTTCCGCTCGGAGGCCGGTGCCGCTGGTAAGGATACTCGTGGCATGATCCGTCAGCACCAGTTTAGCAAAGTGGAAATGGTGAGTATTGCCCATCCGGATGAGGCGGATGCGGAGCTTGAGCGCATGACAAACTGTGCGGAGGAAGTCCTGAAACGGCTCGAGCTTCCTTACCGGACGGTTGTTCTTTGCACGGGTGACATGGGGTTCAGCGCTCGCAAGACCTACGATATTGAGGTCTGGCTGCCCGGGCAAAATGATGGGCAGGGGCGCTACCGGGAAATTTCCTCCTGTTCCATTTGCGGTGACTTTCAGGCCCGACGCATGAAGGCCCGCTTCCGGCCCAAAGAGGGGAAGGGCACCCGGTTCGTACACACACTCAATGGCTCGGGTGTGGCGGTCGGCCGAGCCCTGATCGCCATCCTTGAGAACTATCAGCATGAAGACGGATCCGTCGCTGTGCCGGAGGCCCTCAAGCCTTACATGGGCGGCTTGAGCGTCATCATGGACGGCTGACGGGGATGCTCAAGGCACCCTTCAATCTCAAAAAGTCCCGCATCCTCTTGTCCAACGATGATGGCATTGATGCGCCCGGTTTGAAGATACTGGAGACGATCGCCCGCACAATTTCTGATGATGTGTGGGTCGTGGCGCCCCTTACGGAGCAAAGTGCTACCGGGCATTCTCTTACGTTGAGGCGCCCGCTCCGCATCATCAAGCAGGGAAAAAATAAATTTGCCGTGGATGGCACCCCGACAGACTGCGTTTTACTCGCCGTTAACCAAATAATGAAAGAGTGGAAACCGGATTTGGTGCTTTCAGGCATCAATCAGGGAAGAAATGTTGGGGAGGACATGACCTATTCGGGTACCGTTGCAGCTGCAATGGAGGCAACACTGTTTGGGATACCAGCCATTGCGCTCAGCCAGAATATGAGCAATGGGGATTTTCGTGAGCGCCGGGGGAATGTCAGGCGAAAATACGCGCCGGCCATTGCTCACGCGACCGAGGTTATCCGTAAGGTGACACAGGTCTCTTGGCCCAGGGATGTCTTAATGAACGTGAACTTTCCAGCCGCGTCGAAAACCCGGGTAGCGGGGGTTGAAGTGACCCGGGAAGGGCGCAGCAAAGTGGGTGATGAGATTATTGAAAACAAGGACCCGCGTGGGAACAGCTATTATTGGATTGGCGCACAGCAAGCAGCCTCGGGCCATCCCAAAGGAACGGACTTGCATGCCGTGGAAAACGGGTTCGTGTCTGTGACACCTGTTTCTCTAGACATGACACACAAACCAACAATTAAAATTCTTAAGGGCGTGTTCAAAGAAAAATGATGTCAAATTGGGACTGATATGAACTTTGATCACAGCAAGGCCCTCTTAGTTATGGGCCTTAGAAGTGCGGGTGTGACGGACCGCAATGTTATGGCGGCCATTGAATCCGTGCCCCGTGAACTTTTTGTGCCGCCCGTCCTGCGTCATCATGCCTATGCCGACGTGGCCTTGCCCATTGGCCATGAACAGACTCTGAGCCAGCCCGGCATCGTGGGCATCATGACCCAGGCGTTGGACCTTACTGATCGCATGAAGGTGCTGGAAGTGGGCACTGGCTCCGGCTACCAGACGACGGTCCTTGCCCGGCTTGCCAGGCGGGTCTACACGGTGGAGCGGCATAAACCTCTGTTGCAGGTCGCCGAGGCCCGTTTCGAAGAACTCAAACTCCGCAACATCACGTCAAAATGTGGGGACGGGACGCTCGGTTGGGAGGCACAAAATCCCTTTGACCGGATTATCGTGACGGCGGCGGCTTTGGATGTGCCGCCTGTTTTAGCGGACCAGCTCACTCTCGGTGGCGTCATGGTCGTCCCCATCGGATACGATTCAGAATTTCAAACCATTCTCCGCGTCGTCCGTACGGAAACCGGTTTTGAAACGGAAGAGCTTCGCGAGGTAAAATTCGTGCCTCTCATCCCGGCGGAGGTGGAGGAAACAGGATGAACAGTTTTAGAATTAGCACCCTTGTGTCCGCACTCGTGGCATTGGCTGCCTGTGGCAACTTAGAATGGCCCCCCGAGAGTGGCAGCGCAGGGTACGGCGTCAGTCAGCCGGGTCTCGTGAACGGAGGGACCGCCCGGC
>NHHQ01000086.1 GCA_002170915.1 Rhodospirillaceae bacterium TMED167 | reverse complement strand
ACCGACTGGCGCGTTTCTTGGCGAATTTTGGCGATAACAGCCTCGGCATCACCCTCTTCCAGAAGATCAGACTTACTCACCACCACCATATCCGCGCAGGCGAGTTGATCCTCAAAAACCTCCTCCAATGGGCTGATGTGGTCCAAGCTTTCGTCCTGCTCACGTTGCTGTTGTACGAGAGCGGGGTCATCCGCGAACATGCCAGCCTTGACTGCCGGGCCGTCCACGACGGCGACGACACCGTCCACCGTCGTGCGAGACCGAACCTGCGGCCACTGGAATGCTTTTATGAGGGGTTTTGGGAGAGCAAGGCCCGAGGTTTCGATGACGATGTGGTCCGGTTTTTCATCCCGTTCTAGCAAGGTCTCCAATGTTGGGATAAAATCATCCGCCACCGTGCAACAGATGCACCCGTTGGTGAGCTCCAGCACATCTTCCTCGGTACAGGTCTCGTCCCCGCAGCCTTTCAGAATTTCGCCATCGATGCCCAAATCGCCAAATTCATTGATGATCAAAGCGAGGCGTTTTCCGTTTGCATTCTCCAAGATATGCCGGATCAGGCTGGTTTTACCGGCCCCTAGAAAGCCCGTAATTACGGTAACCGGAATTTTACCGGAAGATTGATGATTTGACTTCATGAACGTGAGTCCCAGTAGGTTGTTTATTTCAATTTTTGAGGTAAGCCCGCCGTGACCAGATACACGGAGTCAGCGACCGATGCNACCCGCTGATTGAGCAGGCCCGCTTCATCCCGAAACCGACGCGCCAGTTTATTTTTGGGCACGATCCCGCCGCCCACTTCATTGGAGACCAGGACCACGGGCTGNTCATGGTCCTGAAGGNCTTGGCAGAGGTCAGNGGTTTCCACCTCAAGGTCTTTTTCCAGANGCATCAGATTGGAGAGCCAGATGGTGAGGCAGTCCACCAATAGGGGATCGCGCGCGCGCGCGATGGCGGCGCTGATATCAACCGGTTCTTCCAAGGTGGTCCATTTGTTGCCCCGCCGGGACTGATGGCGCGTAATGCGAGCTGTCATTTCGGTGTCGAGCGCTTCTGCGGTGGCGAGATAGGCGGCACTGCCACAGGCCTCGAACAGGCTTTCAGCGAACGTGCTTTTACCAGAGCGGCCCCCGCCCAAGACGAGGATGGTGCCAGAAAGGTCGTGCGTCATGGTCATGAACGCGTGTGTCCTCCACCCGAGGGGGTAATGCCGTTCCNATAAACTGGCCGGAGAGGTCTCCTGGCTGCGGCCNATGGTCCCTGGCCTTCCCAACACGATNNTGCGTCAGTGGCGCNTGATAGGACCGTTNTNNAGGCCGGTCACAGTTGCGGGGGCAGCGCCGGAATTTCACCGGTTTCCCTGTTCCGCCAGTTACCGCAANGCTATCAGGTCGGCGACGCGATCACAAACGGCAAAAAGGATTACCTCACTAGAACGGNCANTCACATNCGGCGCACNCNATNNGTCTNTNGTCGCNACNATTCAGGCCGCGATTTTTACGCNGCGGGNAGGTTNGCACCGTCGACCCGCCAGGCGTANGGATTCTCATCNGGGAAGGCGTCAATCCGGGTCAGAGAGAGGTTGGAGATGACCATGTTGAGAGCCGCATTCAGGGGAGTCTCGAGCGCGAGGGCAAGTGCCGCCCGAATGGTGCCTGCATGTGCCACCACGACCAAATCCTGGTCCCGGTACTTGGCACTCATTTCCAGAATTTTAGGATGAACCCGTTCTNTGAGTTCCCGAAAGCTCTCTCCGGCCGGAGCCTTTTGTTCGGCATAGTTGGTCCAGAAGGCGTCCATCTCTTCACGGGGGAGGTCCTGCCACTTGCCGCCGTTCCAGTCGCCGAAGCTTTGTTCTGCGAATTCTGGTATCTGTATCGGCACACGCCCAGTAACCGCTTCCGCGGTTTCTATGGTCCGGCGGATGTTGCTCGAAAACAGATGTGAGTTAGCAGGTAACCGCTGACGAACTGCCGCGAGGGCCTGCGCATCGCTAAGGTTCGCTGCGATATCGTCCTGGCCATGGATGATCCCCTGGTCGCCCGCGCTGGGGGCATGCCTGATCCACCACCATCGCGTTGACTTAATCATGAGGCTGCGGCCGCGGCGAGGGTCAAAATCACACTGATTTCGCCGAGTTGTTGGAGCGCGCCAAGGATATCTCCTGTCTGCCCGCCAATTTTGATTTTGACCCAAAAGCTCATCGCGCCGGTTACCAACGCCACGACAATCGCCACGCCAATGGTCAACCAAAATCCGAGGCCGATGAACGCCACCACGAGCGTGATCCCGAGTGAGAGAGCCACCCGATCAAAGCCGGGCCGCCCGGCATCGGCTGACAGTCCGTCATCTTTGGCTGGCGGCAGATAGCGCATGAAGAGGGGCAGAACCCCCCTTGAAATCACGGCCCCGGCAAACACCGCGAGGGCTGCGGGCCCGATGGAAAGCGCTGCAAGGCCCGCCCACTTGAGGCCGATGACGAGCACGAGGGCTATTACGCCGAAAGCGCCGACCCGACTGTCTTTCATAATTTCGAGCCGGCGGTCTTTGTTGGAGCCGCCGCCGAGGCCGTCGGCTGTATCTGATATGCCGTCTTCATGCAGTCCGCCTGTCACCATCACCATGGCAGAAATTGCAAGAAGGACAGACGCCTCTTGCGGCAAATTCAATTGATTGGCGACGGCGAGCACAATGGCGCCAATCACACCGACGAGGGCACCGATAACAGGAAAAAACCGGCAGGCCTGGGCGAGGGACGGATCTGACAACGCGAGGCCGCCAGGCACCGGGATACGCGTCAGGAACATGAGACAAATCTGCAGATCATCCATCCAGTCTTGACCCGGTCCAGACGATGTTTGTGCCTCCGCTGTCTGGTTATTTGGAGACATGTCCATCGTACTATTGTCCCCGTGATTCTCGCGATCCGTCTTCTCTGAACCGCTTTTCGAGTTCTTATCAGGGGGTGTGCTTGAATGCGCGTGGGGAGCGGTGTCTGGCCTATCGTCTGCCATGGGTGTGCTATTTCCTTTAAGCTTTGCAGAGTGGATGGCTCTCTATATTACACTGTTGCCAGCGATCCCAAACAAAAATTGGAGCCCGATACATGACGTCTATTGCAAGCCTTGCCGAGTTTTGTGACATGGTACACTCGTTGCCTGGGGGCGACGTTGCGGCTTTGGCATCTGCACGGGGGCGGGAGCCGCAATTGACAAAACCAGGAGGCAGTCTTGGACGCTTGGAGGACATCTCAGAGTGGCTTGCCGCTTGGCAGGGGCGTCATCCGCCAACGATGCAGCGCGTCAAGATGGTCGTTTTCGCCGGAAATCATGGTGTCACGGCAAAGGGGGTATCCGCTTTTCCGTCAGAGGTTACCATGCAAATGGTTGCAAACTTTGATGCAGGCGGGGCGGCTATTAACCAACTTTGCAAACTGCAAAATGCGGAGCTGGATGTAATTGCCCTGGATCTTGAGTTTCCTACCGCTGACTTTACCGAAGCGCCGGCCATGACAGAGGTGGAGACCGTTGCGGCTATCAATACCGGACTAGCTGCCGTTGACGACGGCCTCGATCTCCTCTGTGTTGGCGAGATGGGTATCGGCAATACGACTTCTGCTGCTGCCGTTTGTCACGCTGCCTTTGGCGGGCAACCTGAGGATTGGACTGGGCCGGGGACTGGCGTAAACGGTGATGCATTCAATAACAAAATTAACGTCGTGGGGGCTGCGGCTGCTACTCACAAAGAGATGATGACCGATGGTGCTCAGATACTCCGTCATTTGGGTGGCCGGGAGATCGCGGCCCTGGTCGGCGCTGTTATGGGCGCGCGCCTAAATCGCATACCTGTTCTCTTGGATGGATTTGTCACTGGCGCGGCCGCCGCTGTTCTCCATGTCCTCAATGCACAGGCATTGGATCATTGTCAGGTTGGACATGTGTCTGCAGAGCCGGGACACGCTCGCCTGCTGGAAAAACTCGGAAAGCTGCCTCTTTTGACTTTAGGCATGCGACTGGGCGAGGGATCCGGGGCAGCGTTGGCCATCAATATTCTCAAAGCCGCCGCTGCCTGCCACGCTGGTATGGCGACTTTTGGTGAGGCAGGTGTCAGCGATAAGGACTAGGTGGCTGGTTGTGCGACAGTTCGGCGGGCGTCCAGCCGCTGCAGCATAAAAGCCATGGCAATGCCCAGCGCGAGCCACATCATGGCGCCCGAGAACAGCGTGTTGACAACAAAATGAGACGCAAGCTCTGGGGGCGCTGTGCCAACCGCCCCCGCTGGCGCGTGCGGCGCACCGAAAACGTGAGGAGCGATCAATAGAATAAGCCCCGCCGGTTTCCAAAGCTGAAGGCTCCCGAACGCCAGAAAAGCTAGGCCGAGCGCACTTACAAAGGCGGTGGCAAGCCACCAGACTTGCCGGGGGAACAAGTCAGCCGCTGCCGCGCCAGGAACCTCTGGCGGCAGTCCGAGTGCGGGCAGGAAGTTAAAACAGAGATATCCCGCGATGCCCCAAATGGCCCCTTGCTGTATTGTGATGCCATGACCATGAAGCGTGAGCGCCGTGGCTAGGAGGGTGCCATAAGCTATACCTATCAAAATATTTGCCACCAGTGTGAGGCCACTGCGCTGGACTCCATCGGCAGGTTCCCAGGCCTCATGGACATGAGTGGATCCGTCCTGGTGAATGTGAACGGTGCCGCCTGCTTCGGGGGTGTTTGGCGCTGTTTCGTGCGCATGAGGGGCGGCCCCGCCCGCATGCACGTGGGTCAGGCTGTTGGCGTGGTCATGGGACATTTCTACTGCCGTAGTTGCAACGGCGGGTTCCTGGCCTTCAAATTGCTCTGCGGCAAAGATGAGCGGTTCCACCAATAAGAGGTGAAAGACGGTGGCGACAACACCAGCTATCGCCCCGGAGATGAGCCCCGAAACTATCAATCTGTAAAGCATGCTATCGACCTAGTGGCAGGGAAATACGTTGGCGTGCCGGGAGTCGTGTGCAGCGTTGTGGATGGAATTATCCCCGCCGGCGAAACCCACGCCCATCAGCAGGAAAATGCCAAAAAGNCCNCCGACAGTGGCGGCCACAACGCGTTGTTGAAGTGTTGATACAGGTTCGATTACCTGAGTCTGATTGGTATTGCTCGCCATGGATCACCCTCCGTGTATATCACGCACCCCGGGACGTATTAATGGAACCAATACGGGGCTGATGGCGGGTATCTGACTNGTACCGTTTACAGGCACCTACAGTTGCGGGGGCAGTTGCGGCTTCACACCACATTCCCCATTAATCCCAAANAGGAACCATCCNNTTAGGTGNTAAACACGCGGTGGCATGAAGTCAATGTTCAATCGCGCTCCGAGGGCTCGGAGCCGCAGGTATCTCTCACGAGTGCGAGAGCCTGCTCGCCGTAGGAGACGGCACGTGAGATGAAGTCGCTCAAATCGAGATGTTTGCCGGCATCCCGGAGGTCGTCCAATTCGTCCAGCTGGCGGAGGGCGGCGNCGAAACGTTCTCCNACGGGACAGATGCCGAAAGAGAGCGTGTTNATTGCGTCGAATAAACTGTCACCGCGCAGCATAAGGGCAAGGTATTGGCGGTTGCCAAGTAGCAAGTCAGTGAGCGTCATTCCTGGCTGAAACTCNATTTGGTCCGGGATATCCCGCCAAACGAAGACATTCTCTCCGCCCCAATCATTGGTGAAGTAGGTGCCCACCACTTTATAATAGAGCGCCATCAGGAGTACATACGCGTCGTCTTCGAGGAGTTTCTCCAGAACCGCGTAGCGGTATTCGACGGGAAATTTATCGGTATTTCCCAGAACATGTTCGATGTGAAGAAATTTCTCAAAGAGAGGAAATTCATGGAGAAAAGGGTGCAGGAAGCGCCGAATGTGAATCTTTTCCTTCGACATTTCATACAACAGGTCGTAGCGGATATCCATATTCACAAGTTTGGATATATCGGCATGCCGGCCAAAGAAAAAGAGATCATGGATGTAGAAAGGCGAGGTCGCTTCCACACCCCATACACAGACTTTTTCATCGAATGGATGGCGGACCTGATTGAAATTTTGTGCCGGCGTCAGGGTTAAGTCTTTTGCAAAAACATGTCGAAGCGCATCGGGCTCAATGTAAACGTCCGTTCTGGTTTTCAGCACGTAAGTCTCTGCGGGCACTTGATTGAGACCAGCATAAAGAGATTTCATTTGACTGAGAAGATTGCCGCTCCATTTATCCGGTTCCGGAACCGCGATGATCTTAAGATCGTGTTTATGCTGGAACTCGGCTAAGAGAGACGCATTTTTCCGAGCTTCGGTGTCCCAGGTGGACAAGATAATGTCCCCGACCCCGGCCAGGCCTCTGAGACTTTCGAGGGATCTGGAGAACATTTCTGGGTCCCGTACGAGGCCCGTCACGACGACAGAGACTTTTTTGGTATCAGGCATCCTCGCTTTTCCAGGCCTGTTTCAGACTCTCATATTCTGTGGGAATGCCGCAAAAGACAACGTCATCCCGGGCGATTTCGTCATATCCGATGGGCACCCCCGCTTTGATGAGATGGTTATACAGGGGCGCTACGTAGGTTTCCCTGGGCGGGACTTCAGATTCGGCATTCAATACTGTGCTCAAACATTTTTTAAAAACGCCAGCTTCCTTAAAGTAGTAGAGCCCCGTACAGCAAAGGTCTGAAATTTCAACTTTTTCGGCGGTTTCGAGTGCGCGGCCTGGGCGNTCCGGATGNGGCCGGACATAAGACCAATTCGGGCCGCTTCCTCTGAAAACTTCGAGGTATCCATCGATGGATGAGAGAAAAGAGGGGNGCGGAAGGCGAAACCCCGGCCGGAACGTATCAATNTTAAAGATGNCGATGGGCTCCCCCTCTGCCACGCCGGCGGCCTCCAGGCCCAGTTGAACGGTCTCCGCCTGGCCCCGCGTGTTGCGGAATAGCTCAACCAGATCACATTCCTTAATGCGAAGCTCTTTGCATTCAGACTGAACAAAGGCGCCGGCCCCCGCTTGATGAACGAACAGAAACCGGGCGGTCTGAAAATAATGTGAAAAGCCCGCCACTGCGTGACGGAAGACGGATTGGCCGGCGAGCGGGAGTTCATATTTGGGTGCGGTATATCCAGCATCCTGGAAACGCCGGCTTTCGCCCGCCATAGGAAAGATGATGACCATGGCGTTAGGTGTCGAGCCCTTGGAATAATCTCAGGGCATTGGCCAAGAAGGCACGCTGGCGGTCCGGCCGGTCCTCGTGAAGAGGCAACATGGAGAGAAAGAGCAGGACAGAGATTGGTTCTGCCGCCGAGTCTGGGATCCCTATTCCGCCGAATGCCCGTTGCCGAAAAACTGCCTGGCGCTCCAAAAGCTGGGTGGTTTGGGGAAAGTTAAGCACCAGGTCTTTTGACGTTTCACCCTCTAACGCATAGAAGCCGGAAATGATCGTGTCATATTCGCCAATCACAGAATGGTAGAGTTTAGCGATGTCATAACGGATATCTCCATAGATGGTGGGATGTCCATCCGCCACGTATCCGCGTGGGTCCACCACACGGATGGTGTCGGCCCTGAAATCGTAAAAAATATTGCTGAAGCAAAAATCCCCGTGCATGAATTGGAGATGATCTTGTGACGCAGCGGGGATCGCTTTGGCGCACTGTTCTGCGATGTTCTGAAGCCCAGGCATGAGCTGACCCGCATAGCGCCAGTCATCCGAGAGGCTTGTGCCCGATTGTTGGCTGAAGAGATCCAGGCGCGCGAGGGTTTTTTCAAGATATAGTACCTCGCAGTTAACCAGAGAATTGTCAGGCGGATGGCCGCGGCATGCGGTCAAAAAAGCATCACATGACTGAAAGATGCGCTGCCAGACAAACGTCGGCAGTCGACCAAACACATGAAGATCGCTCAACGGGGACAGAAAGAGATGTTCGATTTCATATCCGGTCCGACCATTGTCTGTATGGGTTCCTAGAAATTGCGGTGTAAAGGTTTTTAACGTCTCGGGGACGGATTTAAACCAATCCTTTTCTGCCGTCATCTTAAAGGCATCATTGCTCGATTTCCGGACTGATCGTCGCGAAATATCCATGGAATTGAAGGCCCGCTCCGTGGTGATGTCTGTTCTGGATTTGTAGTAGCGGTCCAGATGCCCAAAATCCAGCCAGCGTCCGGTCGAAACGGGCTGCAGAGGCCGTGTTTTTGAATACTCATTTAACGATGGGACAAACTCGCAGTCAGATGCCGCGAGGGCAGCGCGGTAAAGATTCGCATCTGCAAAACAGAAATAACCCGAGAGAACTGGCCGTGCCCCGCTACGGGAGGCAGATTGCCCGGCCATCAAACCATCAAAAAACGCGATCTCACCGGAGGGGGGTAGCCTGTATTCCGCCCATGCGTAATAGTCGGATGAGGCGCCCTCAGACACGATGTCTGTTGCGTCTGTTGGCAATCCGAAAATATAGGTATCCCCATGTAGAATTTCGAGTTTGCCAGACGCCACCTCCCCTGTTTNAAGGACNTGGNCGATAGANGCGCCNAGACTGATGCCGGTTGTGACCGGGATGATATCGAAGCCCAGGGCCGTCAAGCGTGCCCGCTCNTGANCCTCAATCATGAAATCCTCAGGTACCGAGAGGAGCTTCCGNCTATNGGTTCCGGCGGTCAACTCGGCGTGCAGTTCGTAAAGCCGTCGGTTGCCGACCGGCAGGAAGGCCGGTGGCAAGAGGCCGAAGGTCGATATAAAATCCGGTCCCGCATACGCGCCGGAGGTAATCAGGAATGTTCCGCGCACCGTTTGAATCCACTGCCAAAACTCTCGGGCATCTTGATAACAGAAAAATCTTACTCAAAGAAAAATTTCAGCGGTTTCTCTATCGCCCGTTAATAATTTACGTCGCGCCAAACGCTGCCGGAAACCGCGTTGCCAATGCTGTTTGAAGATGCTCCGGGAGTGCCGGATAGAAGGCGCGCACAGATTTGAAGGTGACTTCCGGGATTTCTGGTTCCTTGCCGTCCTGCCATGTGCAGCGGGTGATGAAGTAGGCCCAAGTTTTGATGAGGGCCAGAGCCTCGTCTGGACGGTCCGCACCGAGCTCTGTGGAGACCGCGTAGGGCAGCAGATCAGTTAGGACCGGCGGATAACAGCTAACTGCATGGTCAAATGCTGCCGCAATTTCAGAGTAATGTGCCCCCTGAGCATGGCGTGCCTTAAAGCGCAGGCGGGCGGCGGGGAAGTGATCGGCGAACAATTCAAGCGCCTGATCAAGATGTGTCAGACCGGCGGGC
>NHHQ01000085.1 GCA_002170915.1 Rhodospirillaceae bacterium TMED167 | reverse complement strand
TCTGCTTACAATCAATGCGCAATGCCATGCATTGATTCCGGATGTCAACAAAATGTTAGCATTTTGGAAAAAACTGATAACCATTTAATATAAAGGCTAATCATTAAGCTCAAACTGCATCAATAGTGTTCGTTGCAGAGGATTAAAGTTGTCATCGGAAACGATGTAAAGGTACCTGCGACCATCGCGGACGGTCTGGTTGGCGATGCCTCCAGAGTTGTCGATGGTCAGAGGTGGGGCGATTTCTGCAATTGTCCGAAGCTGTGCTAGGCTGACAGGAGGGCTCTCCGGCACTGCCATTCTGGCAACCCAAACGGCGACACCTTTGAGAGGCGAGAACTTTCTCAGCAAAACATAGACATCCCCATTCGTGAGTGTGGTCGCGCAGGGGTTTTAAATGCCGGCGGCACTTGAACGTCCATCCTTTGTCAGTCTCCTGCGGGGGTTCGGAGCCAGCCCCGGGTCGCCAAAGCCTCACGGGTGACAAGACGAAAAGCCTCAGTAAGCACTAGCAGACGGCCGTCAGAGAGGGCTGTAATGGCCTCTCTAATCCGCTATTCCGCGGGGCTCTTGGTGTGGGGGCTGGGGCGCTGCCATACGGCGGCGTAAGCCCGGGCTTGTCACCAATATACGATGACGCCGTTCAAAGCTGATGACCATGCGGCCGTCGGGCAGAACGTTGAGGGACTCTGCGTCCGTGTTTTTTTCCTCGTCAGCGGACGGCCATCCACGCCGTTCAGGGGTGAAATGGTCATATCGCGGACACCGGTCAGGTGTCTCTGGCTGTTATGAATGAGTGCGCCTTCTAGTTTGAAGCCGAGGTCTGTCACTGTTTTAAAGCGGCAGGCGTCTTGGGTCACAATCAACCCGGAAAGGCCGCCGAACCGGCGACCGGGGGACGTGAGATGAACGTCTCCTCGGTATGTGAGATCTCCGACCTGGGTGGTTCCCGGCGCCGTCTCGTCAAGTGGGATAGGATGGTAAGAGACTTCTAAGGGGTCGTCTGCGGCCGCGATGGGATGCGGTGTCAAAGCCAGGACAAGGATGCCAGCAAGTAATATTGTGCGTCCGGGTATCTGCGGCGACACACTAATGGTCATCCGCCATCCCCGCGTCGGTTAGTTGAGCAATGTGCGCTTTTTCTTGTTGATTTTCTCATCAAAAAGCTCGGTGAGGTTTTGCATCATGGTACCGCCGAGTTCCTCGGCATCATTGATGGTCACCGCCCGGCGGTAGTATCGCGTGACGTCGTGTCCAATCCCAATGGCGGTTAGTTCAATCGGGGTTTTGGTCTCGATAAATTCAATGACATCCCGCAAATGCCGTTCCAGGTAGTTGCCGGCATTGACCGAGAGCGTGGCGTCGTCCACCGGCGCGCCATCGGAGATGACCATGAGAATCCGTCGTTGTTCCGGCCGTCCGATCAGGCGGTTGTGGGCCCACATCAGCGCCTCGCCATCGATATTTTCCTTCAAGAGGCCTTCCCGCAGCATTAGGCCCAGGTTCCGCCGGGCGCGCCGCCAAAGTGCGTCGGCTCCTTTGTAAACAATATGACGGAGGTCATTTAAGCGGCCCGGATTCCCCGGCTTATTCGCCTCAACCCACCCCTCCCGCGCTTGTCCACCTTTCCAGGCACGCGTGGTGAAGCCCAAAACTTCGACTTTGACCGCGCACCGTTCAAGTGTCCGGGCGATGATGTCCGCAGACATGGCCGCCACGGAAATAGGGCGACCACGCATGGAACCCGAGTTATCAATCAAAAGTGTGACAACGGTGTCTCTGAAATTATGTTCTTTCTCAATCTTGTACGACAGGGGGTGCAGCGGATTGACAACCACCCGCGCCAAGCGTCCCGCGTCCAGATATCCCTCGTCCAAATCGAACTCCCACCACCGCTGTTGTTGCGCCATAAGGCGCCGTTGCAGCCTGTTCGCAAGGCGCGAGACCACGCCCTGGGAATTGGATAATTGTTGATCCAACTGAGCGCGAAGCCTGCCGAGTTCATCAGGGTCACAGAGCTCCTCAGCGCTGATGATCTCGTCATACTCAGTCGTATAAGCACGGTAGGGGTCGACCCGACCCTCCGGGAAATCCGGATTTTGCGGCTGGCCTCGCATGGTGGCTTCGGAGTCTTCCTCGACTTCCTCTTGCTCCATCATGTCTTCGATGTCTTCGAGGGCGTCCGGATCCAGGAACTCCATATCCATTTCCTGTTCCTCGGTGTCCTCCGAGTCGGCATCCGATTCGGCGTCGGCGCTGTCCTGGTCCTGCTGCTCGTTTTGGTCGTCTTGTTCCTGGTCCTGGCTTGGATCACTCTCGGGGTCACCATCGAATTCAGCCGGCAGGTCCAGGTCTTTCAATATCTCCCGGAAGTTCTCACCAAACAATTCCTGGTTATGAAGATCAGATTTGAGACCATTCATCCTGGCGCCAGCCTTTTCCTCGACCCAGTCGCGCCATAGATTGACGAGGGGCTGGGAGGAGGCGGGCGACGGTTGTCCCGTCAGTTTTTCCCGCAGAATGAGACCCACCGCGTCGGGGATTTGAGACTCGTCGCGCTCGCTCACAAGGTGGAAACCTTTGTCCCGAGCACGGGCTTCTTGATAGTCGCTCAGGTTGGTGGCGACACCTGCAAGCAGGCGGGTGCCGATCGCTTCCACGCGGGATTGCTCNGCNGCGTCAAATAATTGNGCGCTTNCGGGGCCGGACGGGCGCTGACGGCGATANANNGTTTCGTCGTGATAGCGAAGACGCAGGGCGGCTGTATCGGCCTCTCCTCTGAGAACACTGAGATCCTGCGTTTCAAATTGACGCATTGGCATCGGCAGTCGCGCCTGCATGCCGTCGCCTGTATCAACGATCCCGTGCGCGCCTGGTGCAAAAGACACCTCGACATCATCCCGCGCAGAAATAGCTTTCAGCGTCGCTTCCGTGACCCGTTTAATCAGGTCCTGATTTTCCTGATCAGCCGACATGGCCGCTCCTGCCAGCTTAGGAAAGAGTGACGTTAGCGGCNGATTCGGGCAATTCCTCGCCGAAACACCGCTGGTAGTATTCAGCAATCACCGGACGTTCCATCTCATCACATTTGTTNAGGAAGGTNAGCCGGAACGCAAANCCNATGTCGTTAAATATCTGNGCATTCTCGCCCCAAATGAGCACCGTNCGGGGAGACATGACAGTGGAGANGTCGCCATTGACAAACCCNGACCGTGTCANGTCNGCTAGNCCCACCATCTTNTTGACCNTGTCCTTGCCGNCTGACGTNTTGTAGGCAGGGACTTTGGACAGAATGATTTCCTCTTCCGCCTCATTTTCAAGATAGTTCAGGGTGGNAACGATGTTCCAGCGGTCCATCTGGCCCTGGTTGATTTGCTGGGTGCCATGGTAGAGGCCTGTTGTATCACCAAGCCCGACAGTGTTCGCGGTGGCAAACATCCGGAAGAATTTATGCGGCCGAATGACTTTGCTCTGATCCATAAGGGTTAGCTTGCCCTCAACCTCGAGCACCCGTTGAATAACAAACATGACGTCCGGCCGACCTGCNTCGTATTCATCAAAAACAAGCGCGGTCGGATTTTGCAAGCACCAGGGAAGAATGCCTTCCTTGAAGGCCGTAACCTGTTTCCCGTCTTGCAATACAATGGCATCTTTACCNACCAAGTCGATCCGGCTGATATGGCTGTCCAGGTTAACCCGAATGCAGGGCCAGTTCAGCCGTGAAGCAACCTGTTCAATATGGGTCGATTTGCCCGTGCCATGGTATCCCTGGATCATGACCCGACGGTTATGTGCTAAGCCTGCCAGGATTGCCAGTGTCGTATCCCGATCAAACCGGTAGGCGTCGTCCTTGGCCGGTACATAGTCGTTGGCCTTTGAAAATGCAGGGACTTCCATGTCCATATCGATGCCAAACACCTCTTTAACGGAGATTTTGGTGTCGGGAGCATCAAGCGGGAAGTCGCCTTCTTCATTTGAAGTGGTCGTATTCTCAGACATTAAATTTTTCCGATGTTTGCTATAACTGAATGTGATTAAGCCGTGAGACAGGTAACAAGAGCTATTGGTTATTTAGTACGCCGACAATGATCTCGTAAGCCTCGTTAATCTTTTTAAACCTTTCCTCTNCCTTTTTATCGCCGCCATTCGTATCTGGATGGTGACGTTTGACGAGTGCCTTGTATCGCGCCTTGACCTCATCTTCCGTTACCGGAAAGTCGAGACCTAATATCAGGATGGCTTGTCGCTCCTTGGCGGAAAGTTGCTCCTGGACACTATGAGACCGCGTACTTTCGTGATCGAAAAATCCAAACACGTCAGAGACGNNCTCAAACTTAAACCCCGATCNGGGCNGTGCTGCGGCAGCGTCAGTATCTGACCCCATGGGCCNGGTTGGCCTGTTCCAGACGGTATCTGAGCGCNCCGCAGTCTCGACCTGAAAATCGGACATGCCTTCATAATAGTTCCAGGCCCTGTTGTAAATCCGAACATGCTCAAGGCAAAAATACTGGTATTCCCGCAAATTATTCTTGGAAACTGGGGCTTTATGCTCGCCGATTCTTGCGCAGTCGGGCCAAGCGCAAAGCCGTAATTCGTCTTTTGCTTCGGTGGCGGTGTTATGTTCGCGACAACTTGTCATCTTAGTACCATGAGTGCCTGCCCCGTGACTCGCAAGTGGCCTCGACCAAACCGCTTAAAGTCCCGTACCCAGAGCCTCGACCTTTGTTTTCCAGAGGTGGCGGCGCCAGCCCAATAACAAACCGTTGCGGCGAATGTTTTGACGGTCTGGGACGCAACACTCACAGAACAGGGCTTCATTGAGTGTTGGAGAATTCGGGCCACAGCCGTTTTACTATCGGTCCCTCGCTGGCAAATGCGTGACAGGTGTCAATGATCGCAGGTTTTTTTGTAGGTTTGCTATCTTTGTTCCGCGAATTTTTGAGCGGCATAATTGTCTGGTAGGCTGTGGTAGCCAGGGGCCCAATCATCAATTGTAGTATATGCGTACAGCCCGCCGTACCGCCAAATTTTGCCCGGACAGCTTTTGTCCATCCCGACGAAATTTTCACACCTTCAAGCCTACGAACGTTGGCTGAAATCTCGGGGCAGACGCCAAACGGTGCCGAGTCCGTGACCGCTTCCGCATTTTTAATAACCAGGTCGTCGTCCACGGTTAGACGAACAAGCATATCATGTACGGGCGTGCCAGCGCCAACACAGCCCCGATCCTTATTTTCAAAGCTATAACTCTTGCTATCGGTAATCTGACCTTCGATATCCCAAAGACCATCGTCCCGCTCATATCCATGGCATCGGATATCCCGAGTGTGTATGAGTTTTCTGCTGGCGGCAGTAGAGAGTGGCATGTCGATTCCCATCTGTTTTCGGACGTGCTGGCGCGGGNATAAGCATTGCCGTTCAAGAGGTCAATCGATGGCCGCCGAGAGCTTCGACCACGTGGCGGGTAAGAAGCTCTTCAGGGGTTAAGCGCTCGCGCCGTAACCGGTGTCGAAAATAAAAGCTTCACGCTGTCGGATATCATCTTCCAACATGTCTTTTACCACCGCGTATAAATCACGAATGGAGACCATCCCGATCACAGATGTTCCATCAACGACCGGCAAGTGCCGGTAGCCCCGAAGGCTCATCAACTCGAGCGCATTAAAAGGGGAGTCGTCGGGCGAAAGGGTATCGGGATTGGCGGTCATCACGTCCGACAAGACCGTGGCGTCGGGGTCTAGCGATCCAGCGAGAACCTTGGCTGTCAGGTCGCGTTCAGTCACGATACCGACAAGGCACTCATTTTCAATCACAATAATGGCGCTGATCCGGTTCGACCCCATTACGCGNGCGGCTAATCTTGCGGTGGCATCCGGCGTCAGTGTCTTCAGGGCCTGTTTGGTGACGATGTCCGGTACAATTTTGCGGGTCATGCGGTACGCTCCTCTGAGTTGTTAGAAGATCAGATACTGCACCTTTCATTATACNCCCGTTCGGTTTGAATTTGTAGGGTCGGCTGCCTGATCAAGCACGATTCACAAGACATAAGTATTTAACTAATTGAAATTAAATGATTAAGCTGTTTTGAAACTCCCTCTTGGCGCGTGACTTTTTCAGTCTGGGATGCCGTCTTGGCGCGTGACTTTAATTGATGTGATTTGGTGCCGTTGGCGGCGAAGAACTTCAAACCGCACACCGTAAAACAGGAATGTCTGTCCCACCTCGGGAATTCGCCGGGACTCATGCAGCAGCAACCCGGCCACAGTTGCGGCTTCTTCGTCTGGCAGGTTCCATTCTAACTGCCGGTTGAGATCGCGAATGGTGAACTTGCCGTCCACGATAAAGGAGCCGTTCGGTTGGCGTCTCAAGCCGGGCACGCTGATATCATGTTCATCCGAAATATCGCCGACGATTTCCTCCAAAATATCCTCAAGCGTTACGACCCCCATCAGGCTGCCATATTCATCNACCACCAGGGCGAAGTGCTCGTGCCGGCTTCTGAAGGAATGTAACTGATCCAGCAGTCGGGTTGTTTCCGGCACGAACCAAGGATCAGCCGCCAACGCTGGAATATTCAATTCGGCGGCAACACCGGGATGCTCTTGCAGGGCACGCAGCAATTCCTTCGCGTGTATCACGCCCACAATATTATCCATGTTGCCGCGCCAAAGGGGGAGGCGGGTGTATTGGCTCGCGAGGACTTGGGCAACGATCTCCTTTGGTGGATCGTCGGCATTGATCATTGCGACGGTCTTTCGGTGAACCATAATCTCACCAACATCGACTTCCGATAAATCGAGGACGCTCCGCAGCATGGCCCGTTCATGCCCAATGGCCTCGTCGTCGCCTGCATGTAATTCGATGGCGCCGCGCAGTTCTTCTGCTCTGCCGACAAAGCCATCCGGCTCGTTCAATTGGACGCCAAAAATTTTTAGCGTAATTCGAACGACGAAGGAGGTTGTTCTGGTAAAAGGCGAGAGCAGAAAAACAATAGGCCGAATGATAGGCGCAACCCTTAATGAGACTCTGTCGGGGTTCTGGAGGGCGTAAGTCTTAGGGAGAATTTCCGCAAACATCACCACAAGCGTGGTCATTATCAGCGTCGCGTAGGCGATCCCGGCCTCTCCGAAGGCTGTGATAAGGGCACTTGTTGCCAAGGCCGACGCCAAAATATTAACGAGATTATTGCCAATGAGGATGGTGCCGATGAGATGCGCTTGGCGTGCGTGAAGACGGTTCACGAGGCGGGCACTGCGGTTTCCCCGCTGTTCGAGTTGATGCATCAAGGGACGCGAGGACCCGGTAAGTGCGGTTTCTGTTCCTGAGAAAAAGGCGGACAGAACCAATAAAAATGCGATAGCGCCAAGCGTTATCACCAATGTCGTTTCAATCATGATCAGGTGCCATAGTGAGTCCAAAAAATGTCAGGTTAGGAGGAGATGGCCGCCATCAGGGTTGCGCGTACATCTTCCAGCGCAACATCGTTGGTGACAAATGCCTGGCCGATCCCCCGGGTTAGGATAAAAGTCAGGCGACCATCTTTTACTTTTTTGTCGCTGCCCATGTGTGAGATCAAGGTCTCTGCCCGCCAGTTAACACCGGTGATATCGCCGGGGGATGCTGGCAGACCGACGGTGCGATAATGCTCTTTGACCCTGTGGGCATCCTCTATCGGACACAGCCGGGTTGCCGCCGAGAGNTCATGAGCCAGTGTCGCACCCACTGCTACTGCCTCGCCGTGCAGGAGAGTGTCGCNGTAACCAGTTTCCGCCTCAAGTGCATGGCCAAAGGTATGACCCAAGTTCAACAGCGCGCGGACACCTCGTTCGCGCTCGTCCTCGGAAACGATGGTGGCCTTTGCCCTGCAGCTCGTCAGAACGGCGCTTTGACAGAGGGCGAGATCGCCGTTACACAAAGCCTGTCCATTCTTTTCCAGCCAGCTAAAAAAATCTGCGTTATTGATCAGTCCGTACTTAACCACCTCCGCATATCCTGCCAACACCTCACGGGGAGGCAGGCTCTCAAGGCTGCTGATATCCGCCAAAACCATCTTCGGTTGATAAAACGAGCCGATCAAATTTTTGCCAAATCTTGAATTGACGCCGGTTTTACCGCCGACAGAGCTGTCGACTTGCGATAAGAGCGTTGTTGGGATCTGGATAAAATCGATACCCCGAAGCGCGATGGCAGCTGCAAATCCAGTCAAGTCACCGATGACACCGCCGCCTAACGCAATCAGGGAGGTGCCGCGTTCGATCTTTTGGTCAAGTAACGCGTCGATAACCTTTTCAAGATGTGAGAGCGATTTCGCCTGTTCTCCGGCTTGCAGGATAATGTCTGTATGACGGATGCCGGCAGCAGAGAGAGACTGTTTCAGCGTCGGCAGATAGAGCGGGGCCACATTTTTATCGGTCACAACGACGACGCGGGGCTGCTTGAGAACGGGAGAAATAAAATCGCCGGCGTTCTTTATCAGGTCAGTGCCGATGTGA
>NHHQ01000084.1 GCA_002170915.1 Rhodospirillaceae bacterium TMED167 | reverse complement strand
TTATATGACCGAAATCAATGTAACGTCTCCAACCTGTCTGCAGGAAATCAATCGTTTCGACGGCGTCAAGCTTGAAGCTGATATCTGGGATGTGATTGAGAGGAAAGCGTCCGGGAGCGGTGACTAATCGCGCTAATCCAATGGCGCTTCGATATAATCTTCCTTAAACGATGCGCGCGCTTCTTTCCGCTTATCGCCTTTGAGGTGATCCATAAAGTTACCGAGAACGCTGTTGATGAAAGGGTGGCTAGAGACCGGCGTATTGGCGGCGATGTCGTGACTTTTGAACTTACCCTGGTCCTCAAAGGTTCTGCGGATCAGGTCATACACAAAACTGTCGTGCCATTCGGGCAGTTCGAACAGGCTATCGTCCAGGTATAGTTGCCGCCAAAAGGTCATGAATTCCTCATGGGCTGGATGGTTAAGGTCATATCCAACAAACCCACATTCAGGATACGTTTGCACCCGACCAAGGTAAGATGTGTAACAACCATCAGGTAAAATTTCATCGAAGAATTCTCTCGGTATGTCCTTGAACGTCACGGTGTCTGCGTCGATCCAAAAAAGGACATCTGCGTTTTCCTTGATTGTGAGCGCACAATCGGCCAGGGTAAAAACTTTGTGAGCGAAGCGCACCGCATCCATGCGGTAGCCATATTTTCCATCTTTATAAATACCGTTATGGGCCTCAATATTTTTATGTCTGGCTTTAAACGCTGCCAACTGAGGTATTTGGGCGAGAAGGTTGTAAATAAAAATACGGTCACTGAACCCAGTGGGCGTGATGTTTTCACCATAAACGTGAAGCGCAACGTCTGCCGGCCAGTGGGCGTCAAAACTCTCCAAAAACCGTTTGCCATATTGGGCGTAACCTTCGGCGTGAAATGTGGTCACGGCAGCAACGGTGCGCCCAGACGAGAGACTTCCAATCATGGAAGTGTTTAGACTGCAGAGATGGTTGAGGTCAAATATCCTAAACCCAAAAACCTCTGCCACGAGAACAAGCAGGCTGGCTGGCCTGTGCACCCGGCCAAGGGAGGTCCCTTCGCGCATTTGGACTTGATGTTCCTGTCTGAGATACCAGAATTTCAGCGCGGTGCCTTGAAGACCCGCGCGACTACCATTTCTCAAGCCAATGCGCATGTCACTTATCCGGCGTGCTTCCAACTGGTTGGAGCCATGAATCCATGCCGTTGCGGCTATCTGAGGATGTGGCCCAAGCCTGTAACCGGGCGCCTCAGTGCGGCCAGGATTATCAGGCATAAATATTTGGTCCGTTCTTCGGCCTTCTGGATGTATAAGTGGATGTGCTACCGGTACTTCCGTCTGATCTTAGCTTGCCACCACCGGGGGAGGGCTCGGCGGACATTGACTCCGGGGCGCCGCAGGTTGGATGAGGGTTCGATGCACCGGACCGTCTCTTGGTCGCGGCAGTCGATGAACAGGTTGTATCATGGATTATGTCACCGGTGTTGACCCGGTCGATGGGCTAGTGTGCGCGATTAGATTCGGTTTTTGACCACTTCCGTGATTTGGACCGCAAGCTTATCATCAATGACCACGACCTCGCCCCGTGCCACCAGTTGACGCTCCGCCCGCAACTCTACCGGTTCTCCGATAAGCCGTTCAAGTTCCACAACAGCGCCCCTGCCCAGTTGCAAGATCTGGCTGATTTTGAGTTCCGCCGTTCCCAGCACCGCCACGATGTCGATACTGACATCCATTAGGGCGCCATCTTCTGAGCCTTCGATGATGGCGGCGCCAAGGGACAACCCGATACTGTCATCTGCCGCGTCGTTTTCATTCTTGTCCCGGAGGTCTTCGTCAGCCATGAGCCACCACAGTTCTATTCTCACCTTGGTGTAATTATACGCCCGTTTGCCCGGGAAGTGAATTCGTCATCGGCGCAAATTAGACAATTTTCAAATTTTAACCGACGGGCATTAACAGTCGTTTAGTCATTGGTACGCGTTATGAACCTGATTTGAGCATTGGGCCCAGGCGCATACCACCAAAAATATGGATGTGCAGGTGAGGCACTTCTTGCATGCCGTCGCGGCCGATATTGCCAAGGATCCTGTATCCCGGAGCAGCAAGATTTAATTGCCGTGCGGTTTCGCCAACGGCACGCATAAAGCCGGCAATCTCTTCGGTTGAGGCCGTGGCAGTAAAATCATCCAGAGACACATACGGTCCTTTCGGTATTACCAGAACATGATGGGGCGCTTGCGGGTTGATGTCTTCAAACGCGAGGGCATGCTCGTCTTCATAAACTTTCGTATGCGGGATTTCGTCCCGGAGGATTTTTGCGAAGATGTTTCCGGTGTCGTACTCTGTCATAGTCCAATCTTCCCTTAACGAATTAGTTATGGGGACGAGCTGCTTTTTCTTCGAGACCAGGGGTGCCTTCCCGGCGAATGAGCTCGGCCCACACTTCCTCTGGCGTGATGCCTTTCTCCGCCCACAAAACAAGTAGGTGAAACAAAAGGTCTGCGCTTTCGGCGACGATGTGTTTGTTCTCTGCCGCGAGTGCCGCGGTGATTGTTTCGATCGCTTCTTCGCCAACTTTTCGGGCGATTTCTGGCGTTCCCTGAGACAATAGATGCGCCGTATAGGATGATTCGGGATCGGTGCCCTTCCGGCTCTCAATGACGTTATAAACGCGTTCCAGAATTTTAGAATTTTCAGTCATGATCCGGCTCCGGTGGGGGTCGGACGGCGACCCCAGCGTTCTTCATATGCGTTTTTGCCTCGGCAATACTATAGGTCCCAAAATGAAAGATGGAAGCCGCTAGCACGGCACTGGCGTGACCCTTGGTCACGCCTTCCACGAGGTGGTCTAGGTTGCCCACGCCGCCCGACGCGATCACCGGGATGGAGACGGAGTCGGCAATCGTGCGTGTCAGTTCGAGATCAAAGCCACTCTTGGTGCCGTCCCGATCCATGGAGGTGAGCAAAATTTCACCAGCGCCTAGGCTCTTCATTCGACCAACCCAGTCGACCGCGTTGATGCCTGTTTCCCGGCGTCCGCCATGGGTGAAAATCTCGAAATGTTCGCCGACTCGTTTTGCGTCGATGGCGACAACAATGCACTGACGGCCGAATTTGGTGGCTGCCTCTTCCACAAAGGTGGGGTCGTGGATGGCGGCGGTGTTAATGGAAACCTTGTCAGCGCCAGCTAATAACAGTTTCCGGATATCGTCCAGGGTCCGCACGCCGCCGCCCACAGTGACCGGCATAAAACATTTTTCCGCCGTCCGGGCTACAACGTCGAATATAGTGTCCCGATCTTCATGGCTTGCCGTGATGTCTAGCAAACACAGCTCGTCCGCTCCCATCCGGTCATAGAGTGTTGCTTGTTCCACTGGATCGCCCGCGTCCACCAAATCGACAAAGTTAACGCCTTTGACGACGCGGCCGTTATTCACGTCTAGGCAGGGTATAATCCGGGTTTTCAGCATGTTAACCGGATTTCCCGAGGATCGCGGCCGCTTCCGTCGGGTCGATCTTGCCGTCGTAAATGGCGCGTCCTGAAATGACCCCTTCTAGCAAGCCGTGTCCCGAGATTTTGAGTTTTTCCAGGTCATCCAGTGATGACACCCCGCCTGATGCGATCACCGGAATGGAGACGGCACAGGCCAGATTTAGGGTTGCCTCTACATTCGGACCCTTCATGACCCCGTCTCGATCAATGTCCGTGTAGATGATTGCGGCTACCCCAGCGTCTTCGAATTGCTTGGCGAGATCAAGCGCGGCGAGTTCGGAGACCTCGGCCCACCCCTCGACGGCGACTTTTCCGCCCCGAGCATCCACGCCCACGGCAATGCTGCCCGGGTGCTTTGTGCAAGCCTTTCTAACCAGGTCCGGATCCTTGAGAGCGGCTGTCCCGAGGATCACGCGGCGTACGCCTCTGTCGAGCCAAAAGTCCACGGTGGCCATGTCTCGGATACCGCCGCCAAGTTCTATGGGAATAGAGATGGCGTTCAGGATGCTGTCTACGGCCTTTCCGTTCACCGGTTGCCCCTCAAATGCGCCATTCAGATCCACAACATGTATCCAAGTACAGCCGGCGTCTTCGAAGATTCTTGCCTGGGCCGCTGGGTCATCGCCGAAGACGGTGGCTTGGTTCATGTCACCTTTGAATAGGCGCACACATTTTCCGTCTTTCAGGTCAATTGCCGGGAAAAAGATCATGGTCGCCACTTCATAAAGCTTTGAATGAATTGTAGTCCGGTGTGCTGGCTTTTCTCCGGGTGGAACTGCGTGCCGATTAGATTATCCCGCCCAACGATGGCCGTCACCGGCCCACCATGATCGGTCTCTGCCAAAACCTCGGACGGGTTCTTGGCATTTACATGATAGGAGTGGACAAAATAGGCATGAGCCCCGTCTTCTATCCTGGCTAGAACCGGGTGAGAGCGGGAGATAAGAGACAGATTGTTCCAGCCCATGTGTGGAATTTTTAGGGTTGGGTCCGCCAGGGTGATGGGCACCACCTCGCCGGCAATCCAGCCGAAGCCCGGCGTATCGCCATGCTCCAGGCCGCGCTCGGCCATCAGCTGCATACCGACGCAAATGCCGAGAAACGGTTTGCCGCTGTCGTAGACCTGCTCGGTCAGCGCGTCGATCATGCCATCAACGGCAGCCAGCCCCTCTCTGCAATCTGCGAACGCCCCGACGCCGGGCAGCACAATGTGGCTTGCTGACGTCAGTGCCGTTGGATCCGCCGTTATGGTGACCGTGCCACCCAACTCACTTGCGGCTCTTTCCAAGGCCTTGGCGGCAGACCGCAGGTTTCCCGAACCATAGTCGATGATCGCGACAGCCGGTACCATGGTCTAGCGGGCTTCCGTCCGCGCCATTAAGTAACGCCGCACGGCCGATTCGGCCGTGCGGGCCAGCACGATGCCCCTTTCCCTAAACCCTCTCCATTCCAGCTTGGCGCGCCGAAGATCATTGCCCATGAAGCCAAGCAGAGAGGCAATGCCAAAGCTGATAATGATGCTCACCGCCTGGTTCGCGCCGCTTTGGAACACAAGAACACTGGCTGCCAGGTTGGTGGCGATAAGCCCCAGGGCCACGAGCCAGAGGCGGTGCCATAAGCTCCAGAACAGGGAAAAAAACAAAGCGGGCCAGCAGAAGCCCTCCTTGATGGGCACCATGTCTGCCATCTGGCGATGAAGTCGACAGCCATCCGTCAAAACTCGCCCTGGCTTGATGGCGGGCAAATGCAGGGTATAAAGTCTCATGGGTTTAAAGTCGGGGCCTGACCCTTAATTTTGATCCGAAAGTGTGCCTTTTGTCGAGGGTACGTCACCTTCTGCCCGCGGGTCGATCGTCACCGCCTGACGTAACGCGCGGGCAAGGGCTTTAAAGGAGGACTCAACAATGTGATGGTTATTCTCACCGTATAGATTGTCGACATGCATGGTCAAACCAGCCGCTTGCGCGAAGGCCTGAAACCATTCCCGGAACAGTTCCGTATCCATCTCACCCAGCTTGGGCCGGGAGAAGTCAACCTTCCACACCAGGTACGGCCGGTTGGAACAATCTACCGCCACACGGGTCAGGGCCTCATCCAGCGGCACGAGGGCGGAGCCATAGCGGGTAATCCCGGCCCGGTCGCCCAGGGCCTGTTTCACCGCTTCGCCGATGACAATGCCAGTGTCCTCGGTGGTGTGGTGATAATCAATATGGAGATCCCCATCTGCCTTGACGCCTAGGTCTATCATACTGTGGCGGGAGAGTTGTTCCATCATGTGATCTAGAAAGCCGATCCCCGTCGACACGCTGTATGTGCCGGTACCGTCTAAATTTACGGTAACACTGATCTCCGTCTCTTTCGTTTTGCGCGCAACGCTCGCCTGACGCATGGTCCTTACTCCATATGACTTCGGCGAGCTTCTTGTAGCAGGTCGAGTGTGTCTGCGCCAGACGGAAAGGCCCCGCAGTCTTCTGTTGCTGGATAATAGAAACAATTAATAAGTGCTTTTTTGGCTTTCTGTCGTTGTGCGACGCCCTCTCCACTCGTGTGGCGGAGCAGTCAGTGCAACTCAATATAGTTGCCGAGAACGGATCCCTCGAGATCAAATCTGAGATAGCACTTGAGCCAAGTCATTTTGACAAAGTGGTCAGAAACTAAAACGCGCACCTGTTCAACTGTTCAGGTTGAAAAAGCTTTTCACCAGCCCCTTCCTATCCGGACGACGCCGGCTAAAATCACAGAAAACGTGTTCGCCATGGGCACGCCAAAAATTGAAAAATTTAGAAGGAATGGTGTCAAAAAAACCGTAAACTAATTCCCGCCAAATAATTATTGCCTGAAGGACATCCAGGCTGATGTATAAATTCACGGCAGTAACAGCAGTAGTGCTTCGTTTTATAATGTAGGTAATGTTCTGAGTATCGCCTATGCCGGGATTGACGGGTGCGACGGATATTCGACGGGCTTCAACATTTTCAACCCCATCTAAGATGCCTTACAAAAACTCAACATCCGTCTCCCAAGTCCGCGACACTGGCGGCATTCCCGAGCTCTTAAGTTTATGAACCATTGACCAGCCCCGGATTAAAAACTACATCCTTTCCACCTCGTGGGTTTATCGAAATTAACGGCTCACAAAATCGGAGACCAAGGCTCATGCACACGGACCGTGGAACTGCTTCTCTTCCCAATTGGCACGCGACGACCATTCTCTGTGTGCGCAAGGGAGTTGATGTTGTGGTAGCGGGTGATGGCCAGGTCAGCATGGGGGATACGGTCGTCAAAGCAAACGCCCTCAAAATCCGCACACTTGCGGGTGGGTCTGTAATCACTGGATTTGCTGGTGCNACCGCCGACGCTTTCACNTTGTTTGAGCGGTTGGANGCGAAGCTCGAGCAATTTCCAAGCCAATTGACACGGGCCTGTGTTGAACTCGCCAAGGACTGGCGGACCGACCGGTATTTGCGCCGACTCGAAGCCTTGATGGCGGTGGCAGATGAAAATGTCTCGCTTATCGTGTCGGGTACCGGCGATGTGCTTGAGCCGGAAGATGGGATTATCGGTATTGGATCCGGCGGGAACTATGCCCTGGCGGCAGCGCGTGCCCTGGTTGACCGGGATGATCTGGACGCGGAGGCTATCGCGGCTAAAGCCATGAGCATCGCTGCAGGTATCTGCGTCTATACCAACGCCAACATAGTTATAGAGAAACTTAACGCCAAATGACCTCCACCTCAGGCTCTAATTTTTCACCTCGGGAAATCGTTTCCGAACTCGACCGCTATATTATTGGCCAAAATGACGCAAAGCGGGCAGTAGCGGTGGCGCTCCGAAATCGCTGGCGGCGCCAGCAACTGGATGACGAACTCAAGGAGGAGGTGCTGCCTAAGAACATCCTGATGATCGGGCCCACGGGAGTTGGGAAGACCGAAATTGCTCGCCGCCTTGCTAAACTGGCCCAGGCGCCGTTTTTGAAAGTGGAAGCCACCAAGTTCACAGAAGTGGGCTATGTTGGCCGGGATGTGGAATCCATCATCAGAGACCTGGTGGAGATTGCCATTCATGAAACCCGCGAGCGGCAGCGTAAAACTGTGATCGCAAAAGCGGAGCTCCATGCCGAAGAGCGGGTGCTGGATGCGTTGGTCGGCGATAANGCNAGCCATGACACGCGNCAGAAGTTCCGTAAGATGCTTCGCGAAGGCGAATTGGCGGAAAAGGAAGTCGAGATAGAAGTGGCCGAGAGCAACGCCTCCGGCATGCCAACCTTCGATATTCCCGGCATGCCCGGTGCCCAGATGGGCATGATTAATTTGAACGACATGCTAGGCAAAGCCTTCGGCCAACAAAAGACGCTTAAGCGCATGTCCGTCAAAGACAGTTACGAAATTCTAATGGACGAGGAGAGCGACAAGCTATTGGATGAAGACACCGTCGTGCGCGAATCAATTGAATATGTCGAAAACAACGGCATCGTTTTTGTCGATGAATTTGATAAAATTACCGCGCGCTCCGAACGTGGGGGTGGCGATGTGAGCCGAGAGGGTGTGCAGCGCGATCTCTTGCCCCTGATCGAGGGCACCACGGTCGCCACAAAGCATGGCCCGGTGAAGACAGACCATGTGTTGTTCATCGCGTCAGGAGCGTTCCATTTGGCGAAGCCGTCGGACCTTTTGCCTGAACTGCAAGGGCGTCTGCCTATCCGAGTGGAGCTGAGCGCCCTCTCGGAAGAGGATTTTGTCCGCATCCTGACGGAGCCCGAGGCGAGCCTTATCAAACAATACGTTGCGCTCATGGGGACGGAGGATCTGACCCTTGAGTTCACCGAGGACGCCGTCAACGAGCTTGCTAAAATTGCTGCCGAGATTAACGGCACGATTGAAAACATTGGTGCCCGGCGACTTCATACAGTGTTGGAGAAGTTGCTAGAGGACATCAGCTTCACTGCCACCGACCGGTCCGGCGAACAAGTGACCATCGATGCTGCTATGGTTCGTGATCAGGTCGGCGAACTCCTCAAGGGTGGCGACCTGGCGAAGTTTATCCTATAGGGCCGGCTTGCTTCCGCCCAAACACCAGTCCCCGTCAGGCGCCTTGTCCGGCTTCTTCGTCAAAGCCCATTTCGATTAGCATGCGGTCGATGGCGTCATCGTCCAACTCATGGATATGGCCTGCGATCAGATTGGCTAACAGAGTGGCCTTTGGGGTGAGCCCCCCCGTATCCACGACAATGCGAGGATGCGAGAGTTGGGCGAGCCGTTTCATATCGTCCACCTCATCCCAGATGAGGCCAAAATAATTGGCAATCTGCATGACAAAGCCCGGTCCGGGCCGGCCCCGTTTGCCGTGTTCGAGCGCTGACAGATAGGCGCTGGACACTTGCAGGTCTTGCGCCATGTCCTTTAGCTGGATGCCTTTGGCAGCCCGAAGCTCACGCACCCGTGCGCCAAACGGGGTCATGGCCGCTGCCTCTTCAGCAAGACATAGATAGCACCCGTGCCGCCATCTGTTGGCGTGGCGTGGGTGAATGACAGAACCCGCGTTCGGTTTGGCGCCTGGTTGAGCCAGCGCGGCACGATCGTGCGCAAAACGCCGCCGCCCTCAGACACCTGCCCTTTGCCNGTGATGACCAGAACACATCTTTTGCCCGCGCTATGGGCTCCGGCAATGAAAGATGTAAGCGCCCTGTGGGCTTCCTCTTGGCGGAGGCCATGGAGGTCCAGCCGTGCCTCAATTTCCATCTGTCCCCGTTTGAGCCTCTGCGCGGAGCGCTTATCCAGCCCCGGCGCGTCTCCATGGCGAATCTCAGGTAATTGAGCGTCGGCACGGCTGGAAATTGGGTGGGCGTGTCTCTCCCGGGTGCCAGATTGTTTGGAAATCTTGGGCGTCGGCGGGGTGGGGACAGTGCGGTTAATTGCGTGGTTGATCGTGCGACCGGGCAGCGGCGTCACGTCTTGGAACGCCTGCTTTAAGAGCTCGGCGTCGTCCGCGTTCCGTTCCGGCTTTTTAGCCATTGTCCTTCACCAAAATCACGAGGAGGCGCTGGGGACCGTGAATGCCCAGCTGCATCGTTTGTTCTATATCGCCGGTCCGTGACGGGCCGGTGATCCAGTTCACCGTTCGCGGCAGGGTGTCCCCGCCAGTGTCATGGTCCGACCTCAGGGACTCCCAAACCTCCTCATAGGTGCCGCGCAGTCGGGACAAAGGCAACACAATAATGTGGGTCTCGGGAAGAAAATTAAGCGTCGTGGGATGATCCTCTCCAGAGGTCAAGACGGCAGTGCCGGTCTCTGCCACCCCGCCATAGGCGACTGTGACGCTGACCTGATCCCCATCTGTTGGCGGTCCAGAGGTAACCTCCAGAGTGGCTTGGGACGACCAGTCAATCCTGGCCAGCAGGGGATCGTTATCGGTTCTCACCCGGCTGGGCAGATTGTGGCGCGCGAGGTATCCGGCCACTGCGTCGGGTACACCGGCCAGTGAGGGGATGCGTGCGGTGGACGCGGCCACCCCCTCGGCCATCTCGATAAACAACTTCGTTTGCGTTTCTTGGTCGCCTTGGCTTCGTGCGGGGACCAGGTGTTCGGGCGGGGCCGCAAGGCGGGCGGCGGCTGTCTGCCGCCGGACGTCCTGGGATTCGACGGCATCCAAACCATTTTTGATCTTTCCCAAAATTTCGGCGCGAACAGACATTCCCTAGCCCCTCTTCTCTTTATANTGCGCCATGAAGGTTTTACCTTGTGGCGCCGGAAAGTCGCGGNCGCGGGTCCAGGCGCTGAGGAAGGGCAGNCGCCGGAACCGGCCTTTCCGGCCAGCCAGTTTGGCTAGGCTTCTCATGTTGAGCGACATCATTGCTTGATATAGCGCTGGACGTGTGGCGGCGAATGCCCAGATCCGGAGACCCCATTTCGCTTTCCAATTTGTCAGACCTTTATCGTGTATTTGGAATCGCCAATTGCGGAGAAGTTTTGGCAAGGGGATGCGGACAGGACACACTTCCTCACACTTCCCGCATAAGGTGGACGCCTGAGGAAGATGTTTGGCCGCTTCGATGCCGATTAGCCCGGGCGACAGGACGGAACCCATGGGCCCGGGATAGACCCAACCATAGGCGTGTCCGCCGATGGCGCCGTATACCGGGCAGTGGTTGAGACAGGCTCCGCAGCGTATACAACGGAGCATTTCTTTAAACTCCGAATTAAGTAGATCCGTTCGGCCGTTATCCAGTAAGATGACATGATACTCTGCCGGACCATCCGCATCATCTGTGCGCTTGGGTCCGGTGGAGAATGTCGTGTAGGAAGACATTTCCTGGCCGGTAGCGCTCCGGGCCAGCACGCGGAGAAGAGCGGTCACGTCCGACAGCGTCGGCACGACTTTTTCCAGGCTCGCCAGCACAATATGTACGCGCGGCAGCGTTTGCGTCAGATCCCCATTGCCTTCGTTGGTGACGATCACTGAGGTCCCGGTCTCGGCGATCAAAAAATTGGCGCCCGTGATGCCCACGTCGGCGTCTAAAAACTGTTGCCGCAACATGCTGCGGGCTTCGGCTAGAATTTCATCCGGCTCGTCTAGTGCGCGTGCTGGGTCGAGGTCCTGATGGGCTTGTTTGAAGGCGTGCGCCACCTGACTTTTGGACACATGGGTCGCCGGCGCGATGATGTGGCTCGGGGCTTCACCGCGAAGCTGGATGATGTATTCGCCGAGGTCGGTCTCGATTGGGGTGATCCCGTTGACCTCTAGATAGTCATTAATGGCGATTTCCTCGCCGACCATGGACTTTCCCTTGGTGACGGTTTTGGCATCGGCCTCTCGGCATATTTCCAGAACCGTCTCGCGTGCGTGATCTGTATCCCGGCACCAGTGTACCTGGCCTCCTTGGTCTTGGCATTGATTTTCGAACTTTTCCAGATAAACGTCGAGATGGGCCAGGGTGTGATTTTTGATGTCCCGCGCCTGGTCACGTAATGCCTCAAATTCCGGCAGACGCGCCGCCGCCGCTGCGCGGGTACGCACAAATCCTGTGTTGAGGCGTTGCAGTGCCTCCTGAAGTTGGACATCCGACAGCGCAGCGCGTACATTGGCGGGAAAAGTGGGGCTTACTGGGCGCATGGTCTAATGTGCTCAACTGGCGATGGGTGGCAGATCCGCCATGCCGGCCAGTATCTCTGCCACGTGACGGACTTGAACTGCAGAGCCTTCGCGTTTGAGTTTGCCCGCGATATTCATCAAGCAGCCCAAATCACCGCCCAGAAGCATATCTGCATTTGTCGCGTCNAGTTGGTCAAGGCGGGCGCNGAGCATTTTGTTGGAAATATCGGTGTATTTGACGCAGAAGGTGCCCCCAAATCCACAGCAACTCTCCGCGCCGTCATACTCCTCAAGCGTCAGGCCGTTAATGCCACCGAGGAGACTGCGGGGTTGCGCTTTGATCCCAAGTTCCCGGAGACCAGAACACGAGTCATGATACGCTGTGGTGCCGTTATGGGCCCCTTGAATGTCCGTTATTCCTA
>NHHQ01000083.1 GCA_002170915.1 Rhodospirillaceae bacterium TMED167 | reverse complement strand
CGCCGCCAATAAACACCTCGCTTGGGGTATCCTTTACTTTCGAAAAAAAGTCTCGCGAGCGAGCAATCGGGTGATTCGAAAAACAGTCTTGCCGGGCGGTCAGCCGAGGCGTATACCCTGCGCGCACGGACCAAGTTTTCAGGGCGTTTTTGACGTCCACCACTCCAAATTAGACGCTGTAGCCGGGGCATGTTAAGACACCTCCCTAAACCGCAATCGATCATTTCTCTCGTGGCAAGCCCCGAGGCCGCCCTATTTGCTCCCGGAGCCCAATATGACGCCTGACCAAACAGAGTTAGCAGTCGTTCAAGCAGAATCCGGATCCATCAATCTTTCTGATCTTCCCATTCGAGATATGGCAAATGCCATCCGCTTTCCGTCGGCTGATGCCGTTCAGGCCGCGAATTCCGGACATCCCGGAATGCCCATGGGGATGGCTGATGTTGCGACGGTCCTATTCTCCAAATTTTTAAAATATGATGCTCAGGAACCTGAATGGGCTGATCGAGACCGTTTCGTGCTCTCGGCGGGTCACGGCTCCATGCTATTATATTCACTTCTGCATCTGACCGGCTACAAAGACATGACCATGGAGGAAATTAGGAACTTCCGCCAATTAGGATCGAAGACGGCCGGCCATCCGGAATACGGTCACGCGCTTGGTATCGAGACAACAACAGGACCGCTGGGACAGGGGTTAGCCATGGCCGTGGGCATGGCTTTGGCGGAACGGCTTACCAATGCGCGGTTTGGCGATGAATTGGTGGATCATTATACCTACGTCATTGCCGGGGACGGCTGTTTAATGGAAGGGGTCAGCCACGAGGCTATTTCTTTCGCCGGGCATGTGGGACTCGATAAACTTATTGTTCTCTTTGACGATAACGACATCTCGATTGATGGCGGGACGGGCCTCTCAGTGTCTGACGATCAAATGGCGCGTTTTTTAGCAAGCGGCTGGGACGTCTCCGCTGTGGATGGCCATGACGCAGGAGTTATTTCTGAGGCCATTGAGGCGGCCAAGCGATCAGATAAACCATCTATGATCGCTTGCAAAACCGTGATCGGCTATGGTGCGCCCACTAAAGAAGGGACGTCTGCCACTCATGGTGCTCCTCTCGGGGAAGATGAACTGAGTGCAGCTAGGGAAAAATTAGGCTGGACAGCTGCACCATTTGAGGTCCCGGAAGATGTGCTTTTGGCTTGGCGGGCAGCTGGCACACGCGGGCAAGCTGAGCGCACCGCTTGGACAGAGAGGCTGACCGCCAGCGTTCGCCAGAAGGATTTTACGGCGGCCATTGCTGGCGACCTGCCTGTGGGCTGGATGAACGCGGTAAACGATCACAAAAAAGCTATCTCCTCGGAGGCCCCGGGCTGGGCGACCCGCAAAGCCTCTGGTGAGGCGTTGGAAGTGCTCAATGTGGTAATTAGGGAAATGGTGGGTGGATCTGCCGATCTGACCGGTTCCAATAACACGAGGGTTAGAGACCATGTGCCCATTGCGCCGGGAGATTTCAATGGTCGCTATATCCACTATGGCGTCCGGGAATTTGGTATGGGCGCGATCATGAACGGTATGGCGCTGCATGGCGGGGTGATTCCTTATAGTGGCACATTCTTGGTATTTGCCGACTACATGCGCGGTGCCATACGTTTGTCCGCGCTGATGGGCCAGCGTGTGATCTATGTGCTGACCCATGATTCCATCGGGCTCGGTGAGGACGGCCCAACCCATCAGCCTGTGGAAACATTGGCCAGTCTCCGCGCCATTCCCAATTTGGATGTTTACCGACCCGCGGATGCGGTGGAGACCGCTGAATGCTGGGCTTTGGCGTTGGCATGCAAATCCGCGCCGGCGGCCATCGCCCTGACGCGGCAAGGAGTGCCCACGGTTCGAACCGAGCACACGGATGAAAATTTATCGGCAAAAGGGGCGTATGTTCTGAAAGAGGCGGGGGGAGAACGCCAAGCGACGATCCTGGCAACGGGCTCTGAGGTGAGTATTGCCCTGACGGCGCACGAACAATTGGCCGCGGAAGGGGTTCACACCGCCGTGGTATCCATGCCCTGTTGGGAGGCCTTTGACGTTCAAGACGATATCTATCGGGCATCGGTTTTAGGGACGGCCCCCCGGGTGGCTATAGAAGCTGCCGTCCAGTTGGGCTGGGAGAGGTATATTGGCGAAACGGGCGCGTTTATCGGTATGCGTGGGTTTGGGGCCTCAGCCCCGGCTGGAGACTTATACGAACACTTCGGACTTACGGCGGATGCCGTGGCGGACGCAATTAAGGCCCGGATCTAGAGATATTGAAGCATAAGAAACGACGGAGGTGAGGGTATGAATTTGGATCAATTGGCCGCTGTTGCGAAGGCCATGGTCGCGGACAACAAAGGGCTGCTTGCGGCGGACGAAAGTACGGGAACCATTGGCAAGCGGCTGGCTTCAATCAATGTAGAATCGACAGAGGACACCCGCCGGAACTACCGAGAAATGCTGTTTCGTGCCGACGGGCTCCGAGATTATATCAGTGGTGTTATCCTGTATGATGAAACCATCCGCCAAAACGCTGTAGACGGCACATCGCTCGCCAGGTTACTGGACGCGCAGGGTATCTTACCGGGCATCAAAGTGGACACCGGTGCGAAAGCATTGGCGGGCGCCGAAGGCGAAAAAATTACCGAAGGACTGGATGGCTTGCGGGACCGGGTCGCAGATTACGTATCACTTGGTGCGAAGTTCGCCAAATGGCGGGCCGTGATCACCATTGGAGACAGCATGCCGTCAATGTATTGCATTGATACCAATGCGCATGCTTTGGCGCGCTACGCCCGGATTTGTCAGGAGGGCGGCCTTGTGCCGATCGTGGAGCCAGAAGTTTTGATGGATGGTGCGCACAGTCTTGATCGTTGCGCTCACGTCACTGAGTTAACGTTGCAACGCGTGTTTGCCGAGCTCTATGACCAAGGCGTGGCGTTGGAGGGCATGATCCTCAAACCAAATATGGTCATTGCTGGTACTGACTGCGCGCGACAGGCAGACGTAGAAACGGTAGCGGCCCGAACAGTGGAGAGCCTTCGACGCGCGGTCCCGGCAGCTGTTCCGGGTATAATGTTTCTCTCCGGGGGACAAAGTGAAGCAGATGCCAGTGCCCACTTGAATGCCATGAATGCCAACAAGGCCGGATTGCCCTGGGCATTGAGCTATTCCTACGGACGTGCCTTGCAGGCCAGCGCTCTCAAGGTTTGGGGCGGCGACAATGGCAATAGCCCAGCAGCGCAATCCCAACTAATGGAGAGGGCGCGTCTTAACAGTGCGGCTTGTTCGGCTCAATATCAAGGGGAAGCAGCTTAGGCTGCGTACCAACAATTACTATGACCGCCTTCAAAATTGCTCCATCGATTTTGTCGGCGGATTTTGCGCGGCTCGGTGAAGAGGTGCGCGCCGTTGATGAAGCAGGCGCCGACTATATTCATATTGATGTGATGGATGGGCATTTCGTGCCCAACTTGACCTTTGGTCCACCGGTCATCAACGCGATCCGGTCGGTTACGGACAAGCCATTTGACGTGCATTTAATGATTGATCCAGCGCAACCGTACCTTGCGCAATATGCTGAGGCGGGCGCCGACATCATCACCGTTCATGCCGAGGCAGATACGCATCTGCACCGCAGTCTTCAAGTAATCAAGGGTTTGGGGAAAAAAGCCGGTGTATCACTAAACCCGTCGACGCCGGAAACGGTAATTGACTATGTCTTGGATAGCGTCGATTTAATTTTGGTCATGTCGGTTAATCCAGGATTTGGCGGACAGGCCTTTCTACCATCACAACTGGAAAAAATTAGCCGGGTTCGGGAGATGATCGGCGACCGGGATATCGAACTCGAAGTGGACGGTGGCGTAAACCCAGACAATGTGGCGTCGGTCATTGCTGCTGGGGCCACTGCTGTCGTCGCGGGGAGCGCCGTGTTTAAGGGCAATGATTATAAAACCACTATTGCGGCGCTAAGAAAAGCGCGTCTGGGCTAAATCAAGCTTTCAAGTCGCTGGTTCCGACGTGAGCCAGTATGCAGGATTAAACATGAATTTTCCAAAGGCGACGGTTCACGAGATCCACGATAAGCTAGAGGGCACTCCCCTCGGGAGCCTGTTCGATCTGCTCTCAGATTTCTCCATACATTATCTTTGGGAAAAGCGCTGGTTTTTCATCTCTCTGGCGGTTGGGGCGGTCATGATTTTGGCACCGGTACCCGAGGGGCTGACCAAGGACGGCATGATCGTGCTAGCAATGTCAGTGATGGCGACCATCATGTTCATTACGGAACCCATTCCATTGCCGGGCGTCGCACTGTTGATTGTGCTGGGGCAAATTTTCTTGCTCGGCATCGACTCGTCGTCGGTCGCGAAAACCCTCTGGAATGACTCGGTTTTATTTATTTTGGGATCCCTAATGCTGGCCGTCGCGGTTGTGAAGCAAAAACTAGACAAACGCATTGCCTGGCTGATTGTCCGCATGACGGGTACCAAGACCTCTCGGGTGTGCTTTGGTATTTCCGCCGTCTCGGGTTTGCTTGCTTCGTTTATTGGGGAGCACACTGTGGCGGCGATGATGTTGCCAGTTGGAATTACACTCGTGACCCTCACATCGGATGACCCGAGGAAGGTACGGAGCCTCGCGGCGGTTCTTTTATTCTCCATTGCCTACGGCGCATCCGTGGCTGGCATTGGAACGCCCTCGGGCGGGGCTCGGAATGCGATAATGATTGGCTATTGGCGAGAGTTTTTCTATGACCCGTCTAATCCGGAAACGGCCAAGTTTATCATTGATTACGTACGTTGGATGACATTCGCCTATCCCATGTTCCTCATCCAGCTCCCCTTTGTGACCTTAATCCTATTTCTCACCTTCAGGCCGGAATATACGGACCTGTCTCGTGCAGTTGTAAAGCTGCGCCAGCAGGTCGAGTCCGAGGGCCCCATGAAACGTGCGGATTGGGTTTCTGTTTTTCTATTTTTCCTGGTTCTCCTGGGCTGGATTTTCGTCTCGGATGATGTGGGGATGGGGACCATCGCGTTGCTAGGGGCCACCACGTTTCTAGTTGCAGGTCTTATTAAATGGGAAGATATAAATTCCGGTGTCAACTGGGGCGTAGTTTTGCTTTACGGTGCTGCCATCTCCCTGGGCATTGAGATGAAAGATACTGGCGCAGCCAAGTGGGTTGCCGAGAGTTTCCTATCTATGCTTGCCCCGCTGGGTGCGAGTGAGGGCTTTGGATTGTGGGCAGCGGTTTCGGTGCTGACGACTGCGGTCACAAACACAATGTCGAACGGTGCGGCCGTCGCGGTTCTGGGGCCCGTTGTTCTGAACATGGCAGATGTAGCCGGGGAAAGTCCGGTCATCATTGGGTTTATTACGGCTGTTTCCTCGGCTTTTGCCTACCTCACCGTGGTGGGTACACCTGCGTGTACTATTGTATATGCGTCCGGCTATTTAAAGACGACAGATTTTCTTGCGGTTGGATGGAAAATGGCGCTAACCTCAACCATTATTATGTTGCTTGCTGCGTGGCTCTATTGGCCCTTATTGGGAGTCTAGAACCAGGCCTGAAGTCTCGAAATAATCCCAAAAAGGGGGAATTGCCTAAATGGCGGACGCTGCAACTGATCCTATTGAGATTGCCGAGGTTCGGAAGAACCGATTCCGCATTCTTGTCTGCGTTGATGGCTCGGACGAATCCTATCGAGGATTACGCTATGCCGCGCGCCTTGGTGCTGGAGGAGATGCGGATATCATCATTCTTTATGTCCGGCCCACTGACCAGGGGCTGAGATCGGGCGGGCTTCAAGTGCGCGTGGCCCGAGAGAATATGCTGAATTGGGGATTAGAGCTTCCGGGCATCACATACCTGAAAAAAGGCCGGGATATGCTCATCGAGACCGATGAGCAAGCGGTTCTTTGGGATCAGCAAAGCACCCATACGGATGTTGATGGAGACCCACTTGGCGATAATAAAATTGAATATCGAAACGAGAACGGTAAATCGATAGTTCTGAAGTTGAAGACTGCATCCTCTGTCGCTGGAGGCATACTCGATCAGTACGATTTAGGCCCGTATAATTTGATCATACTGGGGTCAACCGAGGGCCAGGGAAACTTCGTTAAAAGTCTGTGGGATCCGGCGGTAGCAGAGAAGGTTGCAGTGCATGCCCCATGTTCGGTCTGTATCTCTCGGGACTTAGAAACTGGCCATGGCAAACTTTTATGCACGGACGGGTCCGAGCGGGCTATGGATATGGTGGTGAAAGCATCTGATCTCGCAAAAAGGGATGGGTCGAAGGTTTCCGTAATGTCGGTTTCTCTTGATGAGAGTGGCCAGTCTGAGGCTCAGTCGAGTGTCGATAAAGCCGCGGCTTTGTTGCGGTCACGCGACATTGAACCAACAAATCTCTTCATCAAAACCGGCAATCCGATTGAAGAGATAATCAAGGCAGGAAAGGATTATTCATTTATCGTTTTGGGCGACACCGGCAAGACCGGTCTTAAACGCTTTTTCATGGGCAGCGTTGCCTTCAAAGTAATGGAGCATGCGAACAATTCCGTGATGCTGATCCGCTAGCAGGCTTTTTTTCATCGTGTCTGGGGCAGGGGCAACGATGATGAGATTATCATACTAGCGACCGTGTTCTTGAAATCTGGGCAGATTCCCGGATAATTCGCGCGGTTTCGCCCCATAGGCTCAGCCCGTTCATATCTTCCAGGGTGAACCAGCCGACACTCAATGCATCGTCTCCTGCGACGGCTTCGCCTGAAACATGGCGCGCGGCATAATCCACGAGAGTGGCGTGCCAGGCAACCACTCCCTCGTCATCTTTTTGGATGGAGTCGATTACATCGACCAAGCCGGTGATGTCGATTTCCAGGCCGGTTTCCTCGCGGATTTCGCGGATGGCGGCTTCCTTAACGGTCTCGCCCAGGTTCTGACGCCCGCCCGGGATGCTCCAGGCGCCTTTCATGGGCTCCTTGCCGCGGCGTATGAGGAGAAACTCATCGTCCTTCCAGACGACGACACCGACGCCCACGAAGGGGAAGTCCAGATAGTATCGTTTGTCGGTCTCAGTCATGGTCCGAGAGTGTACCGCATACGGTCTGATTGGAAAGAACGGCTCTATTTAAAAATGCGCATAAATTTATAGTAGCCGTCCCGGACGGGTCGGCATCGATGTGATGAATACCAATCAAGTGATGATCCCTTGGCTGGAATTGACGGGATCAACGACCCATAATTGTACACCGGATAATATTGAGTTTCCATTTACACAGTCCCTTAGTATAACCAGTGTCACGCACTCATGCGTTGGACAATCTAATGACTTCCCAAACTTCAGAAACGGGCAAAGAACCTGGCGTTCCCCTCGTCAGGAAACGGACGCTTGGTGGCAAATTGCGGGGTTACCTGCTGGCCGGCGTCCTCGTAACGGCGCCACTGGGGGTAACTGCGCTGCTGGCCTGGTGGATCATCACGTTTATTGATGAGCGCATCACCCCACTCATCCCTGCGCAATACAATCCAGAGTCGTATCTTCCCTTCAGTCTTCCGGGACTAGGGCTTGTAGTTCTCATTGTTTTTCTCACGCTGATTGGCGCGTTGACGGCTGGATTTCTGGGCCGTTGGGTGATTCACACCGGCGAGCGTATTCTTAACCGGATGCCGGTGATCCGGAGCATCTATTCAGCGGTCAAACAGATCTTCGAGACGGTGCTTGCGCAACAATCCAACGCCTTCCGGGAGGCGGTTCTTGTGGAATATCCGCGCCGAGGCATCTGGGCCATTGGGTTCATCACCGGGACGACCAAAGGCGAAGTGCAGAACCTGACAGAAGAAACCACCGTGAATATCTTCCTACCCACCACACCCAACCCGACTTCCGGATTTTTATTGTTTATCCCGCGTGAGGACGTCATTCCGCTCGACATGTCCGTGGAAGAGGCGGTGAAAATGGTGATTTCTGGGGGCATCGTTACGCCGCCGGACCGGCGTCCTCTCTCAGAACAGAAGACGTCTCAGACGTCTGCAGAAACTTATGAGGACCTGGAGGTTCTCCGGGAAAAAGATAAGACGCCCGTCCTCGTGCGAGGGAAGAAAAAGGACCGTGGCGGATCGACCTGATCAGTCAGAGGAGGGTGTCTCAGCCGCTTCTAAGCAGACGCACCCCTTCGTCGCGTTCAAAAAGATAGAGAAGCACCCGTAAACTGCGACCACGCTCGGATTTTAATTCGGGATCTGTCTCAAGAATGAGTTTGGCGTCGTCCCGGGCCACCTGGAGCAGTGCCGAATGGGCCATGAGGTCCGCAAGCCTGAAAGCTGGAAGGCCGCTTTGCCGAGTGCCCATGAGTTCTCCGGCACCCCGAAGCCGCAGATCCTCCTCCGCAATGCGAAACCCGTCGTCCGTCTCCCGCATGATCTTGAGCCGCTCGCGCGCCTGACCGGAGAGACTCGCGCCAAAGAGCAGCAGGCAGGTGGATTTTTCCGCGCCCCGGCCAATACGTCCTCTGAGTTGGTGCAACTGAGCGAGACCAAAGCGCTCCGCATGCTCAATCACCATGACGGTGGCCTTCGGTACGTCCACACCGACTTCCACCACCGTGGTAGCGACGAGAATATCGATCCCGGATCCGGCAAAGCTTTTCATGACGGCGTCTTTGTCCGGTCCCTTCATCTTGCCATGTACAAGGCCTACTTGAGCGCCGAACACCTGTTTCAGGTGGGCATAGCGATCCTCCGCTGCGGCGAGGTCGAGAATCTCGGACTCTTCAACCAGTGGGCAGATCCAATAGATTTTCGCGCCCTGGTCCAAGGCGCGCTGGACCGCCGAGACGATTTCGTCGAGCCGGTCGAGCGGGAAGGTCCGGGTATCAATAGGCTGGCGGCCCGCCGGTTTTTCGGTAAGCCGCGATGAGTCCATGTCCCCATAGGCTGTCAGCGTGAGGGTCCGTGGAATGGGCGTCGCCGTCATCACCAGCACATCTGAGGTCTGTCCTTTACCAGATAGGGCAAGGCGCTGGTGGACCCCGAACCGGTGCTGTTCGTCGATGACCGAGACCGCAAGGTCCTTGAACTCGACCCCTTCCTGAAAAAGCGCATGTGTTCCGACAGCGAGCTGAGTGGCGCCGGTCTTGAACCCCTCCAGGATGGCGGCCCGCGTCTTTCCCTTGTCCCGACCAGTGTAGAGTTGGAGAGAGATCCCGACGGCGTCGGCCAAAGGCTCGATCGTGGCGAAATGCTGGCGCGCTAGGATCTCCGTCGGTGCCAGCAGGACTGCCTGATGACCGGCCTCAATGGCCGCCGCCATGCCCAAGAGCGCAACCACAGTTTTGCCGCTGCCAACATCACCCTGGAGCAACCGGTGCATACGCTGGTCAGAGGCCAGGTCCGTCGTGATGTCGTCAACTGCTGCCGCTTGTGAGGGAGTTAGCGTGAAGGGCAAGCTATCCGCCAGTTTCCGGCGCAGGCCGCCGGTACTTATGATTGCCCGGCCCGACCCGCGATGCCGTTGTGAGCGGACCAGAGCCAGGGCCAGTTGATTGGCTAAGACTTCATCATAAGCGAGCCGCTGGCGGGACGGCGTGTCCGGCTCCAGGTGCGCCTCATTTTCCGGGGTATGGACTGCCAGCACCGCGTCCTTCCAGCTGGGCCACTTTTGTTTAGCGATATAGTGTTTGTCTTGCCACTCAGGCAACTCCGGCAGGCCCGCCAGTGCGCCTGTGACGGCCTTGCTCAGCACCTTGAGAGACAGGCCCTGTGTCAAGGGATAGACGGGTTCAACGGATTGTAATTGCTCCAGGTCCTCGAGCGCGCCAATACGATCGGGGTGTGTCATTTGCAATTCGTCGTCATATCCCTCCACCAGGCCGCTCACAATGCGTTCTTCTCCCTCGGGGAGGAGGCGGCGCAGATAATCCTCTCGGGCGTGGAAAAATACCAGTGTCAGTACTCCCGTGCCGTCTGAGCAGATAATTCTATACGGCTGGCGCCGGTTATACGCTTTGATATGCTGGGTGACAGTGACCGTCAGTGTGGCTATTACGCCGGTTCGGGCGTCGCCCAATTTGGGCGCATAGCGTCGGTCGATGAGACCCGAGGGCAGATGCCACAACAAATCCACGACATGGCCCCCTGCCACCTTCGCAATCAGATTGGCGATCTTGGGCCCCACGCCGCCAAGACTGGTGACGGGAGCAAATAGGGAAAACAGGATTTCAGGGCGCATGGGTCTTCTTCTGTAAATCCGTTGAATTGCGACTCTATGGGGCTGACATGGGGCCAGCAAAGATTTATATCCTGGCCACTCGATTGAGTACACCGCGCAAGAACAAGGATACCCCGCTTCAATGGACGTAACGCGCAAACGACTGCTCTACAAAGCCACCCATCGCGGCACGAAGGAAACCGATAAGATCATTGGCGGCTATGCCGAAGCATATCTCGATACCATGACTGAGGATATGCTGATGTCATTTGACCGTCTGCTCGACGAGAGTGACCACGCCCTCCTCAATTGGATNATGGNCGCAGAGCNGGTTCCTGTCCATGTAGATGCCAACCTCNTGCGCGAAATCATCTCCTTCAAGGACGCTCTTTAGCTCATGGATGGTGGAGAGATAGCGACAGGGCTGCCCAAGACCATTCTCTATGCCGGCGTGCCCGAGGGGTACGATGCTGTCGTCACGGCGGAAGTTGCGGCGACTGGCACGGGACGAGATGTTCTGTTTGTCGTCCGGGATGACAAGCGGCTGGCTGAGGCCGTCACGGCGCTAAATTTCTTTGCGCCCGATGTTCGTGTTTTGCCGTTTCCAGCCTGGGATTGTTTGCCCTATGACCGGGTCTCCCCACGCAGCGACATCATTGCCCAGCGGATCGACACGCTGACGGCGCTGCTGGAGCAAGATGTCCCCGGCAGCAGAATTGTTGTGGCCACCGTGGCGGCAGTTCTTCAGAGGGTTCCGGCGCCGGTCGTTTTTCAGGGGGCGTCTCTCTCGGTATCGCAAATGGACGGTATTTCTCGGGAGAGGTTGGTAACCTTTTTGGATCATAACGGGTATGGACGAAGTGATACTGTCATGGAGCCCGGTGAGTATGCACTCCGGGGCAGTATTATCGATTTGTTTCCGCCCGGTTTCGACGACCCCTTGCGGCTGGATTTCTTCGGGGACGACCTGGAGAGCATTCGCACTTTCGACGCCGTCAGCCAGCGCACGAGCGGGACTTTGGAGACCTTTAATCTGAAGCCGGTGTCCGAGCTTCAGCTTAATGAAGACGCCATCACTCGCTTCCGCACGGGTTACCGTGCCTTGTTTGGCATGCCAAAGTCTGATGATCCTTTATATGAATCGATTTCGGCGGGGCGGTCCTTTATGGGGGTAGAGCACTGGCTGCCCCTGTTCCAGGAGTCACTTGCAACCATTGTGGACTATGTTCCAGAGGGCACCATTGTGTTTGACTATCAGGCAGCTGAATCCCGTGAGGCTCGGCTCACCCTGATTGCGGATTGTTTTGACGCCCGTACCGATGTGGCGGCCAAGGGACTGGTCTTCGCGGAAGCCGTGTACAACCCGCTGCCCGTTGAGCGTCTCTATGTTCCGGGCACGGAGTTTGACTCGTTGCTGGCGGGACGTGAGGTTATTCAATTTCATCCGTTTGCAGCGCCCGAGAGTGACGGCGCGATCAAGGATAAAGGAGGCCGGCCAGGTCAGACATTTGCTGGTGCCCGGGCTCAGCCCGAACTTAATGTCTTTGACGCTTTAAAATCGGTGGCGGAGGATGAGGCGCGCTCAGGCCGGCAGGTGCTGCTTGCCTGTCAAACCGAGGGTTCTCGTGAACGCTTGGCCGGTATGCTACGGGAGCACGGCTTATCCATTTCTGCCGAGCCCTCAGATGCCCTCATTCAAACTGTGGTGTTGCCTCTGGAAAGCGGGTTTACGTCACCCGATGTCACGGTGATCTCCGAACAGGATGTTTTGGGAGAACGATTGCAGGGGCGCGCCCAGCGGCGTATCAAGCCGGAAAACTTCATCGCGGAGGCTGCTGCTCTTCATACAGGTGATCTAGTTGTTCACGCAGAACACGGCATCGGCCGGTTCGAAGAACTTGTGACCTTGGACGTGGCCGGTGCAGCCCATGATTGCCTGGCCCTGACGTATCATGATGGCGACAAATTATTTTTGCCGGTGGAAAATATTGACGTCATCTCTCGTTTTGGCGAGGAGGGAAGCGAGGCCCGGCTCGATAAACTGGGCGGCGTGGCCTGGCAGGCGCGCAAAGCAAAGCTCAAAGAACGGATCCGCGAGATGGCGGATCAGCTCATCGCGATTGCCGCCGCGCGTCAGCTCAAAGCAGGCGAAATTTTTGAACCTCAGGCAGGTCCGTATGACGCGTTTTGTGCCGGCTTTCCGTTCCAAGAAACCGAAGATCAGACGCGCTCAATCGGAGATGTCATCGGAGATCTTGCGGCCGGCCGACCCATGGACCGGCTCGTTTGCGGCGATGTCGGGTTTGGCAAAACAGAGGTAGCGCTCCGGGCTGCCTTTGTTGCCGCCATGGAAGGCCAACAGGTGGCGGTCGTCGTTCCGACAACGCTTCTGGCACGTCAGCACTTCCGGGTATTTAGTCAGCGTTTTAAAGACTTCCCGGTCAAGGTCGCGCAATTATCCCGACTTGTGGGTCCGAAGGATGTCGCCACCACCAAAGCTGAGCTGACAGACGGGACCGTAGATATTGTCATTGGAACTCATGCGCTTCTCGCAAAAGACATTCAGTTCCAACGTCTTGGCTTTCTCATCATCGATGAGGAGCAGCATTTTGGCGTCGCGCATAAGGAACGTTTGAAGCAGCTTAAGACCAATGTACACGTGCTCACACTGACCGCGACGCCGATACCCCGAACTTTACAACTGGCCCTCACCGGTGTTCGGGAATTGAGTCTTATCACAACGCCGCCGGTGGACCGGCTGGCTGTGCGAACATTTGTGATCCCCAAGGATCCCATGGTGCTGCGTGAAGCCATCAACCGGGAGCGTCTCCGGGGTGGGCAGATATTTTACGTCTGCCCGCGGATTTCCGATATCAGCCATCTCGAGACGGAGTTGTCGGAACTGGTTCCGGACTTGAGGATTGCCGTCGCCCATGGCCAGTTGCCGCCGACCCAGTTGGAGGACGTGATGAACACGTTCTACGAGGGCGCTTACGATCTGTTGCTGTCCACTAATATTGTCGAGTCCGGGCTGGACCTGCCCTCGGTCAATACCATCATTATTCACCGGGCCGACCGCTTTGGGTTGGCCCAGCTTTACCAGCTGCGCGGACGCATTGGCCGCTCGAAACTCCGGGGATATGCCTATCTGACGCTGCCTCAGAACCAGCAGGTGACGCCAGCTGCGCAAAAACGACTTGAAGTCATGCAGGCGCTCGACAGCCTGGGGGCGGGATTCATGCTCGCGAGTCACGACCTGGATATCCGGGGAGCCGGTAACCTGTTGGGGGATGAGCAGTCTGGCCACATCAAGGAAGTGGGAATCGAACTCTATCAGCAGATGTTGGAGGAAGCCGTCGCGGCGGCCAAATCGGCGGATGATCCCAATGGTACGGCGGAAGATCAATGGACACCGCAAATGGATATCGGTTTGCCTGTGTTGATCCCAGAGGAATATGTGCCTGACCTCAGCGTGCGATTGGCGTTATACCGCCGGGCGGCGGGCCTTCTGGATGCATCGGAAATCGAGGCATTTGCTGCGGAGCTCATCGACCGGTTTGGCTCGTTGCCGTCGGAAGTTGAGAACTTACTTGCTACGGTGGGCATCAAGCAGCTCTGCCGGGCTGCCAATGTCGAAAAGGTGGATGCCGGACCCAAGGGCGGCGTCATCACCTTTCGCAAAAATCAGGTTGCCTATCTTGAGGGATTGGTGACCTTTATCACCACCCAGGCCGGAACGGCCAAACTCCGGCCCGACCATAAACTGGTCTTTATGCGGGCCTGGAATAAGCCGTCAGATCGCCTCGCCGGAGTGCAATATCTGATGCGTCAATTAGCGGACGTCGCCAGTCAATAGATAAAGAGGGCGTAACGCGCTCCCCCGGGTATTTCCCGTTACAGATGTTTGAAGGTGTTCACCGCCGACCGGAAATTATTTAACCCCAGGTCGGCCCGGATGTCCTCAGTGATATTCATCACCATGGGATCGCTCGGAATACCGCAGCCGTTCGCCACCCGGTCATTCTTGGAGAAGTTTCCAGCGATGGCCGCTGCGCCAGAGACCGTGGCCGGGCTCAGGGCGTGTTTAAGGGCGTCTCGAGCCGCATCAAGCCGCGCCCGGTCCGGTCCGATGATGGCTTCGGAGAACTCGAGGAGTTCGGCGCCGCCGGGCACGCCGCTGTCTTGTGACGGATCAACGAGCACCCTCGGGTTGATGCTCAGGTCGGTATTACGTCCACTCTCACGGAGGAACCGGGCATGACCGGCAGTTCAGTAGAAACACTCGTTGAGCGCCGATACCCTGCCGGCGACAATCTCCGCCTGTGAGCGCGTCAATCCATCATGGTGTTGATACTGCGGTTCCAGGATGTGCTTCATGGGCAGGTACTGGACTTCCTCCTGCTCCAAATGCATCCGAAGCTCACTGGGCACAAGGCTAAGACCCCTCACAATGTAGGGCTTGGGCTGTCCACCATACAGCTCCTCTGCTTCCGGTCCGCCATCTGGTGGATTGGGAATGGTGGGTGGGAAAGCCTGTTCCTGGACGGCTGCTGCGGGCCGTTCCCGGCTAGGGTCCCCCGGTTGAGCCGTGGGCAGGGGACGCAGCGGCACGCCGATGCCGCGGGAGAAGACGTCAATGGCTGTGATGCGCGCGACGACGCCGACCATCTCGACAAACTCGGCATCACTCAATCCGCCTTCCAGAGCCTCGTCATAGGAATCCTCAAGAAAATCTTTGGGAGAGACCGCCAACATGTGAATCACATTTTTTGCGACATCCGGGAGGTCTGTCTCACTGGGCGTGCTCGGATGATCGGGCGCTTCGTATATGCCCGCGTCGATGCCGGCCCTTCGGGCTTCCCCCGCAACAGCCAGGCGCTGGGCACCGGAACCCCAGGCTCCAGCCGCGCCGAATTGGGCCAATTGTTTTTCATGAACCGCTTCTAAGTCCTTCCGAACGGGATAAGCAGAGTCGGCATATAGCGCCATTGTGGTATTGCTCCAGAAGTTACTATAAATCATATTGAGGAGTTAAGGCCAAATCTGTCAACTGTTGCCGCGATTACCTGCTGCTCGGGAGCAAAAGTTTCAGGTGAGAGTTCCATCGTTAAAATACCGGAATTCTGAGTGAAATGTTATCATGAGAGGTAAACCATGACCCCTTTCACCGTGTCCCCCGTCATCGAAAAAAATCCCAATGTAAATGTCCCGCTTGTTGCACTTGTGAAGTTTTCAATAACAGAACCTGTAACTACAAAATTGACCATCGAGGATGGCCTAAAAATCCGAACGGTAACATACGGCCCGGATGACACCCCTGTTAAAGGGCTTCCTGTGATTGGCATGCGTGCGGACACGGAACACCGGATCACTGTCGAGGCAGGGGATGCACCGGCAGTTGTACTTTCCTACAAAACCCCGCCGCTACCGGGCGACAGCGCTGAGTGGCCCACCATAGACGTGAAAACTACTTACGTATCCGAGATGGAGCCCGGGTACACCCTTTTGAGCGTGCGCCGCCGCGTTAATCAGCGGCAGCAATTTATGACCCCTGCACAGGTTCAGTTCACAGTGCGGTGGGGCATACTTCTGATGCTAGATGAAAAGGGTGAATGTGTTTGGTATTACATTTCGGATGCCCGGATCGCTGGGGTACATCAGCTCGCTAATGGGAACCTTTTTTTCCATCATGTCGATTTTCGCTCAATTGAGATGGACATGTGCGGAAATATTGTCCGGACGTTTTATGCCACCGGTAGACCTGGAGGCGAGGTTGTAGGGGCGATCCCTATTGAGGCGGCTAGCCTCCATCACCAGCCCCATCAAATGCCCAATGGTAATTATCTTGCGATGACCGCGAATGCCCGTCGCATTGAAAATTACTACACCAGCGAATCTGATTCGAACGCTCCTCGCGCCACTCAACCGGTGGTCGGTGATAATTTCGTCGAGTTCACTCCCGACGGAGAGATTGTCTGGAATTGGAACACCTTTGATCATTTGGATGTTTACCGCTGGTCCTATCATTTGATGGAAGTTTACTGGCATAATCGCGGATTTCCAAAACATCTGGATTGGACACATGGCAATGGCATTACGTACGATGCGCGCGATGACAGCGTGATTGTCTCTCTACGTAACCAGGACGCGATCATCAAGATTGATAAACAGTCGGGTGAAATTAAATGGATCTTGGGTGATCATGAGAACTGGAAAAGCCCGCAAAAAGAGAAGTTACTCGAGCCTACGCATAATCTCCGTTGGCATTACCATGGCCACAATCCAAGGGTGACGGTGGACGGCACGATCCTTATGTATGACAACGGAATCTGCCGAGCGCAGCCGTACGCGCCTCAAGCTGCACCCCATGAATGTTTTGCCCGAGCCGTTGAATATGCCGTAGACGAGGAGAGCATGATGGTTGCGGAGGTATGGACCTCCTCTGATGATAACGATTCGGAGAGGGTAATTTCCTGGGCAATGGGCGATGCGCATAGGCTCCCCAACAACAATATGCTTATNATTGACTCAACNTGTTTGCCTTCGAGGGACCAGTTGACGCGAGCATGCCATATCGAGGATCTCACCTGGAATGAGTGGCTTAATACTGAATATCATCCAAATGACATGCCCTTCTGGACGCGGATCCGGGAAATGAGAAGGGATGACGATAAAAAAGTATTATTCGAGGCTCACTTGATTGATCCAAATGACCTTGTTTCGTGGCAAACATTTGGAGGTGCTCGTATCAGCTCGCTCTACCCTNAAGNAGTAGAGGTGGAGTGAGGGGCTTTACGTTTAAGTCAGATTTGAACGTTTTCTAATATTTTGTCGGAGCNGATTATAGAGCCTGAAAGGCAGCAGGTAATCGTCGGTTATGAAAGGCTCTAATTATGAGTGGAAATAATACTATGCTTATAAATGCGAATTTTACTATCGAGCCTTTCTTCGTTAGCGTGCGTGGAAGAATTTTCTAATTGCGTTAAATTCAGACTACGATAATTATTTTACGTGTTGTAGGGTTTTAGTAAATCAAACCAAAGGGGGGGCAGATGATTTCCAATTATCTCAGATTTATAACTATTCTAGCGGGTGGAGCGAGTTTAGCGATGCTACCCACGCCTCATGCTGCAAATGCNGCAAATTTTGCGGGAAAAACCATTGAAGTGATAGTGCCGTCTGGGGCCGGTGGTGGGCTAACTCGAAACGCTCGCAGATTCACAAAGAATTTTTCCAAGCATATACCCGGTAATCCCAATGTAATTGTAAAAAATATCGTCGGGGGAGGAGGTCAGAAGGGCATTAATCACGTATACAAAAAAGGGAAAAAAGACGGTACCCAGATGTTGTTTGGTCCCTTGAACCTAATCGGCATAAACATGGGTCTACCCGGTATACGTTACGAGCCGGCTAAATTTAAAATTCTTGGNACAGCTGGTGGCTTTCCTTTCATTACTATCGTCCGGCCCGATATCGGAGGTGGAATAAAGACACGGGAGGNTTTGGCATCAAAAAGCGGGTTCGTGACTGGTGGACGTATACCGGGCGGAAATTTGGGGCTTTTTAGCAGNATGCCTCTCTCTGTTTTGGGTATCGAGAACCGTTTTGTAATAGGTTACAAGAACCAACCGAAGTTGAAAGCGGCACTCATTCAAAATGAAATTCAGGCACTTTCCACCGGAAACCCCGGATATTGGGCATTTTATGTCAATGATTTGATCAAAAAAGGTCAGGCTATTGCATTGTTCCAGCACCCCTCAATCGACGGCGAGACGGGTAAATTTCGCAAACCAACCCACGTAAAAGGCGTTCCCTATTTTATCGATTATTACCGCAAGGTTAAAGGCGGAGAGCCCTCTGGAGATGCCTGGGAGGCTATGAAGTGGTTCTCGAGCTATATGATCTACACCATGTGGATGGTGATGCATCCTGATACCCCGGACAATATTACGGCTGTGATGAGAAAAGCCTTTGCTGATAATTGGAAGGACCCGGCTACTCAGGCATCATTTATGAAGGGCAATAAGATGTCGCCAATAGTTCTCAAGGGCCCGGAAGCTCAGAAGCTCGCCTCAAATTTCAACAATATGTCTGCGGAGGCAAAAAGTTATTTTGCTAAAGAGTTTGGCATTGCAAGAGCATCTAAGAAAAAGAAGAAAAAGTAGGTACGGGGATATAGAATACGTCCTTGTATAAGAGCGGTGGCGATCGAACTCGCCCCGCTTTTTTTTTCTAAATTGATTATGGTTACTTGGAATGTCCGGTGCTGAAGTATTTGACGCGTTATTGACGGGACTAACCTCCGTTCTGGCCTGGCCGGCAATCGGGTTCATGGTGTTAGGTGTCACCATAGGTATGTGGATGGGGGCTGTGCCTGGTCTTGGTGGTGTATTGGGCATGATCCTGCTGTTGCCCTTCACCTTTGACATGGAACCGGTGAATGCCTTCGCCCTACTTCTTGGCCTTTTTGCTGTGACGTCGACCAGTGACACTATTGCGTCCGTTATGCTGGGTATTCCGGGGACAGCAGCGTCTCAGGCCACGATTTTAGATGGATACCCTATGGCCCAGAAGGGGCAGGCGGCCCGCGCCTTTGGGGCGGCCTTCACAGTATCTGCCTTCGGCGGCGTTTTTGGGGCAGCTGTGCTTGCCATCTCCTTACCGCTCATAACACCTATTATTACAGCGTTTAAGTCCGGCGAGATTTTCATGCTCGCTATTTTGGGGCTTGCTATGGTTGGATCCTTAAGTGGAGGGTCGATTACTAAGGGTGTAGCGGCTGCCCTGCTCGGTCTGTTGATCTCTACTATCGGCTCCGCGCAAACCGTTGCCATCTACCGTTATACTTTTGACCAGGATTACTTGCTTGATGGTTTGCCCATTGTTCCTGTTGTGCTTGGCCTTTTCGCGATACCAGAACTGATGGAGTTGGCAACGAGGAACGTAAATATCTCCCGTGTTTCAAAAGAACAGTCTGAGGGAGGCGGCATGCTGGATGGTATCCGCGACGCATTTAGGCACTGGTGGCTGGCGACACGCTGCGCCACCATCGGTACTTATATCGGTATATTGCCCGGGCTTGGCGCAGCTGTTGTGGACTGGGTGGCTTATGGGCATGCGGTTCAATCTGCTAAAGACAAGAGTAAGTTTGGCAAGGGTGATATTCGCGGCGTTATTGCGCCAGAGGCTGCTAATAATGCGATTAAGGGCGGCGCCCTTATTCCGACTATCGCTTTTGGCATTCCGGGCAGTCTCGGTATGGCCATTCTCTTGGGGGCCCTTCTGCTTGTCGGTTTGCTTCCGGGACCAGACATGTTGACAACAGATTTGCCAATAACTTTCGCCATGGTTTGGACCATAGTTATTGCTAATATTCTGGCTGCGATAGTCCTGATGTTTCTCGCCAAATATGTTGCTAAGGTTGCGTTCATTTCCGGGCACTTGATAGTTCCTGGGGTTATACTATTCATTTTTATGGGAGCCTGGTTAGCCGGCGGCACCTCACTCGGCGCTTGGATCACTTGCCTAATTTTTGGCATTTTGGGTTATCTCATGAAGGTGACAGGTTGGGCGCGTCCACCACTCGTACTTGGTTTGATCCTTGGTGGAATCTCAGAAAACCGCTTCCAACTTGCGACACTTGCCGAGGGCAGTTACGCATGGCTCTCCCGGCCCATGGTCCTCTTAATAGTGTGTTTGATTGTTCTCACGATCCTTTTAGCTGCTCGAGGGATTGTCAAAAACCGCCAGACAAAAGACACACAAGAAGCAGGTGAGGGAAGGGGGTTCAATCCGATCGTATCCCTGCCGTTCTCTATTATTGTGCTTTGTGTATTTGTTAGTTCTGTTTACATAGCCGCTGATTGGGATATTCGTGTTAGCCAATTTCCCCTAGCGGTAGGCGTGCCAGGTGCTTTATTGGCACTTGTAGCAATTTATATTGATGGTAAAGCGCTCAGTCGCGTTCGCATTAACGCCTTAGACTGGCTCTCGGTACTCAAAGAAGCGTCTCATCAGGCTGCCTTACCAAAATCGTTGAAATTTATTTCAGCGATAATTGGCATGATCCTGATTACGCTTTTCGTTGGTCAAAAAATTGCTGTTCCACTTTTTATATTTTTGTATTTGATGCTTTGGGCTAAGCGGTCGTTCTCTGTTAGTTTATTGTATACCAGTTTGGCCTGGTTTTTCCTGGTTTTGTTTTACGACCGGATTATTCATATGCAATTTCACCAACCTTATCTTGCCTCGGTTATAGAAGCCATTTTACCAGACCTCATTCCAATTTGGATTTTACTTTGATGAGAAACAGTCTTCTTCCGCCTCATAAATTGGTCACTTGTATCCCAGAGAAACGGGAGCCGGGCATGATGGTATTCAACGTTCGGCCCGGAGGTGCATCAGAGCACATCTACAAAGACGCTTGGATACTTGGAGTAAATCAGGCTGGGGCGTTCGCGCTTAATATGCATTTTGCTGAACAAACTCAGGATGTGAGGTTGTTGCCAAACAAGAACCTCTTGTTTTCTTTTACCGCTGCAGGACAAATTAGGGAGACAAAACAAAATGGAGAACTTGTTCGTCAGTGGCATATCTCTGGAAAGTGGCAGGATAAAAAGGCACCTGAGGATAGTATTCCCATTGATCTCCCGTTGACGCATCACACGATAAACTATTTTCCCAACGGAAACTTGCTTCTGATGAGTGTGGAGCAGCGCGAATATCCCGATTGGCCGTCCAGCGACGAAGATCCGAACGCTGATACGGAGACCGCTCGAGTAATGGGTGACGTTATTTTGGAAGTTGCGCCTGATGGTGGCATTGTTAATCAATGGAAGTTACTCGACATACTTGATCCCTACAGAATTTGTTACGGAAGTCGCGCCAAATATTGGGTTGCGCGGGGCTTCCCTGACAGCATGGATTGGTGCCACTCCAATGCCGTTGTGTATGACCCTTCTGATGACACCCTGATGATTTCGCTTAGAACGCAAGATTGCATTATTAAAATACATAAGGAGAGCGGCGAACTTAAGTGGATTTTGGGTGATCCTAGTAACTGGAGAGCGCCCTGGTCCGATAAACTCCTCCGCCCCGTGGGAGATCTCGACTGGCAGTATCACCAGCATGATTGCTCCGTAACCCAGGCGGGAACGGTGCTTTGTTTCGATAACGGTAATTTTCGCGCGTTGCCCTTTGCCGAGAAAACACTGCCAGAGAATAGCCATAGCCGGGCGGTCGAATTCGATGTGGATGACGCTGCCATGACGGTCCGCCAAGTTTGGTTCCACGACGGTGTGTCAGAAAATCGGGACAGTTATGCGTGCTATCAGGGCGGCGCTTACCGGTTGCCAAAGACGGGCAATACCTTCATCACTTATGGTGGGGTTTGTACCGATGAGGGCGTGCCGACCAACAACAATATGGAGAGCTTTGTACGGGCCCGGCTGGTCGAGGTGACACCGAACAACGAGATTGTTTTTGATCTCTGGATCACGGCGGAAAATGAGCCNGNACANGCGCTNCTCTCCAGCTTCCGCGCGGAACACNTNCCAGCTCNNTNAGGCCGNAGAGNCAGGTCGCTNACATCGACCTTTAAATACGCCGTTTGATNTNCNGCCCGGAATGATCAAAATTAGACCATCAAACTACGGTANAACCAANGAGGANATTATGGCTGTTGTAAAACTCAAAGATCCNGCNGGNGCNAAGGTTCGGGCAATCGATTCCGCCAGCGAAAACGGTATNAAATGCGCCATCACNGTGTCGGACGGGCACAGCTTTGCCACNGATGAACCGGCAGAGCGAGGCGGCACCGACACAGCAACCTCTCCGCTGATGTATTTCACGGCATCGCTGGCTTCCTGCCAAACGGTGCAAATTCATAAAGTCGCCAAAGCCATGCGGATGAANCATGGTGCCATCAATATTCATTGTGAGACGACCACAGACCGCATTCCGGGCGTTGANGGAAACGACAAGGTGATGCGTTTCTGTGCCGCCGAGATGGTCGTCGACATTGAAACNGATGAACCAGAAGAAAAAGTCGCGCGCCTTATGAAGCTAGCAGAAGACCAATGCCCCGTGGGAAATCTGTTTACAGATGCCGGCTTTGAGCCCGTGCTTACGTTTAATATTTTGCCGATGCCGGCGACAGATTGAGCGTATCCGATGCCAGGACCGATCTGGCTTACAGAATATCTGATGACAGGTGGGTCCTGGTGCCGGGTCAAGTTTATCGCGATCTAGTTTGCCCGGGCCGGGATACGGTCCCACGGGACATGAGGGCGAGCAGGCATCTCATGTCGTGGGCTCTCTGGGGCGGGTGGCGGCCCGAAGTCGCCAGTGGCGATACAGTTCCAGGGCTACCAATGGTACAAATGTACGAAGGCCGGAGCAAGATTGTTGTGCACGAATAACCAGTGGAGGGCGGTGACGAGCGCTGAAAGATAGACCAGAGGTTGGAGTGGTTTCCAGCGTGAGCGGAGGTGGCGCACCGATGCATCGTTCAAGTTCATTAGCAGCGGTATAAAGATGAACAAGGCAAGCCAACCCGTCCAAATGCCGAATGCTAAAAACTCACCCAAGAGACCAGAGAGCGATCCTACTTGGATAAGATAAAGGACGGTGTNTGCGAGGGCATAGGTAAATGCCGCTACGCCGAAATAGCGGCGTCGGTTCACGAGCCACCGCAGAAAACGCGTTTCTGGCCAAATCAGGCGCAAAGGGGAGATGGCCATGGCAGTGATCATAAACCGACCGGTGAATTCTCCAGTCCGATACAGCAACATCTCCGTTATAGGCTGGCCGTCCGGCCCGGGCGCGCCGTTGATCAGCGCCGCTGTCATGAGCACGGACGACAGTGCCAGGTTAAATCACAGGAAGAAAGGGGCGTTTAAAGCACGTATGGCTATATCTCCTCAGAGCTTAACGATTTAACGTAGGCTTGGAGATTGTCCGTCGGTCGAACGGATGAGTCATGTCCACCGTGATCCCGTCCTTCCAAAATCAAGTAATCTNTAGAAATACTAAAATTACTCAGAGTGAAATGCTGGTTTTAAGGCTTTGACTTCTGNTCTCGGGGTGATTTTAGTCTTCTTATTTTGCGAGGAGTTAAAATTAATGGCGACGTCAAAACCGAATATCCTTTTTATTATGACGGATCAGCACCGGGCGGATCATCTCGGCTGCTACGGTAACAAAATTCTTAAAACGCCAAATATAGATGGTATAGCGGCGAACGGCGTGACATTTGACAAATTTTACGTAGCGAACTCCACGTGTATGCCCAACCGGGCAACCCTGATCACCGGTCGNATGCCGTCTAACACAGGTGTACTGTCCAATGGCCAGCCGCTGCCAGTGGACTCAAATACCTTTGTCCATATTCTGCGTCAGGGGGGCTACAAAACAGCACTCTTTGGCAAAAGCCACCTGCAAAACGGTTATCCGCATGGGGTGGAGGATTGGAACTATCCGGCATACCCCAACGGAGTTGCGCCTCCAGAAGGCTACCGGGACTCAAATCTGTCGCTTCGCCAGGGGCCGGACTATNACAACGAACGGGCAGACCTCTGGTNGTCCAATCCGGCGCGCGAGATTGCGGCACCGTATTATGGTTTCGAGGAGGTAAAGTTTGCCAATGCCCATGGCGATGGCGTGCATGGCCACTATACAGGCTGGGCANGGGCCCAGCATCCTGATTTCGAAAGCCTAATCGGGCCCAACAACGCAGAACCGACCGAGCATATTATGAACCCAATTGCCTGGAAGACCCGCGTGCCGGAGGACCTGTATTCGACGACCTTTGTGGAACAGATGACCACCAGGTATTTAGAGGACCANGCGTCCTCAGNTAAACCATTCTTTATTCANTGNTCNTTTAATGATCCGCACCATCCTTTCACGCCGCCGGGGTCCTANTGGGGCCGTTACAATCCCGATGANATGGANNTGCCGTCCTCCCANGGGGCNGAGCACCATGCCCCGCCGCCNCTGCAAACGAAGNTGAAAGAGGCNCATGCCCGGGGCGAGCGCATCGATGTCCGGGTTGAAGCCCATGCAGTAACGGAACGGGAAACCTTGGAGGCCATTGCCCTCACTTACGACATGATCACCTTTGTGGACGACGCCATTGGCCGGCTGCTGAAAAGGTTGGATGATCTTGGCCTTGCCGACAACACGATCATCGTCTTTACGTCGGATCATGGCGACCTAATGGGGGATCATGGGTTGATGCTGAAGCATTGTTTCCATAACGAGGGCACCATCCGCGCTCCGTTTATCTGGGCGGATCCCACGGCCGGACGGCAAAACACGCGGACGGACATGTTGGGGGGCACGCTGGACATTGCCGCCACCATCCTGGGTCGGGCCGGACTCCAGCCTTATCACGGCATGCAAGGACAGGACGTGATTGGCCATCTCAACAGCGGCACGCTGCCAAATCGGCTCGGCATGGTGCTGGAGGAAGATGAAATTCCGTTCAACGCCAATTGCGATCATTTCCTCCGGACCCGAAGTTTTGTAACCGGAACCTGGCGGATGACGTACTGGCTGGAGGATCAATTCGGTGAACTTTACAATCGGGATGAGGATCCTGACGAGGTTTATAATCTTTGGGATGATCCCGGAGCGGCCAAGCAAAAAGCCGAGTTAATGGAAAAATGGATGNTGGAGCGCATTGCGTTGGAAGACATNGCCCCTCGTCCCATCTATTGCGCGTAAAGTGGCACCATCGGCATCACTATACATTCGGAGCAAAACAGACATGGCTGAAAATTCGTACCATAAGACGCGTTCAGAAACTCCGACGGCGCCTGCCGGGTGTCCAGTAGATCACGTATTTTCACCCTTCACCGACTCATACGTCGTAGATCCTTANGCCGAACTCGAGAAGCGGCGGAATGGTGATGCCGTTTTCTATGCCGAGGATCTGGGCTGCGTGGCGGTGACTAAAATGGAGGACGTTGCCCAGGTCTTTAAAAATCATCATATCTTTACCTCAGAAAACGTGCAGGATCCGATTCACCCTGTCTGTGCGGGTGCATCGGAGATATTGGGAGGTGGTGATTTTAATCCCATCCCTGTCATGTCGAACTGCCAGGAGCCGGACCACAAACGCATCCGTAAATACACCCAGGCTGGTTTTTCGGGACGACGGATCAAGGTGCTGGAACCTTATATCCGGGAACGATGTGAGACCTTAGTGACTGCGATGATTGAAAAGGGGTCCCCAGCGGAATTGGTACGTAATGTTGGTTATCCGTTGCCGGGTGAGACGATTTTCCGTCTTATCGGTTTCCCCGAGAGCGATGACGATAAGGTGAAAAGCTGGGGTGGGAACCGACTGGCATTTATGTGGGGCCGAACGAGCGATGATGAACAGGTAGAGGTTGCAGAGAATCTGTTGGCTTATTGGCGCTACTGCGTTGAATTTGTAGAGATGCGAAAAGATAATCCGGCGGATGACTTTACTTCGGAGCTGCTCGCTGCCCANAGGGAAAATCCGAATGATCTCAGTGTTCATGAAATTCAATCTNCTATATACGGCTTGTCCTTTGCTGGTCATGAAATTGTAACCAATTTCCTCAGCAATAGCCTGATTTGCCTGCTCTCGGATCGCGCCAAATGGGATGAAATTTGTGGTGATCCCGATAAGATTGAGAATGCTGTCGAGGAAGCCGTGCGGCATTCNTCACCGCAGACAAGCTGGCGACGGGTTGCNCAGGAAGATACNGAGATNGGCGGGATCAAAATTCCCAAGGGGACGCACGTGTTTCTGTCGCTCGCGTCTGCCAACCATGATGAAGCGGAGTTTNCCAACCCCAAGACCTTTGACATTCACCGGGAAAATGCGTCCCGAAATATTTCCTTCGGACGTGGCATTCACTTCTGCCTGGGTGCCCGTCTCGCCCAAACAGAGGTTAGGATCGCCGTGGAGACATTGTCTCGTAACGTCCCTACTTTAGATCTGGTGTCCGATCGCCAGCTGAATTACACAGCCAATCTGACTATGCGTGGCCCCAGAGAACTTTGGGTGCAGTGGTAGGCAGAAACGCCGCAATCGGTATCGTACGGTTTGCCGCCTGTCTCTNTGGGGGNTCGTNNGACGGATACGTTTATGNTCNTAATATGACGAACATTGACCNGTGAAATCATGCCCTATACCGCAATGCGATGCACACGAACTTCGTAAAAATTATTAATTTGATCTGTTNAGGGTCTTTTGCAATGGTCTNATATAAGTATTGAATGNAAAGGGGACTGGAGGTAGGNTCTGACGGTAACCTTGTAGCTGAAAGCCATGGTTCCAATGAGCCTGAGCCAGGCCAAAAATGTTGGTCCATAATCAGGGACGGGCTGAACTTTAGATGCGCAAGATTCGGCTGCAGAGTGCTAGCCTATAGCGAATCGCAGATGGCGCGGCAAAAAAAACATTGAGCCAGAAGGGTCCAGTGTGGAATGTCAGGAAGANTGGTTGCAAGGAAGGACGGTTAAAGGCTCTGGCATATAAAAAAGCGCGTTTAAAGGAGCAGTGAATCCCCGGAATTTAGTGGTTCAAATCCCGGAATACCCGATCATTAGAGAAATAATTCTCAGAACGACAAGGAGAGATAGTTACATGCCTTTTAGTGGAGATTACTCAGGATACGACCTGGACATCGGCTTTATTGAAGAGAGCCATCACACAAACCCCCGCCGTCTTTACAGCCCCACCGGTGCCGACTGGCAGTACAGGGTTGACCACGAGCGGATGCGTCGCGAGCGCCTGGAGAAGGCCCGCGCCGAAATGATTGCGGATGACCTTGGCGCCATGGTGGTATTTGCTGGTGCCAACGTCCGGTATCTTACCGGTTCGTACCAGGGTAACTGGAAGTACAACATCAACATTCGGTATGCCGTCCTGCCTCGGGAAGGGGATCCTTACCTTTTTGAGACAGCGGGTTCCGACATGNGGAATGCCATGCTNGANCTGCCGTGGCTGAAAGATCGCATCCGCCCTGCCATGACTTGGCAATGGGCTGAGGGCGCCGTCAGTGAAATGGCCGACAAAATGGTCAGTTCGGTAGTGGAAGTGCTTAAGGAGGCTGGAGTTGAGAAGGAAAAAATTGGTGTCGATAACCTAGACTTCCCGGCGTTGCACGCGTTTGAAAAAGCTGGTCTCAGGATCGTGAATGGCTGGCCTGCCATGTCCCGTGCCCGCGTTGTCAAAACGCCCGACGAAATCGAGCAGATCAAAATGTCCGCTGCTATCGGTGACGCTGCGATGTGGCACATCAAGCATGAGTGGTTGAAGCCTGGAGTGACCGAACGTCAGATCGAATCCAAGGTGCACGAGTTCATGTTGGATCGTGGATGTGAGATTATATACGACATCATTGTGGCCTCTGGCGGCAATACCAGCCCGTACCGCCGTTGGGCGACGGATAAGCTCATTCAGCAGGGCGACCTGATTATCATTGACATTAACGCCGTTGGACCAGGCGGATACTATGTCGATTTTGTGCGGACGCTGAAATGTTCCGGTAAAATGACCCAGCAGGAAATTGATCTCTATCGCGAAACTTACGATTCGCTCTATGCTGGTATGGAAAATCTGCGTCCCGGGATGACTTCTGCTGACGTTGTGTCTAAGTTCCCAGAATATGACGACGACACGTACGGTACGGTGACCTTGCAACAATTTGCCCACTCTATCGGCATCACCCTTTACGAGGGCATGTGGATGAGCAGGGCCTACTCGCTCAAGTACCCGGCAGAGATCAAGGAAAACATGTACTTTGCCATCGAGACGTTTGCCGGTCACCCGGGGCTGCCCCAGACCTGCCGGTTGGAAGAGAACGTGCTTGTATCCAAGGATGGCCCGGTTATTTTCACTAAGATGGAGCATATGGAAGAAGCTGTTGGCGATTATCGCACCGGTGATTTCCACCATCCGTCTCTACTTGGCTACCCGACACATAAACTTGCGGCGGAGTAGTTTCTAAAATATTTAAGCAACAACCGGCGTAAGAGTAAGTAAATGGAGCGAAATCCGCTTATAGTGGTTTCGTCTCGTTTAGACGGTGTACGTGATGAAGCTCGAGGGAGCAAAAAATCAGCTCCCTCGATCGTCACAGCGTGGCGTCGGGCTAAAGAGGCGGACGTTGGCAATACGATAGTCGATTGCCATGACGAGTCGTTGGCCGAGGAAGTCAAAGGCGCGGGTGCATACAGNGTGGTGTCCGATCCGACGGACATTGAACCCACACATAACTACAAACCACCTTCCGGCCTGGCCCGGGTGGCACGTACCGTCACCAAGTTTGACCGGTTTTGTAACCATGACCTGATCATCCACTTGCCGGAACATCATGTGGAAATCGACCCCACCTTCCTTCGTGCGCTGATGTATCCGCTCGCGTCCTCTGAGGTGGGGATGGCTACTCTGGTGGGCCCAATTACCCAAAAACTGGCAGGTGATGCTCCAAAAGTCAGCGTCAATTGGAACCCAGACAGGGTGGTCTATGTTATGCCTGAAGCCCGTGTGGGCACGATTACTACGTTCTCCCGGGACGCGGCTAGACTGACGGACGGCCAAGTCTACGCTCATATTCCCGTCTACATTTACCGTCGCGCCGCGCTCGACCGTGTTGTACGCATGCCGCCCACTGATCTAGAATTAGAAGAAAATATCGAAGCATTNCGCGTCTTGGATCTCGGCTACCGCGTAGAAGCATTATTTGTCCCAAATGTGACACCAGCAACCTATGAGGACAAACTCGCGCGCTACGATTGAGGATGTTTCCTTACCTTCCCCGTTCTTGGGCCTGAGAGTTGATTAGCCTAAAATCAATGAAGCCGTTNGATGGGCTATGGTCTGCTATTGGCCTGTATGTCTTGGTCAAACACTTCCCGTCGCCGCTGTTCCGCTACCTCTAACAACCGACCGATGACCTGAGGCTCCTGAGCGCCGGAGATGGAAAATTGGCCGTCAATAATGAAGGCGGGAACACCACTGATGCTGAGACGATGGGCACGGGCGTTTTGCTCGCGGATGTCGTCTACGTCCTCGTCTGAATAAAGATAGGCGCGCAAGCTCTCGACATCATAACCGAGTTCTTCTACCAAATCGCAGAGAGCGGTTCGGTTGCCCGTGTCCAATCCGCGGACGAAGTAAGCTTGGAAAAGGGCTTCCACAACCTCGGCACCGCGGTCCGGGTCTCTTGCCTGGACAAAGCGCACGAAACGATGCGAGTCGAGGGTATTCGGTGTGCGGTTGATCCTGTCAAACTGGAAGTCAATGCCGAGGGGGCGACCCGCTTCGCTGATAGTTTGATAGANGCGGTTAGAACGGGACTCATTGCCAAATTTGGCTTTTAAATATTGACGACGTTCTACACCTACTAGCGGCAGATCCGGGTTTAACAGGAATGCATGCCAGGTAATCTCCGCTGACAGATGAGGTTTTTCCGCTAGACATTGTTCTAGCCGTTTTTTCCCCAGATAGCACCAAGGGCAAATCGTGTCGAAGATGACGTCAATGCGCATGGCCAAGAGGCTAGTCAGCTTAACCATGAGGATCAATATCCAATTAAAGGGAAGTTCGCCGTGACGGGATTGGTTCCCTAGTATAAAGAGAGCATATGCACAGAGGTCTGACACTGAATTTTGCCGGGGAGCAACTTAATGGCCGTTAGCGCCGCCTTCGGCGGAGCGGGTAAGGCACTATCAAACCGGAACTTCCGATATTACTGGGTGGGTAACATGCTTTCCATCCTAGGCTTTTGGCTCAATAAACTGGCGCTGGGCGTGTTCACCTGGGAGCTTACAGAATCTCCCTTTTGGTTGGGCGCTGTCGGCTTTGCGGCCTTGTTTCCCGCGTTCGCTCTGTCTCCTTACACAGGGGCGATTGCCGACAGGTTTGGCATGCGCGGTGTCTCGTGTTTAGCACTTCTCGCTGGTTGCACGGCAGCAGTAGGCATGGGCGTCTATGTCACCGCCGGCGGCACGGACATCGGTCCTGTCTTCTCATTGGCAGTGCTGCAGGGGATTGCACTTGCCTTTGACTTGCCAGCGCGTCAAGGCTTAGTGCCGTCCCTCGTGGCGCGCGATAATCTGTCCTCGGCTATCGCGCTGAATACAACGACATTCCATATGGGGGCCTTTGTGGGGCCGGCACTGTTTGGTTTTTTGGTCGCATTCACCGAACTTTATTTTGCATTTTTTATCAATGCAGCGTCCTTTCTGCTGTTTTTCTTCTGCCTGCAAGCGCTAAAGCTTACCCGCCGTGATAAGAAAAGCCGGCCGGCCAAAAGTATTACGTCTGAAGTTCTGGATGGNATTGTTTATACTTGGCGTCATCCNGGAATTCGATCGCTATACATCATGGCATTCTTACCGCATCTCTTTGTTCGCCCCTTTATTGAACTACTGCCTGGGTTTTCGGCGGATGTGTTTGATCGGGGGACCGAGGGGGTTGCTGTTCTGGCCGGTGCCTTTGGGCTTGGGTCCTTTATCTTCGGCGTGATCCTGGCGCTTCGGGGTAGAACCGCTGGTCTTGCCAGAGTTAACGTGCTGGCGGTGTTTTTTTCGATCCTGTGCCTGTTTGGTTTTGCAGCGACACAGGTCTTTTGGTTCGCCATCGTGTGTCTCTTTCTGTTGGGCATGTCGTTGATTGCTTTTGCGGTTGCCAATCAAAGTTTGATCCAGAATGTCGTTGACCCGGATAAACGGGGGCGGGTGATCAGTCTGGGGACAGGACTGGCGGTAGGCTTGCCGGCCGTCGGTGCGNTGATACNAGGAGGGCTGGCAGAAACGTTCGGGCTTCAGATGCCTGTTCTCGGCGCTATGATTATTGGCATCATCTACTGGGCATGGGCCTCTCGGCGCCTTCTCCAGGAAACTGATAAACTAGAACGCCTCCAATGATCAACGAGACATCCAATCGGAGACAACCCGTTGATGCTCAACAGGTTGAAAAGTCAAAAAAAATATTTAGGGTAATAATGGAGTAATTGGTCGATTCGTATTGACTTTATTCAACGGCAGCAATCTCCACCGCTTTTAACCCCTTGGGTTCTTCAATCGACTCAAAACTCACTCTTTGGCCTTCTGTGAGTTCTTGCAGTCCCGATTCCAGAACGGCGGTGATGTGAACAAACACGTCTTTATCCCCCTGGTCAGGAACAATGAAACCGAATCCTTTGGTTTTATTGAACCATTTAACTATACCCGTCGCCATAACTCCTCCCTTGGTGTGCCCCGCGCTAAATTTGCCCTCGTCTAAATATATTTAGGTGCAATTTCTAAAAGTATACGCAAACGCGACTAAAAACACACCTGTGGTCAAGGCCATTGGAATATGCTANCCTTAAGAAGTTTGAATAAACAAGAAAAAAATGTCCAGTTATACTCGGGTTTCTTATCAGCCTTTTACGCTGCAGTGCGTAATTTGAGTTTCATGCCGACGATTTCGTAAACATTTATCCCTGTAATTTCGGCGATTTCGTCGAAGGAGAGGGAGGTCTCTTTCAACAAAACCTCGGCATGTTTTGCTGGATTGCGCCGAGCTTTGGAAAAACTCCGAACGGATTGGCTAGTATTGGCTTTTTTCTCCTCTTCATCGGCCAGTCCGCGTTTCCGCGCCTGGTCGACTGCGCTCTGCCACCGGGCCTTATCTTCACGCTGTTGAGCCGCATTTGCCGCGACGGACTGCGCTGCCCGAGTGTCAGTTTCAAACCGGCGCCGGCGGTTCACAGGCGGAGCAGCGGGTGCTTCGGTCTCTTGGTCAGGCTGCCATCGAGACGCTTCTTCTAAAGTCATACCGTGCTTGGATGCGATCCGGGTCGCCGCTGCAAGAGCATTAGCCCTCTCTCCCTCGAACTTGCTGCTGTTGGCGAGCTCGAGAAGATTGCGGAACTTTGTACGTTCTTGTTCTTTGAAGGCTTCGGCTATGGCTCTTCTCCGTTGGTACTTTATAAACAATCCCTTATCTGAATTGTTAGCACATTTGTGGGGTCCATGGGTTAACAGAAGAGGGATGAAAAAGGGAAGGTTGACGGATGAGTGGATGGTCATTGTCCCGGATCCATTGCACCCTAGCCCGTATTACTTAGCATTTTGTGAGGCGTGGTTCGTTTATCGTCAAAGTATCGCTGAAGCAGTTATGATCCTCTTTTCACCGATGTGCTTTCACGGAACTAACCTGAGAGAAAACAGGGACTGGGTGCTATCCCTTGTCCGTTCACGGTAAATCGGGCAACACTGAGAAGACAAGTGCAGTTGTTGTGCCAATTGGTTGGTTTGGCTAAACGAAGGTCCTCAAATCATGCCTAGAACCTGACAATGTCTTCGAAGTAGTAAGCTCGCAGGNAAATGGGNCCGTGAATAGTTTCCAGGTGGGTTACGTTTAAACCGTCCCTAAAAAGGAGGCACTCAGGTATCAGTAGGACTGTTAATTTTTCCCTCCAGACCCCAGATATAGAAAGCCGCGACAATATTGACGCCGCTTAACGCCAGTAATACGCCACCGGCCGGAGCCCACCCGCCCATCATCGTAACCACAATTGCAATCAGGGGCGGGCCAAGCAACTGACCGGCGTGGGAGCCTGCATACATGAAACCGTTTGTCATCCCGATTCGTTCGGGTGATGGGGAATGCACTGTGGGTCCGCTGACCAGGGATGCCGGTTGGATACCGCCGAAGAAGGAAAATACAAGCACAAGGCCATAGCGTAGGGCATCAGGCAGGTAGTCGGGAAATATGAGGAAGGAGGTGCCGCCCATAATAGATGTTCCTGTTAGGAGCATGATCCAACGTGGCATCCCTTTGTGAATGAGCCAGCTGCCCAGTATATTTCCGGGGATATTGATGGCGATGACCAAGGCTGTGAGCACGGCGGCAACGCCCAAGCTGGCGGCGCGTTCCTCGACCAGAAACGTGGGAAGCCAAACCACAACCACCATCCACTGAAACGTATAGGTCATAAAACAAGCGGCCAGTAGCCAGGGGGCCGGTCTGGCTGCCGTGGACCGCACGTCACCCCAGAAATTTTGAACCCGTGGTGAATGGGACGATAGGTTCCGCGACACCAGAAAATGAAAAATTACGAGGGCAACCAGGGACATGAGAGCCGTTGCCATCCATAGACCCCGCCAGCCGAATGGGTCCAAAATAAGCGGCGCGATGACGACACCTAGCGTTATTCCACTTGGTGGCGCACTGCTCCACAGGCTGACCGCAGTTTGGCGATCATCCGCGGTGGACATGTGTGCGATTAGAGCCGGTGCGCTGACAAGGATGGTTGCGTATCCGGCGCCCTCAAAGACTCGACTGATTAGGAGGAGTGGCGAGGCGTTGGCGAGCCCCCCGAAGAGACTTCCAAATGCCATGACAAGGACTGCGGCGGAGATGAGTTTCGCTGGTCCAAACCGGTCGACCAGAAAACCAGCGCCGACCCCAATGATCAGGCCCAGAACATTGAAGATGGAGACAATCCAGCCGGCGGTCACTAGAGAGATATCTAGTTCTGCTCTCATCTGGGGGAGTGCCGGCGGAACCTTCCCTATATAGAAAGAGCTTATGGCGCCTAGCCCTAAAGCAACTGCGACGTATGCCCAGGAGGTTGAGGTCGGCGTTGAGGACATCAGCTTTTAAGTCTGACGTGATGTGCTATGTGCCCAGGTGCGCGCTGTGCTATATCAACCCGGGCCAAATCAGCGTACGCGCTGATAGCTAGCATTCAGGACAACGCCGGGAAACTCATCCTTTAGGAGCTGGAGTGCAGACTCGGCGGTAAAACCCGTCGGCGCGCGAAGGCTATACGCTATACGGTCTGTATTTTTAATGTCTGATGCGTTGGTTATTCCAAACCCCAGATTATGGGCGATCAGGTCAAATTGCGCTGGCGGGTCAACAACGAGGATTTCCGCTCTGATAATGTCCTGCAGGGGCGCATCGGACAGCCAGGAGGCAATAAACCAGCCGGCTACGAAGAAGGCGGCGGTCAGCAGGCCGACACCTGCAACGCGCATTTTATTGCTGTTCATGAGCCACCGGTATCGAATCTTAATGTTAAACCTTACCTTCTTTAAATGAATAAAAAGTTAACTTTGGAGACCATCGCATACTTTGTTGTTTTAGGTTGGGTTCGGAAACGGCGAATTTCAGTTCAACGAATCACCTATGGGTCTGCAATAGCGCCCTATCGTGGCATGGTCCGCGTATACCCCGCGCTAACCTTGACGATCCTCGGACGGTTACCGGACGAGCTGGTAGCCGTCTCCGTCTTTCTCGATCGTTCCGTATTCGGGTGCTTGGAAATGCGCGGGTAGCAGCAGGGTTGAGGTGCCGGCACAGGTGGCTAGAAGCGCAAGCCGTGTCGCACGGGACTCCGCCTGGTCCGAGCAAAAATTTGTTGACCATTCCGGGTGGATGAGTTGCACGGGATGATGGATCGCATCTCCGCATAGAATGGCATGCCGCCCGTTATCCTCCGCATGGATCATAACGTTGCCGGGCGTGTGACCATATGCGGGTTCGAGGGACACACCTGATCCGACCTTATGATCATCAGCCACTAATTCAGCTTGGCCCGACGAGATGACGGGCAACACGCTGTCTTCGAAGGAGCCATACATCACGGGTTCAGGTGGGTTGGCGTCATGTAACGCTTGCCAATATTTGAATTCCTTCTCGGCGAACAAGTAGCGGGCGTTGGGAAAAGTCGGCACCCATGCCCCGTTTTCCAATTTTGTATTCCAGCCAACATGATCTGCGTGCAGATGAGTGCAAATGACAATGTCTACGTCATCCGGTATCACCCCCGCGTTGGCGAGGTTGCCCAAAAACGGGCCGGAGCGCTCATGCCAATGGGGCCGGGTCGGCCGGTGCTTGTCATTGCCGCAGCAGAGGTCGACCAGAATGGTGTGGCTTGCTGTCCTGATCAGATAGCTATGGAAACTCAAATACAGGTCGCTGCCGGTATCGCCAAAATGAATACTGTCGAGACGCCCGGCCAGTGTCTCCATGATTTCCGGCGTTGAGTCCGGATAGATGAGGTCAGCGGCAAAGAGACTGTTCTCCAAATCAACTACGCGGTTGATCTCAATGTTGCCGATCTGGCAGCCGTCGCGTTCGGTATTCCAAGTGGGGCGCGTGGCAGGGCTCGGAGCATCCGTCATGGCCTAATTCCTCAGTTCGTCTAATATTTAATCCGACATTCTATGGACCAGGAGACCTCAGCTTTACTGAGTTGCCGGCCAATGCCGAGCTTTTCCTTNCGCGCTTTCTTTTTCAAGGTGTCNCGCAGCAGGGATTGGAGTTCTTCGGTCAAATCACTTTCATGGATAATCATCCTCGTTGGCGGTTCTTCCTTGGAAGGCGTCGCACCCTGCGCCGAACCTGAAGGTTTTTTAGTTGCCCCTGGTTTTTCAAATATATTGGCCCAACCCTCACGATATTCGTCCGTCGCAACGCTAGAGAAATAGCTGATTGGACGGGATGTCGCGCCCCCTTTGGCAGTCGCACCGGATCCCGATTTTTCGCTCCCGCTGATATCGCNAGCACTGGCTGTATCAGTGCTTTTTTCAGCGCTTTTATCAGAAGCTTTGTCGGATTTCTTATCGGCGCTCTTGTCCGATTTTTTTACGGAGGCCGTCGATGATTTAGCTGAACTGTCCTTGCTCATTTTCTATCTTATTCCCGAGTAAATTTGGCGTTGTCGTGCCATCGTCTAACAAATATGCCCCGTCGGGCTCAAGCGCTAGATCAACATGCAGGACACGGTCTGGATGCCCATCCTGAGCTACAGCGTGTCGGCGTCGGATCAGGCGGCCAGTTTCATGCCTTTTAAAATCTTCCGGCCCGACCGTGCGAGGAGGACTTTCTTCTTTTCGATGCCACGGTATTTAAGTTTTCCATTCTGTTTTAGAACTTTACCGGAAATCATCACGGTATCCACGTTGGATCCGTTGGCGTGGAAGACAACGGATTCTAGAGGGTTGTGGACGGGAAACAGGTTCAGGTCATTGGCGTTGATGAAAATAATATCGGCCTGTTTGCCGGGGGAGAGAGAGCCGATCTTTGTGTCCAATCCCAGCGCCCGCGCATTGTCGATGGTGGCCCATTCAAGTGCTTCTCGAGGATTGATCGTCAGGGCCGTGGCAGGGCCCTTGGTTTTCTTGTTGATTCGCTGGTTGTCCAGGTTGCGCTGACTTTGCAGCGTCATGCGGATCACCGTGAACATATCTCCAGAAATATTCGACTCTACGTCGACGCCGATGGACGGACGGTGACCGAGGTTACGGATTGCGCCGGTGCGCGGTGTGCCGTGGCNCATTTGAAGTTCAACTTCCGGCGTGACAGTGACCGAGGCGCCAGTGTCCAGCACGGTCTTCAACTCCCGGTCAGTAAGATAGACGCCATGCACCAAGTTGTGCCGTCTGTCTAGGAGTTTGAGCTTGGCAAGCTTGGCATAGCCATCATGGTTCATGCGATTTGGTGCCCCCCAAACATGGGCACTTACCAAGAGATCGAATTCTTGTGCCAGTCGAAAGTCATGTTCGGTAACCTCCCAAGTTGAAAAATCAGGGCCCAGGACGGCCATGGCGAGGGTCACCAATGCGTCATCCGAGGCAAGTTCGCCTTTGCGGAGCCGCTCAATTTCAGAGCGGGGATGTGGGATGTGGGTAAACGGTGTCTGGTTTTTCTTGGCATCGGGCTTGGGAGAACCGTGGCCGAATACGGCGCGAATGCCAGCTTCCTTGAGGCCTTGTATGCCCGCGTCTGAGTGGGCTGGCGTGGCATTGTTGTGACACCAGTCAAACACCGTGGTCGCGCCATTGCTGATTTGATTGAGGGAACCGATCAGATTACCCAGGTAGGTATCATTTGCTGAGAATTTGGGGGCGATTTGAGCATGCATGTGGTGCAGATATTCCGGGATCGACCAGTTTCCCGCGACCCCCCGAATGCCCGTCTGCCACGTGTGCAAATGCGCGTTGATNAGGCCGGGCATGACAATCATGCCGGTNGCGTCAATAATTTTGGCATCGCNGGCCCGCACGGTACGGNCNANTTTTATAATTTTATCNCNATCGATGAGGATNTCCCCCTTGGGCAGATCCCCCACCTTTTTATCCATNGAAANAATGGTCCCGCCCTTGATTANCGTCCGCGCCATNTTCAGCGACNCCCTGNNTATTTNTAGCCGGNACNGTAGAGAGAATTCNAAGAGATCACAATTCCATAAAACTCATNTATGNTNTANTTTGNGTAANNAGNTTTNATCGAGNANATGATNGGGAAGAAAATAATGGATGATGTNCAAGTAANCCAGNGTGCANCGNCACTNCTCAATTTNACCTTTCTNTCTCACGGCACACTCGAGTCNCGTGANTTNGACNCGTCCCGAANATTCTATGAAGAATGTTTGGGACTCCAGGTGGTTCGGACCAGCAATATCTCTCTTCTCATCAAACTNGGCGGGGACAACACCATTGCCGTGGTGCAATCGCCNAAGAAGGAAAAAATGCCAATNNTGAACCACAATGGCCTGGATGTAGAAACNCAAGAAGAGGTCAACGNGGCTTATGANCTGTTGGCAGAGCACAAAGACNNCTGGNGCGTCACGCAGATCACAAAGCCGGCTTTGCAACATGGCACCTACAGCTTTTTCTTCTGCGACATTGACGATAACTGGTGGGAGATCCTCACCAACCCACCCCGTGGATATGCCTGGCTCTTCGAGAAGGGCGACCAGGAAGGCCGGGGGCATATGGATAAATCATTTGATCGCCCGGGCGCAGACTAGAGATACAGTTTTTCTTGATGTCTCAGGGCTTGCTGCCCCCGTCCCCAGCTAAAACACGCGCGCGGAAATTCGTTTTCTAGGTCCCGCAAAATGTCTGATAGGGAACCGGGCTCTTAGGGGCCGGGCGGGTGTAAGCCTCCATGCCAGGTCTTTCCGCAAAGGGGGCGCTGACCAAGTCAAGCAAGCTGTTGAATAACGTTAGGTCACCGTCCCTGACCGCAGCATCAAGCGCCTCTTCCACTTTGTGATTGCGGGGAATGTATATTGGGTTGATGCGGTCCATTTCGTTTGCGACATCCGCGATAATTCCGTCTTCTCTATCCAACCGGGATTGCCATTGCGCTAGCCAATCATTTAAACCGGACTGGTTTTTGAACAGAAGTTGGACGGGCACGCCATTGCCTCGCAGGACATCCGATAAACGTCTGAAAACCTGCGTGAAATCTGCAGCATCGGAAACCATCAGCGAGAACAAGCTCGATACCAGCCCGTGATTTTCCTCTGAGGGGGAAGAGAACCCGATTTTTGCAACTGCGCGATTCAGCCAAGCACCTTGATAGAGGTCCCCGTATGCATTCAGTGCCTCGGTCAAAATTTCCACCGCTTTTTCCTGATCTTCGTTAATCAGCGGCAGCAATGTCTCTGCCAACCGTGTCAGGTTCCATTGCCCGATGGGTGGTTGCTGTTCAAAGGCATAACGCCCCTGAGTGTCAATTGAACTGAAGCAGGTCTCAGGGTTGAATGCGTCCATGAAGGCGCAGGGACCGTAATCGATTGTCTCTCCCGAGATTGTCATATTGTCAGTGTTCATGACGCCGTGAATAAATCCCACATTCATCCAATGGGCAATTAGGTTGGCCTGCGCCTTCACGACCTTGTTGAAAAAGGCGAGGTAGGGATTTGGCGCCTGCCGGACGTCGGGGTAATGACGGTCGATGGCGTAATCTGCCAGTTGTTTGACCTTATCCTGTTCGTTCCGGGCGGCAAAATATTGAAAGGTCCCAACACGCATGTGGCTGGAAGCAATGCGGGTCAGGATCGCGCCCGGTAATTTCGTCTCTCGGTATACCAGGTCTCCGGTGGCGACCGCGGCCAGAGCCCGCGTTGTCCGAATGCCAAGGGCGTGCATGGCCTCACCCATCAAATATTCCCGCAACACCGGTCCCAGCGCTGCCAGGCCGTCACCGTTTCTGGAGAACGGGGTCGGGCCTGAGCCTTTTAATTGTATGTCACGCCGCTGCCCCAAAGTGTCGGCTATTTCACCCAGCAGGAGGGCTCGCCCATCTCCCAGTTGGGGAGATAGATGGCCGAACTGATGGCCCGCGTAAACCTGGGCAAGGGGGGCGGCACCCTCGGGAACGCTCTGGCCGGAGAAGATGGCCGTCCCGGCGTCTGACGCCAAGACCGTAGCATCCAACCCCAACTCCTGTGCAAGGTCATGATTGAACAGAAGAAGCTGTGGGGCCGAGACGCCGGCCGCCTCGCAGGGCACATAAAACCCATCCATCGCTCTCGCGAAGCTGTTGTCAAAATTGATTGTCGGCGCGGCGACCGTATGAGTGTCCATGAGAGATCCTTAAACGGCGTAGGTTTCCGGTCATATCAGTTGCTGACGGAGCGTTACCAGTCATTGGTAGCTGAATTTCTGTTGAATCATCAAGCGCAACCTCGACAACGATGGCCAAAAAGAAAGCACAATGTGAGTTGCGTCATCCTTTCTACGTCTGTAACGACTAGATAAATTAAATTTTGAGGAGATGAACCATGATCGGCGTGTTGGGAGGAACAGGGGTAACAGGTAGCCAAGTGGTTGCAGCGATGAAAGCCAGGGGCGCTGATTTTACCTGTATTGTCCGGGACCCGGAGGCTGGAAAGGCCAAACTGGGCGACGTGAATGTGGTGCGAGGCGATTTGTCTGATCCGGATAGCTTGGATCGTGCAATGGTGGGGATCGATACCCTGTATCTCCTCTGCGGTCACAGCCCATTGCTTCAAGAAATGGAAATGAATGGACTGGCGGCGGCAAAACGGGCCGGCGTCTCTTATATCGTTAAATCTTCAGGCTCGGAAAAGGGCATTCGGTCGGACAGCCCGTCCGACATGATGAAAATGCATCATGCCGTGGAAAATGCCGTCCGCGACAGCGGCATAAAGTGGGCGATTTCCCGGCCTAATTTTTTCACCAGTAATCTCATGGCGATGGCGGAGCCCGTGGCCAAGATGGGCAAGCTGATCACGACGCTGGCGCCTGAAACCATCATCAGCATGATCCATCCTGCCGATATCGGCGAGTGTGTGACTGAATTGCTTACCAACAAGGAGAGGGCGGGCCAGGAATATTTTCTGGCCGGCCCGTCGGTCACGATGGCGGACGTCGCCTCAACGATTTCTGACGTGACGGGCAAGGATGTCGAGTATGTCCAGGTCTCGCCAGACACTGCCCGGAGCGCGATGGAGGAAAAAGGTATGCCTGAGTGGCTTATTAAGCACATGGCGGCCATGATGGGCTTTGCCGCCCGGAACGAAATGGGGCACGAGTCAGAGTGGGTTCAAACGTTGACGGGGCACGCCCCCCGCACGCTCAGAGATTGGGTGACGGGCGCCAAAGAAGCCTTTATCGGGTAGCGACCTGGACTGCGTCTTCACATACCCGCAGGGTGCCAGGGATGAGGGGATGGAGTGTAATGGGCTAGGTGCAAACGATTGCACCAACCCAACCGTATGTGTATCAATGACGACACAGAGAAAACATCTACGTTTCGATGACAGACTTTTGGGAACGTTCAACGTTTTCTCAACTGGTATTAACAGGGAAGGTAATTATGAAACGAATAAATGTATCCACGTCGGTTATGAGTATTGCTGCCGCTGCGTTTGGCGCTTTGGCGATGGTCTCAACTACATCCGTTAACGCGGCGGAGTTTAAACTGACCGCGAGTTCCAGCCACCCGCCGGTGGTGCCTTGGGTGAAAACAATCAAAGACTACGTCGTGCCCGAGTCCACAAAGCGGGCCAAAGCACTCGGTCATACGCTCAAATGGACCGAAGCCTACGCTGGCGCGCTTTACAACTTTAAAAATACCCTCGAAGGAGTTGGCGAGGGGCTGGGTGATGTGGGCTGGGTCGGCTCCCTCTGGGAACCCAATAAACTGCCATTGCAGAATGCCACATTTGTCATGCCTTTCGTAACCGGCAACGTGAAGCTGGCTGCTGACATTCAGAACGCTATGCATGACAGCATCCCGGCTATGAAGGCGGCTTTCTTGAGACACAATCAAGTGTATTTGGGCCCACAAACGATAGATGATTATGTCTTGATCTCGAAAACTCCAATCAAAACCCTTGCTGATCTCAAAGGTAAGAAATTTTATGCCCCGGGGGCGTCCGCTGCCTGGCTTAAAGGAACTGGCGCTATAGGCGTGAATGGCGGTCTACCAATCTATTATAACGGAATCAAAACCGGTGTAACCGATGGTGCTGTTGTTCCGGGTACGGGCATCGTGCCGTTTAAGCTTCATGAAGCTGCACCTTATGTCACCAAAGTTGGTCTTGGCGGAGGCATAACTGGGGCTTTGACCATGAACAAGAACACCTATGACAAGCTGCCGAAAGAGCTAAAGGCAATGTTCCATGAAATTGGCAAAGGTTATGGTGAATTGGTCGCAAAGCGTGTCGCCGGCTTCCATGCCGCCAGCTTCAAGAAAATATTACCTGCCAAGGGCGCAAAGGTATCTGAACTCCCAATGGAAGAGCAGAAAAAGTGGGCTGCCGGTCTGCCGGATCTTGCTGGTGACTGGGTCAAGCAAATGAAAGCTAAGGGGCTTCCCGGTGAACTGGTCATGAAGACCTACATGGAGAAAGTTCGAGCCGCTGGCGAAAAGCCGATCCGTAACTGGGATAAATAGGGTTGGCTCCTGCCGACCTTTTAAATGAGTCAGATGATGGCGAGGCTCCAGGAATTTACCGGAGCCTCGCCGACTCGTTTGCCAAGCTGACATCGCTTTTTAACAGCGCGGGGACACTGTGGGTCTTCGCGTTGATGTTTTTGATCTGCGCCGACATCATTGCCCGCGCCGGGTTTGACGCACCCATCCGGGGGGTGACGGAAATTGTCGGATACTCTCTGATTGGCGCCGTCTTTTTGCAGCTCGCTCACTCGCTTCATGTAGAACGCTTCTCTCGAGCCGAAATGTTCATTGAGCCGCTTGCCCGAACGCGGCCTGTCACCGCGGCTCTGTTCCACACCATCTTCGCTGCGGGGGGCATATTTATTTTCGGTCTCATCGCGTGGGGAACCATTGCAAAGCTTGAGGAGGCTTGGCCCGATCTGAAATTTGGCGTNGAGGGNGATTTCACCATTCTCGTCTGGCCTCTCCGTCTGATTATCCTTACCGGCGCAGTCATGGTGGCGGTGAAGTATTTGATCTTGTTGATCGACAACCTCCTGGCTCTGCGTAAGAGCTTGAGAATGCGCAAAGCGCAAGGCCGTAAGGAACCGCTCGGGCTTTACTATTTATTAATCATTTTTGGGCTTTTTGCCGGCGGTTATTTCGTGGCGACCGGTGATTTTTCAAAGGTCCAGATCGGTCTGTTTTCGCTTGCTGGTATGCTGATTATCATCTTTATGGGTATCCATATCGGGGTAGGGCTCATCCTGCTTGGCTTTGCCGGCATCTGGATGATGATGGGATCGCCGAATATCGCCATTAATACCGTCAAGCTGGCGTCCAACGAGTTTCTTCGGAATTTTTTCTTTGGTGTTATACCTCTCTTTGTCCTCATGGGACTGGTGGTCAATGAGTCCGACATCGGTGGGGATACGTTTGATGTCGCCCGCTGGCTTCTGCGGAGGGTCAAAGGTGGCCTGGGTGTCGCCACCGTTGCGGCGAATGCAATCTTTGCAGCAATAACGGGGTCTTCCATCGCTTCCGCCGCAGTATTCACGAAAGTCGCCGTGCCGCATATGATCAAACACGGATACACCCCCAAATTTGCGGTCGGGACGGTCGCTGGGAGCTCCGTATTGGGCATGCTGATCCCACCCAGCCTTTTGTTGATCATTTATGGTTTCGTGGCAGAGCAGTCTGTAGGTCTGTTATTTCTGGCAGCTGTTATCCCGGGAATTATCCTTGCTCTCGCCATGGGCCTCGGCATCATTGCGATGGCTCATTTTTGGCCGTCCTATGTGGGTCAGCCGAACGATTCAGAGGATGAAGAGCTCAATGTGGGGGCCGCGACTTGGCTTGTTTTGCCTATCATTATCCTGATTGTTGCCGTTTTGGGTGGCATTTACGGTGGTCTCTTTACACCTGTTGAAGCCGGCGCGGTTGGCGCTGCCGGCGCGCTGATCATTGCCACCGTAAAGCGCCGCCTCACCTGGCCAAAACTTTGGAAAGTGCTCTTGGAAACGGGCCACACGACGGTCTCTGTTCTGTTTTTGATCCTGGCCGCGAATATCTACGGCCGCATGCTGGCACTCTCAGGGTTGCCGCAGGTGGCGAGTGAATTCATAGGTGCAGCCAACCTCGGATTTTTGGGATTCATGCTTCTCTATATCGCCCTGGTAATCATCCTGGGCATGTTCCTGGACTCCATTTCCATCATGCTGATTATTCTGCCGCTGGTGCTTCCCATTGTTGAGACTTTTGGTGGAGATTTAATTTGGTTCGGCATTGTCACCGTAATNGCCGTTGAGATGGGACTGCTGACGCCACCCTTGGGGATAGCCGTCTATGTCGTTCGCTCAACGGTCTCGGACGCCTCGATAACCTTGAACGAAATTTTTGCGGGCGCTTTCCCTTATGTTGTGATCATGCTGTTCGTAACAATTCTCCTGATCGCGTTTCCGCAATTGTCTCTTGTTCTGCTTAATTAACAATCACGCGGACGGTTCCTTATGAAAGATACGAAAATCGCACTGCTGGGCACAGGTGCAAATGGCAGTTGCACGGCGGCGGATCTCACGCGCACCGGTCATGACGTCACTCTGGTTGACCAATGGCCCGAGCATGTCGAGACCATGCGGGAGAAAGGGCTAACCATCAATATGCCGGAGGAAGATATAGAAGTGGCGGTGAACGCCCATCACTTGTGTGATCTGGCGTCCCTTAACGAGACTTTTGATTATGTCTTTCTCATGCCGAAAGCCTATGACACCAAATGGATGGCCCACCTAATTGAGCCTTACCTTGCGCATGATGGTATCATGGTCGGCATTCAAAATGCCATGACTGCGGGCGATATCGAGAACATCGTCGGGCCGGATCGCACGTTGGGCTGTGTCGTCGAACTGTCTTCGGAGATTTTCACCCCGGGCGTCGTGCAGCGTAACACGTCGCCTGCTAAGACTTGGTTTGGCCTCGGCGCCCTCAAGCCGGCCATGGAGGCCCGCATTAGCGAGGTTAAGGACCTGCTCAGCCATGTCGGTGTGGTGTCTCAAACGGATGATATTGTTGCTGCCAAATGGATGAAGCTTATAGTTAATGCAATGTGTTTAGGGCCTCTCGCCATGCTGGGCCTGACACTGGCGGAGGCCATGCGGGTCCCCGGAATGCGCGAGTTTGTGCTGCGTGCCGGAAGCGAGGCCCTCGCTGTCGGCCAGACACGCGGCTACAAAATCCAGCCCATTTTTGGACTCGGCGAGGAAGACATCAAAGACACGAACCGGTTGCTGGAAACGCTGTTTGATAAGCTGGCGGCGGACATTGGCCCTCGGGCGCGGGATTGTGTCTTGCAGGATCATTTGAAAGGGCGGCTTAGCGAAGTCGACTTGATCAATGGCCTCGTCGCGGAGGAAGCCGCCGCGCGGGGCGGGCACGCGCCGGTAAACGCTGTCGTTACTTCAATTACGAAGCGCATACAGGCGGGCAATTTAACACCCAATCCGGACAACCTTGCGCTCGCCCTCCAGGAGTTGACTGCCTGATCGTTGAGAAACTTGGCCACGTACCACGTGTGTGTGAACGCCGCCATGCGGCGCGAACGGCTCTCCTGATCGCCAGCGTCACAACCGCCGTTGCGTCGTTCATTTTTACGCCTGTGGTGAGGTATACGAGCAGGAGATGATGACCTGGGCCATTTGTGCAGCGTGCCTGCGGCATTGACTGGTTGCCTGGGGTGTATAGCTGGTTGTCGCGATGTAACGAGCGCCCCAGGGTCACAGACTCCGTGATTTTCATTCCTTCTGCAGTCCCCTAACATAGGCCTTTAAACCACCGAGTGGAGAGGCTGATATGATTTTAATTGTGGGACCGTCCGGCGCTGTCGGGTTGCCGCTAATCCAAGAACTTGTGCGAAAAAATGCTAAGATCCGGGCGCTCTCGTCCAGTGATGCCTCTGCTACACGATTGAGAGGCTTGGGTGTGTCAGACGTGATGCGGGGGGATTTTCGCAACACGGATGATGTCAAACGGGCGATGTCTGGCGTTGACAATGTGTGCCTCATTCCACCCCGGTTTCAGGAAGATGAGCTGGACATCGGCAAACGGGTCGTGGATGCAGCGGTCGGGGAGGGAGTCTCGCATTTTCTTTTCAGCTCCGCCTATCACGCACAGATGGAGGACTTGGGGCACCACTGGCAAAAGCTTCGCCTTGAGGAATATTTGATCAACACGGATCTCAAGGTCACTGTCGTGCAACCCTCCATGTTCATGCAGAATATTCGAGTAGAGTGGCCTAAAATCGTCGAGACCGGACTTTATGCCCGGCCTTATTCGCCTGACAGCTTGATGAATGTCATTGATACAGAAGATCTGGCCGAGGCCATGGCCCGGATTCTGCTCGAGCCGGCTTTCCAGGGTGCGTCCTATGAACTATGTGGGNCAGACCTTCTTAGCCATGCCCANATGGCAGAGATCATCTCTGGCGAACTGGGACANGAGGTAACGGCAGTACAACGCGNCCTCTCGGAGTGGCGGGCCTGGGCGCAAGAGCGCAATTGGACGGACTATGCTATCGAAACCTATTCAGCGATGTGCCGTCACTATGACGCCCATGGCTATAAATACGGAAATGACATTATTCTAAAGGCTATAATTGGCCGGTCGGCGACCAGCTACCGTGATTTTATACAGCGGTTTATCAAGGCCGATACGCCTTAATCGCGGCTCATATAATACCTCTACCATCTACTTTAATCGTCCGTATGCGTCCAGGCGCCGTATCAGCTATTCATATTTGACCCAAGGTTGAATAGTGTGACAATGGTAGCGGGAGTGGCGGGTGTAAGGCCGTGGAGATTTTGACGGATGTCCTTGAGATATTTTTGTGTTCTATCTGTTTTTGTGTTGTCCGTAGTCTTACCGCTGACTAGCTGGGCGCACCCGCATATTTGGATCGACGTAGTGACTACGTTTCAATTCAACGCGGGCAAAGTAACGGCACTCAAGATACGCTGGGCGTTTGACGAGTTTTTCAGTGCTGGCATTATCAGCGAGTTTGATACGGATAAGAGCGGCACGTTTGACGCTACGGAAACAGAGAACCTCCGAAAAGGAGCCTTCGAAGGTACAAAGGAAGACAGCTATTTCACGCACCTTAAGATCAACGGCTCATCCGCCAGACTGACCCGTGCCCGGAACTATGCCGTCAAAATTCTTCAAACTACCCTGGTGATGGAATTTGTGGTCCCTCTGCCTAGGCCGGTTGACCCGGTGGCCGATAAGCTGACCGTCGCCGTGTTGGATAATACCTACTATGTCGACGTGGCCTTCGATAAAATAGATCCCGCGCGCTTTGCCGGTGAGCAAACGGGATTTTGTATATTCCAGATTTTTAAAGACAAGAAAAACCCGATCTATTTTAACNCTGTNTANCCGGATTTGTTGGAGCTCATATGCACTGGAAAATGAACCAGGTCATTGTCATGATGGCGGTTATCATTTGGTCTGTGCTAGCGGTGGAAGTCTCTGGCGCTGGGGCTTTTGCGAAGGGTAACTCTGTCGGGGGCAAGCCAGCTGCCGATGCCGGAGTTCAAAANNCCCTCCGGCCATCGCCATCACCGCCGTCCGCCACAGGCCCAGAGGCGCATGGGTTGTCTGGAGCACCCGGGACGCTCGAAACGCCCAGTTTTATTACCCTGAAGGTTCGTCAGATGATCGATGTGCAGCGTCGCATGGTGCGCGGGCTCGGGCGNTATATGTCGGATATTAAGGCNGGCGGGGGGGCGGCAGCCTTATGGGTGGGCATTTGGTTTGCCTTTCTTTATGGCGCTGTTCATGCGGTCGGTCCTGGTCACGGAAAGATGGTTGTCGCATCCTTTTTCGTTGGTCGGGAGGCCAGGCTGTGGCGGGGGGTTGCCATGGGATTNCAGATCGCCGTCACCCATGTGGTNGCCGCTGTTCTTTTAGTGCTNTTAGTTGATATCTCGTTCCGGCACTTTATTGGCGGATCACCAGCGGAGTCGCTTTGGATTCGACTGATGAGCTTTGGTCTGATTGCAGGTATCGGCGTCTTCCTACTCGGTCGTGCCGTCCGTAAAGTGGCGTCAGCGGCCCGATATGGCCTACGCCATCTTCAAGCATCTAGCCACGATCACCACCATCATCATGGTGATCTCAGACAGCAAGGTCTGCTCGCCTTGGTCGCAGGCGCCGTGCCCTGCACCGGCGCGCTCTTGGTTATGTTATTTGCGCTAGCTAACGGTATGGTAGGAACGGGTGTTATCCTAGTAGCAGCTATCAGCGCCGGCATGGCCATTACTATGTCCGCTTTCGGCGTCATCAGCATTCTGTTTCGACGGCTCGTAATGAATTTGTTAGGATCAAACAAGCGAAGGACCCAGGGGGAAGGAAGCCGGGGGGGTGCCATCGCTGCGACTGTTTTAGAGCATGTGGGCGCGCTGCTTATACTGTTCATAGGCCTGTCTTTTTTTACTGCCACCCTTGCCGAATGGCGGTCATAGGCTTTCCGAGGTCACGGGTGGTCTATGCCTTAACGAAAATCTTAACCAATTAATCAGCTTCTGGCTAAGTCCGGACAGAGTTGCAGAATGCCCAATTTGTTGTGGGTATTTGGCGGTGAGGGTGGGATTCGAACCCACGAGACGCGTTAACGCCTGCCGGTTTTCAAGACCGGTGCCTTCAACCGCTCGGCCACCTCACCGTCTTTGTTCCGAGGAAAAGGAGTGATAACCGGTTCGGGAGTTGGCGTCTAGAGGGATGTTCATCGGCGCGGCGTGTCGTCCGGTGGACAGGCCATAAAGGAAGGGTTCTCGGGCTTGAGCGTCAGACCTTTTTATAGAGGAGGAGTTGGTTTTACGGGATTCTCCGGAGGTTCGCGGTATGCTCTGGCGGCCACAAGTGGTACGGCCTCTCCAAGAGGGTGCTCCTGGTCAGTAATTGATGTATGATGAGGAGAATGAACTGCTCAATGAGAGAATTTTATTTGAAATGGCTATGACGTGCCACAAGTCTGTTTGCCGGATATACCACGCGCTCCGTGGGCCCTCAACGTGCTTTGAGAGTTCGGACTAATGAACGGTGTGCCTGGTTCAGGGCCCGCGCTCTCCGCTCTTGTGGTTGTGCATAACGAGGAGGAGGACCTAGAGGCCTGTTTAAGACATCTCCATTTCGTTGATGAGATTGTGGTATTGCTGGACCGCTGTACCGACGGCTCCAAGGCAATCGCTGAAAAATTTGCCAATAAGATCGTTGAAGGGGCCTGGGAATTTGAGGGAGACCGGCGTAATACGGGCATTGATGCGTGCACTGGCCCCTGGATCATCGATGCAGATGCAGACGAGTGGATCAGTGATAACTTGGCCGCTGAGATCCGCGCGACCATTCAGAGCACGCCTTATGATATCTTTGACATTCCGGTACGCAATTACATTGGCGGACATCATGTCTCCCATGGCTGGGGTGGGGGTTCCTTTGGGAAGGTGAGCTACCTCGGGCTTTATAAGACGTTCGCTAAACGTTATGGGATGGGGCGTGTTCACCCCCACCTGGAAGAGTGCGGCACCCGCGGGCCAGACCTCAAGGAGCCACTCGACCACTATGTCGATAAAAGTCTGTCGCACACGCTCCGGCGTCTCGACCGCTACACAGATTGGCGGGCGAAGGACTTAGTGGATCAGGGCGAAATTGGTCGTCTCGGCACCTATGTGCGCAAGTTTTTGTCGCGGTTTTACAAAGTTTATGTCCGTCGCAAGGCCTATAAGGCCGGCGGGTATGGGTTCATCATCGCGCTCTGCAGCGCTCTCTATCCCTTGGTCTCCCATATCAAAGCTGCCAATGAGGTGGGCCCCGCTAGAGAAAAATCCCGCTAAGCCGTTCCGACCGCTGTTGGATGCTAGGTCGCGTTGGTTCTCTAGTGTGGCGCAGCCCAAAGGCTCGCTTGGCCCTCCGAAGGCAGAGGCCGCAAGTTCGAATCTTGCCGGGTGCGCCAATCTTTTCAATGGCTTAGAAATTATTTCAAAAATTTTTGAAAACGTGTTCGTCAATTTCCTGCCAGTAGGCTACTTATGCACAACGCATGCTACTGACAAAAGTACGAACTCCGCTTTGAATAAAGCCCCTGCCAAGCGTTCAGCAGCGGGTCAGATCAGATGAACGGCTGCCCACTGAGAGCTTGAATGAATGTGGCGACGACCGCCCCAACACTGACAGCAGATGCGACAATGACAATATGTTTAGGCCTGTGGAACCATCGATCAGCGACCCAGCCAATTATAGGGATGACCTGCATCATATGCATCGCGAAGAAGTGGGATACACGCAGATCGCCACCACCGCGGACCCAACCGACCAGCAGCAGGCCATCAGCGTCGCTTCGAATGCCACCAACCCAGTGGCCATAATTTTGCGACATATATCCGGCGACAACCAGCGTCGTGAAAAATCCAAGGACCATGCCCAGTAGAATGCTAAGCCGTAGGCCCTGACCCATTTCGCAAACCGGGTAGCGATAAACCAGCAGACCGAGCACCGCAGCACCCAGGATCAGCGTGACCGCGCCAACGCCCATCGCAGCGTACATCAAAGATTCGAACTGGGTCTCGAAGTTCCAGTGCGAATGCCGTCCACGTGCCGCCTGTATGGTTATGTAGGCGACTTCAGTAATCGCAGTGAACGTCAGGATCCAACAAAGCCCGTATACCACGGGCTTTCCGCGGACATCTGCGTTGATAAAACGTGCGACGAAGGCGAGGGTCATCATGTGCAGGCCTGCCGACGCCTGAAATTTCATTGGTTTCGCCCAAATGTTGATGTCGTTCAGCTGACGAGTATCATCCAACGAGACGAGGAATGTGACTGGCAGTAGCGCGATTAAAATTAACCCGCACTGCCAGAGCAGGCCTTCCACGCGAGAGGTTACCGAAATCTTGGGTAACATTGTCAATTTTGTCATCTTTCAGCACCTTGCTTCATCGGATGATAGATTTGGAGTGTTAGGTTCTGGGTCTTCCAGACTATCAGGAACAGTAGTAATCCAAATGGACCAAACATGAACGTTGTTACTAGGATCGGAGCCTGGACTAGCCGCGAGATACTGGCATCATCCGCTTGCTGAGAAATCCAGGCGCCAATAAATAGGTCGAATGCCAGATAGTGCACCCAACCTGCTAACAAAACATGATCGTTAGAGACCAACTTCGCGACATCCGCCAGGGCTGCCAAAAGTTTGGGTATTTCTCAGCCCGCGGTTAGTCATGCCATTCAACGATTGCGAGACAGCGTCGGCGATCCTCTGTTTATCCGTTCCGGCAAAGGCGTGGAGCCCACGGCGCGAGCCGACGAAATGGCAGCTTATGTCCGGGAATCCCTAGAAAGCGCCATGGCAGCAATCACTGCCTCGCAGGGGTTTGATCCAGCAGCTTCAAACCGGGTATTTCATGTCGGCTTGCCCGACCATGCTGTTGCCAAATATGCGCCACTGATCCACGCCGCCTTCTCGCATCGGGCACCCAAGCTGGGCATTCATCTCCACGATGTTCAGACGCCAGAGGCCATACGACTTGTAGAGCAAGGAGATATCGATATGGCCGCCAACGTGATTGAAGACCTACCCAAACGGTTCAAGTCGATGCCTCTGTTTACCAGCCAGATTGTGGTTATTGCTTCAAATGAAAACCCTTTCATCAAGGGAAAAATAGATCTCGCCGGTTATCAGAAGGCACGGCATTTGATGTATTCTACGTCGCAACCGATGAACAAAACCCTCGACGAAGGCTTAGCCAAATGGGACATCACCCGCGACATCGGAATGACCATCAGCGGCCACCTTGCTGTGCCGGTGATCATCGCGCACTCCGACCTGATTGCTACGGTGACGCAGGAACTTGCTGAACCTTATGTAGAAAAATACGGGCTTCAGATGTTGAAGCTGCCTTTTGACATCCCCGATATCCAAGTTAGCCTGTTCTGGCACGAGCGGAACGACCGGGATGCTGGACATCAATGGCTGAGGGAAATGGCGGTGAAGATGACCTTGCAGGAACGCCACTAACACAACTGTCAAGCATCTGTTGCAAAAGAATTTGGACAATAAACCGCCATTGGTTGTGTGCAGTAGCGTCGGAAGGCACCACCCGCTAGTCGGCTAGTCATCTGTATTTATTGATAAAAAATAAAAGGGGGACAAACAGATGTGTGTTCATCCCCCTCCGAACGCTTTTCCAGCGACGAGAGGCCCTTTTCACGAAAATCTGTTCCTACAAATAAATGTATGAGAGAAATTATTTGTATTTACCGCATCATGTCGTACCGTGATTGTTTGGTTGTAGAGGCCTGCCTGGTGCCACCCTACAGCTGATCTGAACATTTTCGCTAGATTCAGGCGCGTTGTCATTTGACCTTGATCTGGGCGCTGGGGGTTGTAGAGAGATGCATATTGGTGTTCCAAAGGAAATTAAAATCGAAGAGTATCGCGTCGGATTGACGCCGCAGAGCGTGTCGGCGCTCATCGCCCGTGGAAATTCGGTAACGGTGGAGACTGGGGCTGGGCTCGGTATTGGGGCTGATGATAACAGTTATCGGGCGACCGGCGCCAAGATTGCGCCATCAGCTGGAGATATTTTCGGCACGGCTGATATGATTGTAAAGGTGAAGGAACCGCAGCCGGTCGAGTGCAAGATGCTCCGCGAGGGACAGGTCTTGTTCACCTATCTGCATCTAGCGGCGGACCGGGATCAGGCACAATACCTTTTGGCTAGTGGCGCCACTTGTCTTGCTTATGAGACGGTGACCAATGATGCGGGTCGCTTGCCCTTGCTGGCACCCATGTCCCAGGTCGCCGGACGCCTGTCGGTTCAAGCCGGTGCCAAGGCACTTGAAATCAGTGGCGGCGGTAGAGGCGTTTTACTGGGCGGTGTGCCTGGAACGGCACCGGCAAAGGTTACCGTGTTGGGGGGCGGTGTTGCTGGAAAAAATGCCATTCAGATCGCCCTCGGGATGGGGGCCGATGTTACTGTTTTGGATACTAATGTCGCCACATTGGAAGCCTTATCCGAACGGTTTGGCCCCAAATTGAAAACGATGTATTCGGCCCCCGATACTGTGTTCTCCGTTGCCCGAGAAGCGGACTTGATCATCGGCGCGGTTCTTATTCCGGGCGCGCGGGCCCCCTGTTTGATCTCGGCTGACATGATCAAGAAGTTCCACGCAGGCAGCGTTCTTGTTGACATTGCAATTGACCAGGGCGGTTGTTTTGAGACCTCTGTCGCAACGACCCACTCGGAGCCGACATATGTCGTGGATGAAGTGGTACATTACTGCGTCGCTAATATGCCGGGTGCTGTGCCTAGGACATCAACCTATGCATTGAACAATGTAACATTGCCGTGGATCATTCGGTTATGTGACAACGGCGTTGCGTCGGTGGTCCAGCATGACGCCCACTTCAGAAACGGTCTTAACGTCTATAATGGCCAGCTGACCAACAAAGCAGTTTCGGAAGATCTCGGACTGGCCTTTGTTGATCCTGCATCTTGCTTTTGAAGGACTAAATATTGCTATGAAAAGATTAGATTGTAAGGCGTTAGATGATAACTGTCCGATGGCTTGGACGCGGGAGCGGTTCGATCTTCCGGATGACCTTTTGTATTTTGATGGGAATTCCCTGGGAGTTTTACCGGCGGGCGCTGCTGCCGATATAGCACAGACGGTTACGGAGGAATGGGGCCAGGGCCTTATCAGAGGCTGGTTGGAGGCCGATTGGTTCACACTCGCCCGTCGCGCCGGCGATGCCTTGGCACCGGTTATCGGCGCAACCGAGGGGGAGGTGGTGCTCACAGACTCCACGTCCGTCAACATCTTCAAGCTCTGTGCCGCCCTGATGAAGAAGTCTGGTCAACGTAAGCATGTCATGATGGAAAAAGACAATTTCCCTACTGACGGGTACATCCTAGAGGGTATTATTGATCTTCTAGGCCGTGACCATGAACTTCAAATTGTGCCGAGAACCGAGATTGTCTCGGCCCTCACTGAGAATACTGCCCTAGCCTTATTAACCCACGTGAATTATCGAACCGGCGAGATGTTCGATATGGCTGACCTTACCCGTACTTGTCGGTTAGCGGGCGTCCCCATTGTTTGGGACCTCTGCCATTCCGCCGGCGCGGTGCCGCTTCGGCTCAACGACTGGGGCGTGGAGTACGCTGTCGGTTGCACGTATAAATTTCTGAATGGCGGACCTGGATCGACGTCATACGCTTACATATCCCGGACTGCCCTCGACAGATTTTCACCGGTTCTAACTGGCTGGTTCAGCCACGCCAACCAGTTCGGTTTTGAAGAGGGGTATCGGGAGGCGGACAGCATCAACAAAATGCAGGTTGGCACCCCTCAGGTACTGTCGCTCCGCGGCGCCTATAACGGGATTATGAGTTACTCAGATGTGCCGATGGAGAATGTACGGGAAAAATCCCTAAAATTATCTAATCTCTTTATTGAATTAGCGGAAGAGCGCCTCTCCCATTATGGGTTTGACTTGGCCAGTCCGCGTGACGCTCAAAAGCGGGGCAGCCAGATCTCCTTCTACCATGATGAGGGATACGCAATCTGTCAGGCGTTAATCGCGCGCAATGTCATTCCCGATTACCGCGAGCCCCATATTCTGAGATTCGGGATTACGCCGCTTTACATGCGGTATGTGGATGTCTGGGATTGTGTGGAAATTATCGCAGACATCATGGATACCGGCGCCTGGCGGGCCTTTCAGTCGGCCTCAAGAAGTGCGGTGACGTAGCCTCGTATGTGACGTGGGGATGCTTTAAACACCTCGACCGCCCCGATACACTCTCGACATGACTGAAACACAACTCCCTGTCTTGATCGTCGGCGGCGGGCCCGTTGGCGTGAGCTTGGCGATGGAACTCGGCTGGCGTAATATTCCGTCTCTACTGGTCAACGAGCGGCCAAGCACTTCGACGCACCCCAAAGGCAGCACCATCAATAGCCGTTCCCTTGAGCACATGCGGCGTATGGGGTGTGCGGCGAAGATCAGAGCGGCTGGGCTACCGGACGATCACCCAACCGACAGCTGCTATGTGACGCGCCTGGCAGAATGGGAACTGGGCCGGATTATTATGCCCAGTTCTCGGGAAAAAACCGGAAACCCCGGTCCATGGGGGGCAACCGAACTCACCCCGGAGCCTATCCACCGCTGTAATCAATTTTATTTCGAGGCGATCATGCGGTCGCACGCCGATGATTTCGAGCATACGGATATGCGCTATGCCTGGCGCCTTTTATCCTTTGAAGATGAGGGAGATCATGTGCGTGCTGAGATCGAAGATATTGAGAGCGGCCATACGGAGACGGTCATTGCCGACTATCTTGTCGGCTGTGACGGCGGTCAGGGAATGGTTCGCCGCCAACTTGGCTTTACCTATGGTGGCCGGTCGAGCACGGGTGACCGCTTCTATGATGGGACCATGCTCTCCATCTACATTCGGGCGTCGGAAATTTTTGACGTGATCAACATGCCGGTAGCCTGGCATTACTGGACGATTAATCCCAAGGGGCGGGTGGATTTCATCACCCTCGACGGTGCCGGAGAGTATGTCCTGCTTGCTGAAACTCCGCCCGGCGTAGCTCTGGAAGATATTGATGTGGCTGACATTGTCCGCAATGCCATCGGTGCTGACACGCCGTTCGACATCGTGTCGGTCCAGGAGTGGATTGCCGGACTCGCCCTCGTGACCGATCACTATCAAAAGAACCGGGTGATCTTGGCAGGCGATTCGATTCATCTCTTTACGCCTTCCGGGGGCTTCGGATTCAATACGGGCATCGACGATACGGCCAATCTTGGCTGGAAGCTGGGCGCTGTTATCGACGGGTGGGCGCCGCCAGAATTACTGGAGACCTACGAGAACGAACGGCGTCCCATTGGTCTCCGAAACACATTGGCGTCCGGCGATTATGCCAACAAAATCGGCTCTTTGAAGTTTGCTGACTGGGTGGACGAGGATAGCGAACGAGGCGAAGTGGCGCGGCGCGACTTGGAGGCCGAATTGCAAACTTTTAGAGAAGAATTCGCGAGCTTAGGCGTCATCCTGGGGGCACGTTATGATGGCTCGTCCCTAATCATTTCTGACGGCTCGACACCGCCCCCGGATCACCGTGCACAATATACACCAAGCGCCTGTCCTGGGGGGCGGGCACCTCATTATTGGATTGGTGATAAGATCTCGCTTTATGACCAGCTGGGGCCGTGGTTCACCCTCTTGCGGCTGGGCCCGGATGCGCCTGAGGTCGGCGCTTGGGAGGCAGGGGCCGGCGGCTTGGAGATTCCTCTTAGCATTGTGCATGTCGAGGAACTGGGTATCCGCGATCTCTACGAAGCTCCGCTGGTCCTCATCCGGCCTGATCAGCATGTAGCATGGCGCGGCGAGGAGGGCGAGGCGAGCGCGATTTTAAAGGCCGCTACCGGTTGGTCGGATTGACTTCGCATCACCATGACGGCGGGCGGCTGATCTGTCTGAAGAACTGGAACAGGGGATTAGCCGAACCTGTTTTGACATACCGGTAATGAGGCGATAAGCCGCTACTGTATTTGAGATTATATGTTGGGAGTGAACCATGAATTATGCCATTCCGTCCGCTGAGCAGGTATCCCTGGAGATTGAGGGGAGTGACGACCGGTTCCCTGTCCGTCGGATCTACTGTGTCGGGCGAAACTACCGCGCTCATGCCATCGAAATGGGGGCCGATCCTGATCGCGATCCGCCATTTTTCTTTATGAAACCGACGGATGCCATTGTTGAAAATGGAGCGACCATTCCCTATCCGCCGCAAACCGAAAATTTGCACCATGAAATTGAGCTTGTGGCAGCCATCGGTACAGGAGGCGTGGATATCTCGGTCGCTGATGCGCTTGATCATGTTTGGGGATACGGCGTTGGCATCGACCTCACCCGCCGGGATATCCAGAACAAGGCGAAGGAAATGGGCCGTCCCTGGGACATGGGGAAAGGCTTTGATCAATCAGCGCCGTGTACCGCGCTTCATCCCGTTAGCGAGGTGGGGCATCCAGACACTGAAGACGCCAGGAGCATCTGGATTAAGGTGAATGGCGAAATAAAACAGGAGAGCACGCTCGATCTCCACATTTGGAGCACGGCGGAAACCATCAGTTATTTATCGGGGCTGGTGACGCTGGAGCCTGGTGACCTGATTTACATGGGCACACCAGAGGGTGTCGCGGCGGTGACGTCCGGTGACACAATGGAAGGTCATATTGATGGTGTCGGCGATCTCACCATCACAATTGCCTGACCCCAAAAAAAACAAGAATGCGCAACCCGCAGTAGGTAAAGCCATGAAATCTCGGCGACTTGGCACAATCGGACCGGTCGTTCCCGCCATAGGGCTTGGGTGTATGGGCATGACCGATCATTATGGGTGCCGGGATGATGAGGCCCAGGCCATCGCCACCATTCACCGCGCGCTTGACCATGGGGTCTTGCTTCTCAACACGTCTGATAATTACGGACCGCACCTTAATGAAGAGCTGATCGGCCGCGCACTCAATCAGCGGCAAGGGGAAGCTATTCTGAATACAAAATTTGGTCTGGTGTGCCACCCCGATGGGACGCGCGGCACCAACAGCCGCCCCGACCATGTCCAACTGGCCTGTGAGGCGAGCCTCAAACGGCTGGGGGTGGAGGTGATTGATATTTACACGCAGGAACGGGTGGATCCGGAGACCCCCATCGAGGAGACGGTGGGGGCGCTATCCCGCCTCGTGGAGGCCGGTAAAGTTAGGTATATCGGCCTCTCAGAGGCTGGGCCGGAGACCATTCGCAAAGCGCACGCAACCCACCCTCTTGTCTGTGTTGAGACCGAATACTCGCTGTGGTCACGGGATGTCGAAGAAGATATTTTACCTCTTTGCCGGGACCTTGGCATTAGCCTGATGCCCTATGCCCCCCTCGGGCGAGGGTTTCTGGGTGGCACCATCCGATCCGCCGCAGATTTGGTCGCGGGCGACACGCGCCGCATCATGCCGCGGTTCGGTGACGATAATTTTGGCATCAACCTGGCCAAAGTGCAGGGCCTGGAAGAGCTCGCTTTTGCCACAGGCTTCAAGGCGGCGCAGGTTGCGCTCGCTTGGGTCTTGCATCAGGATGACGCGATCGTTCCCATACCAGGCACAAAACAAATCAAGTATTTGAATGAGAACGTGCGGGCCGTGGACATCGATCTCACGTCCAATAACCTCCAAAGATTGGACCGTCTCTTTGCTGCCGGTGCGACAGCCGGGCCACGCTATCCGGAGAATTTGATGAAACAGCTGGGGATTTGACCATGAGCGGACGGGTTGAGGGAAAAATAGCGTTGATCACCGGCAGCGGATCTGGTTTGGGCCGTGCGGCCGCAAGGCACCTCGCCGAGGAGGGGGCAAACATCATTGTTTCTGACCTGAATGAGGACTCGGCCCAGGAGACCGCTGGTGCGATCAATGCCGACCACCCGGGGGCTGCCGTCGCCGCCCGCCACGATGTCACGTCCGAGGACGATTGGGCCGATGTTTTGAAGACTGCCAATAACCATTTCGGATCTCTGCATATTTTGCTCAACAATGCTGGAATTTCAATTCACGGGCCGATTGAAGATGTGGCGTTTGAGACCTGGAAACAGGTCCAGGAAGTGAATGTGGACAGTGTTTTTTGGGGCTGTAAATTGGCTTTGCCTTTTATGAAAGAAGCGGGGGGCGGGTCGATCATTAACATCTCTTCCACCGCCGCTCTGTATGCGAACCCGATGACACTCAGCTATGGCGTGTCAAAGGCCTCGGTGAGTTACATGACGAAATCAATTGCGCTTCATTGCGCCCAGAAACGCTACAATATCCGCTGTAACTCCATTCATCCGACATTCATCAAAACGCCGCTCCTGGAACGCTTGGCCGATGCCGCCGGCCGGAAGTTGGAAGACGTTCATCAGAGCCTGGGGAATGTTGTGCCAATGGGGGACGTGCTTGAGCCCCGGGATGTCACCTTTGCCGTGATCTATTTGGCGTCGGACGAGTCGAAAATGATGACGGGTGCGGAGTTTGTCATTGATGGCGGGTTAACCGCCGGCTATCTGCCCCAAATCTGAGTCTTACCCGGCACCATCCTCAGTCCTAGCAGATGATCCGCCAGCGTATCCAGCCTACCCTAGGACGACAGGTCAACAGGTTATCCGAGCGGCATCTCAGAGGGGCCCGGCCAGGAGCAGCTGAATGCCTTTCGTAAGAAAGATAGCGCCTACAACCATTGTTGCCGTTTGTGTGTAATTCTTGAACTGCTGATCTTCCATCGCCTGTAGGACGCGCCGTGATGCCACGCTGCCGAAATAAGCCATGGGGATGACGGCAATAAAAATCCAGAGCGGTAATGGGCCCAAACCGTCCTCCATAAGTCCGAGGATGAGCACGAAATAGGCGATTTTAACCACGTGGCCAATCGCTTGGGTCACCCCCTTTGTAGCATGAACTTGAAACCGCGTGAGAGATGTTTTGACATAATAGATGTCAAGGATCGAGCCTGATACACCGGCGACCAAGAGGCTGGCGGAGACCACAAATCCGCAACTGATTGCGTTCCCGGGCCGAGTGATATCCAAAGCATGTCCTTTTGGCAGCAAAAGATGCACGAATGGGAGCAAACCCAGGCATAAAAAAAGCATCGCCTTGTTTGGAATAAAAGCCAGCCAGCTGAAAATACTCGTGCAGACGGCTGCGCCGATAAAATAGTAGCCAAGGATATGCCACTGAATATGGTCGCGGTAGATCCAGGAGCGAGAGGCATTGGCCGCCGCCTGGGTGACGCCATGGAGGATCATTGCCGTGGAAATGGGGAGGACCCATCCAAATATTCCCATCAGAATGCTGCCGCCGCCAAGGCTCAACACACCGCTGATAAAAGCGGTGGCGAAAACGCTGGTGAGGATGACGGTTATTGTTGTGGTCATATTATTACGATCATGAGGATTATTTCTTAGGCGTCTCGGTTGACGCGAATGTACAGAAGCACACCTAATATCGTGCTCGCCACGGCCATACCGGCCATGGGGTAATAGGACTGAGCGCCGATAACTCCATACATCGCACCTGCGGCGATGGTGGTGATGCCGATTGCGATGCCCATGACGACGGCCGACAGTAGGCTCTGTGCGGTGGCGGACAGATGCGGGGGGATTGTATCAGAGATATAGTGAATTGCGCCCAAATGGGCCGCGCCGAACGTCAGACCATGGAGAACCTGCGCAATAAACAGGGCGGGGAGAGCGTCTGTTGTTCCCATGATGGTCCAGCGAAGAACGCCAGCGGCTGCGCCCATGATGATCAGCATCACCGGACTAATATATCGCAGGACCGTTACACTGTAGTGGAAGAGGATAATTTCGGCCACCACACCCTCCGCCCATAACAGGCCGATCAGGGTTTCGGAATAGCCGATGCTCTTCCAGTGAATGGTGCTGAAACTATAGACCACGGCGTGGCTCGACTGGATGAGCGCGGCGGCGGCGAGCATGAGGAGGAATGTTTTAATTTTGAAGAGTTCGAGAAGAGGAGGCCTGTCGCTGGGTGACGCTTCAAAGCGCGCCCGGGGTAGCATCACGCACACGAAAAACAGGAAGCCCAAACCCGCCAAAGATAGATAAAAAATGACATCCGCGTCGCGCCCCTCAAGGATTGCGCCGCCACCCACCGCGGCAATAATAAATGTGATCGATCCCCAAAGCCGTATGCGGCCATAGTTTGCGCTTTCCGAGCGCACGACATGCATGGTCAGGCTTTCCGCCAACGGCTGACTCGCTGAGAAGAACATAAAGAATAAAACCGTGACCAAAATTATGGCCCAGAAACCACTGATGAAATAGAAGGCGGCGAAGGCGGCAGCGGAAACGGCAGTCAGCCCCAATATGATCGGTTGGCGCAGGCCCCTTTGATCCGCGTATTGGGCGATTAACGGGCTGGCAAAAGCGCGCACAAAGGGCGCCGAGGCCAACACCAGCCCGATCTGGGCCGCTGTCAGGCCCTTGGCGCTTAGCCAAACCGGCCAAAATGGCAGCAAAATACCGATGACGGCAAAATAGGCCGCATAATAGAGGGCCAGCCGGATGGAATTGGGGGCGGGGGTCATGCAAAAAATATGGGGGCAGTAGGTATTATACTGCCCCCGTTATATCGTGCCTAATCTAAAATTTACAGCCAGACCTGCATGACATACTCGAAGGGGCCTTCGACGTTGGCGAGATCAACGCGCTGGAGCTTAATCTTGAGGCCCGCGTCCGTTTTGGAAAAGCGATGTGTGTATTTACCGCCAAAATAGCGCTGCTCATCCAGGCGGTATTCGACCATATGAAAGCGCGATGTAGCGATGATATCATCATCGCTCTCGCTTTGGATCATCACGTTGGAAACCACGTGGCTGGTCCGATGACCAGCCTTTTGCGAGTGCGCATACGGATGCTCCACACGGCGGATACGCATATCCATAAGGTAGTGGTCTTCCCAAAAAATATTGGGCTGGCCTTCGCCTGCCGCTTGTTCGGCAGCTGCGGGCATCCAGTAGATGCCGTCGTCGGTAAACAGCCCTAGCCATTCCTCCCAGCGGCGTTCATCCAGAATATCGGCCTGACGGTAGAGAAATTGTTCCACGTCCTGCAGCGAGCTTGTGGACGCGCGTGTAGTCGTATCGTTTGGCATGGTCATATCCCCCTCAAACCGACATGTATTGTTTCCAGGCGGCAAACATGTTCCGCATCGGTTGTTCGCTCATTCCTGTGACCGACGTCGTTATGCCGTTTTCCACGGGATCCTGACCGAAGTTTCGGTGAAAACTCACCCAATCTCCGCCACCCTCTAGTGTCAGGCCTTCCTGACAAGCGCGGAAGTTGTTTAGGTCATCGGCGTTCACCATCGTGGACGGTGAATTGACGTGATAATAGTAGGCCAGAGACCTGTCGTATATGCCCTCGGGCGCTCCTTTCAATCTAAAATGCCAGATCTCAGTAAGCGTCTTGTTGGCGGCTAAAGGCCTAACAGCGCGGAGCTGCTGAAGCGGCGGCTGGACCGACAAGCAGGGGTAAACCAGGACATGGTGTACGTTGGTCGAAAGAATTTCATCCATTCGTTTTTCACCATGAACGGCCGTCAATGATTCTTCATGGGCAACCGTTACGGGGTCGCGTGGCCGCAGACCCATGTAGCCCGCTAGCACTGTATGACCATATGGGTGACCAATAGTGTCCAGGCTGTCCCATTTCTCATAGGGCAGCGTGAAATCAGCGAGGAACTGATAACCCATGGGCGGCTCATCACCGGTTTTCTCTGTGTAAACCCTCTGCATGTCTGCTGCAGCGTCTCCCGTCGAATGGTGCGTGATCGAGGGGTGGACCGCGTCGAGCTGGTTCTCCAGGAAAATTTTCCAATTGGAATGCTGGATAATGCGGAAGCAGTTTACAACAATTTCGCATTCGCCCTCGGGGGAGCGGTTGCAGATGTCATCGAACGCGGCCTTTGCCCCTTGACCAAGCCATTCCTCTAAGCTGGGGCCCTCGTCAGACAAACTGGCGAAGACAAAACCCCGGTAAGTACCCTGGCGCTCGGCGCGCTTCATTTGGAGTTGTGGATCGGTCAGATCTATAACGCCTTCATAACCCTGCTTCATAGGGACATTGCGCAGGCTGCCGTCCATGTTGAACTGCCATGCATGATAGGGACAGCGAAAGGCTTTGGGGGCATTCCCATGCAAGTTGTTACAAATTAGGGCGCCTCGGTGCGGGCAACGGTTATAGAGTACGTTGACATCGCCGTCTTCTCCTCGGCACAGAATCATCCGCTCCTTGCCGACCCAAGTGGTCCAATAGTCCCCTGCATTGGGGACTTGGCTCTCATGACCGATGTAAATCCAGGATTTGTAGAAAATGTTCTCGAGTTCTTTTTCGAAAACCTCTTCATCCGCGTAACACGCTTTGTGGACCCTGTCTGGTTCAACCAAAGATCCCAGATTACCGTATTCGTCTAAAGGCATTTTGCTTCCCCTGCTACTATGAACTGTTTTTAATTGCGCCCGTGCAGGGCTTATTATTTCTCTTATCATTCCAGGTTCAATCCGGTAATGCTATCCCCAAATAGATTATAACATCCCTAAATGGTAATAAACTACGAGCCTTGGAGTGTTTCAGAGGGCAATTCGCCAAACCGGTCCCGGTAGGCTCCAGCAAATTTACCAAGATGGTTAAAGCCGCACTCCAGGGCAACTTTGGTGACGGTGGCCTCGCTGGCTGTTTCTTTTAGAGACAACCTTGCCCTGTCTAATCGGACATTACGCAAATACGACATTGGCGAAACGCCGTAATATTTCCTGAAGCCCGAATGCAGGGACCTTTTGCTCACACCGGCCACGGCAACCAATTCGTCCAAGGTCATCTGATCGGGTGAGTGCGCGTGGATATACTCGGCGGCATGACGGACGTGGCGGGGCCGGACGGTGGTTGAGGGGTTGGCAAGTAAATGGGAGTAATTATTCGGAAGCGCCTGCAGCAGGAGCCCAAGTATCAGGTTTTCTGCGGCATCATCCGGCAGGGCCGCGAAATATGACGTTTCCAGGTCCAGGTCCGCGCTCAGAACGTCGATCATCTGTCCGAAGGTCGCAGCCATGCCGGTCAAGGGGCGGGGGTGAGGATCGAACATAAGGGGTTCCTGGATTGGAAGACCAGTCAGTTTTTCAAGAGCACGCTCCATATCCTTCCGGTGGACTTTGATCATGATCTGCCGTCCATCCGACCGCCATATCTTGGCGTGCGGGGCATCCGCGTTAATCATGTAAATTTCCCCAGGCTGAAAGGCTTTATCGGCGGTTTTAAGGCCAACCTTCATATCACCAGAAAGGTTTATTTCACAAAGGTAAACATGGGCCATCCTCTCGACGTTGATGGCTACCTCTCCCTCGCCGAACATGGAGTAGGCCATATCATGAAGTGTAAGAGCACCCAGAGAGGCACTCCTGTAACGGACGGTGACGGGCCGTTTTTGCGACGATCTGTGTTCAAGAGTGTGGTCAACAATATTTTGGCCCACAAGCGCCTGTGTTTTCTTAGTGTCACTGGACAGAAAATAAGACGACCAGTTGCCGCGTGAGCCTGCATGAGATGTTGCCATTTTGGGAATCCTAGCTATTTCGCGTCCGTAGACGATAGTTTCGTCCAGCATAAAACGAGGCCTTCTAGGAACCAATTCTACGGCAAAATTCGAGTGTTTCAATTTGATGTTTTTGTAGTGCTTTTAATAACTATGGAATGCATTTTTTGGGTGCCATGCATTCTGGGGGTGACATTTAACCACAGCATGTCGGGCCTGACGTTTCTGAGTTTGGATCGACGTTTGGCCTGGGGTTAGGCATTATTGCTCAGCTAGGAAGGGCTTTACGGCAGCATAGTTCTCGTATGGAACCGGAGAGGAACCAGCAAAATTATTATCGTGACGTATCATAAAGATTAGATGATGTGTTGGTTGGCCGGGCAGGCGAACCACTGCTAGCAAGGCATAAACTGCTTTTCCGGAACACTGCTTTGCGGTTAGTTTTGTGACTTATACGACTTTCGACACAAGGAGTAGATGCCGGTGAAAACGCTTATTATTGGCGGGACGGGACCCACGGGGCCGTTCGTGGTAAATGGTCTTTTGGAACAAGGTCACGACGTCACAATCTTAAACAGGGGTAGCCACAAATCGCCTGATTTACCGGATAATGTTGAGAGTATTATCGCTGACCCGCATTTCGAGGAGACTCTGAGGGATGCTTTGGCGGGGCGGTCGTTTGATCAGATCATCGCAAGCTACGGCCGGTTAAGGATTATCGCTGAGGTTGCTGGCAATCATACGGATCGACTTATCAGCGTGGGCGGTGCGCCCTGCTACCGGGGCATACAACAACCCGACGCGGTTTTTCCGTCAGGAATTCAGGTTCCTCTGCCAGAGGATGCACCTAAGATAGAGAGTGAAAAAGAATTCCGATTTGGGTTTTTAGTTAAACAGGCTGAGGATGCTGTAATGGAAGGCCATGCGGCAGGAAATTATGTGGCCACCCATTTGCGCTATCCTCTCGTTTACGGTCCGCGACAGCCATTACCTTGTGAATGGTGGGTGGTGAAACGCATTTTGGACAAGCGGACGATCATTGCCCTCCCTGATAACGGATTAACAGTGTTCAGCCGTGGATATGCTGAAAATATGGCCCACGCGGTTCTTCTTGCGTCAAGTCAATCTGGGGTTGCTGGTGGAAAAATATACAATTGTGCGGATACACAGCAACTGACCTTGGCGCAATGGATCCAAATTATTTCAGCTGCAATGGACTGGCATTTAGATATTGTGTCTGTCCCAGCGATCTATGCCCAGCCGGCTCGTGATATGATGCTGGCGGCTGTGCATTCTCATCACCAGTTTTATGATACATTTGCCCTTCGCGCGGAGCTTGGTTACGAAGATAAGGTATCGGTTGTTGAGGCGTTGGGAAGAACCGTGGATTGGTATCTTTCTAATCCCCCAGATTTGAACGCCTCAACCCATTCAGATTTGGCCAAACAGTATGAGACCGAGGATCGGCTTAGGGAGATTGCTGACGCAGCAAGGCAGAAATTTGAAAATTTACCGCTTGAGGAAAAAACCTTCAGCCACCCCTATGCGCACCCGAAGAGTCCGGGCGAGGGTAAAGACCATATGGGGCGTTGATAGAGCTGTCAGGTCATCAGACTAAGCACAAGTGGGCAACGTGGAGGAAAGACTAGATGTCGGGACAAGGTAATCTGGGAATGTTTCAGTCTGAACCGGCGGACAGCACCGTGGAGGAGCGGCGCCAAGCTTGTCCGGTAACTGGACTTGCGAACGACTTTAGGCCATTTGATGACGATTATCTTCAGAATCCTTACGCGTTTTTTCAACGGGCGAGAGCAGAAGAGCCGATCTTTTATGATCCGGAAATAGATTGCTGGGTTGTTTTCAAATTCGATGACATCATACAAGTATTTCGTGATCCTGAGACGTTTTCCGCCGCGCTGTCCCGACATCCGGTCACATCCATATGTCCTGCGGCAGCTGAGATACGCGACCGACTTAATATTGACATCGAGCCTACGTTGGTGGATGAAAATCCGGCAACCCATCGGCATCATCGCAAGTTATTTGGTGATGCATTTACGCCAAAGCGTGTAGCCGAGGTGGCCCCCCGTATTCGCGAGATTGTGAATCGCTATATAGATAGTTTTATTGAGGATAGGCAGGCCGACCTTGTTTCTCAAATGCTCTACGAAGTGCCCGCCCTAGCAGTGTTTATCTTTTTAGGGGCACCTGATGATGACGCCGTCCTAGTCAAAAATCTAGGGTCGACCAGGGGCATTGTGAACTGGGGGAAACCCAGTGAAGATGAACAAATCAAAATGATGAAGGACATGGGGCGCCACTGGGACTTCACTAAAAAACTGGTGGCAGACGCCCTGGTGCAACCTGGGGACAATTACCTTGGCGATATGGTACGAATGCATCGGGAGGACCCGTCGCTCTTTACCGTCAATTACTTACGAAATGTGATGTTCCTGATGCAGTTTGCCGGCCATGAAACCACCACTCAGGCGTCGGCAAACGGCATATTGCATTTGCTCCAGAACCGGGATCAATGGAACGCCTTATGCAAGGATCCCTCGCTTATTCCCAACGCTGTAGAGGAAATTTTACGAATGGACGCATCGATTTTTGCCTGGCGACGTATTACAACCCGAAAAACGATAATTGGCGGCAAGAGCATTCCAGAAGGTTCCAAAATACTCTTAATGACAGGCTCTGGTAATCATGATGAAGATCAATTTCCTAATGGTGAGTCATTTGATATTTATCGCTCGAACGCAAAGCGCCACTTTGCTTTTGGTAATGGTGTTCATTTCTGTATGGGGGCGCCTCTCGCACGCCTCGAAATGCGAATTATTTTGGAGGAGATTACTCAGCGCCTTCCATCCCTCCGCCTGGTTAAGGGGCAGGAATGGGAATACCTGAAGACACTGGTTTTTAGAGGTGTGCAAAAGCTTCGGGTTGAGTGGGATTGAGGCAACTGCCGCCTATTTTATTAGCGAGCCTTTGCATCATGGTCCCGGACCGTGGATAGCGGCGAACTCCTTCGTCAATTTCTAATAGGCTAACGTTATTTTGGACTTAGCCTAGTTTTGCCGCCAGGCGGGGGTATACATTTAGCGCGTTTCCAGCAAACACTTGATCGCGTTGTTTAGCGGTTAGGTTAGGGGTCGCATCAATGTAGCGTTTCGTGTCATCATAGTTGTGCTCTGTCTCAGGATCGACGCCCCGAACGGCTCCCACCATCTCCGAGGCAAAAAGAATATTTTTGACTGGTACAACTTTTGTCATACAGTCAATGCCTGCTTGGTGATAGACGCAGGTATCGAAAAACACATTATTGAGTAGATGATCGTCCAGCAGGGGTTTTCCCATGTCCTGGGCTAGACCCCGGTAGCGCCCCCAATGGAATGGCACCGCACCGCCACCATGAGGAATAACAAATTTAAGGGAGGGAAAATCCTTAAACAAGTCCCCCGATATGAGTTGCATAAAAGCTGTGGTATCTGCGGCGATATAGTGGGCCCCCGTAGGATGGAAATTAGGATTGCAAGACCCGCTGACATGGATCATGGCAGGCACATCCAGATCGCACATCTTTTCGTAAAGTGGATACCACCATTTGTCGGTGAGCGGCGGGTCCGACCACATGGCACCAGACGGATCCGGATTCAAATTGCAGCCTATGAAACCAAGTTCATTGACGGCTCGCTCGAGCTCAGGAATGCAGTATTTCGGTTCTACGCCCGGATATTGAGGGAGCGAGCAGACACCGATAAAATTATCCGGGTAAAGTTGGGTAACGCGATGCACCATGTCATTGGAAAGACGGGTCCATTCCATGCTGGTGTCAGCAGTGCCAAGGTGATGGCCCATGCCAACGGCACGCGGCGAGAATATCGTCTTGTCGGTGCCGCGTTCGCGTTGTTGTTTTAACTGATTGTCGTTGATCCCTTCCCGGATAGCGTCATCACTAATGTCGAGTAACGCCCGGGTCGGCTTGAAATCTCCGGCTTCTACAAGTTTTAATTGTGCCTGACGCCAATCTATCTGAGCGGTTGGTTCCGTTGTATAGTGACCATGGCAATCGATTATCATAAGGTGATGTCTCCTACGCGCGTCCGCTCAGTTCCAGGCCTTTTTCCAATCCCGCGTATGAACGGACTGGTCCTGGCATGATTAGTCGGAAGCCCTCATCAATGATGCGTTGCATGTTGCCGGCATCTGCATGGGGATGTCCGACGACCACATCATGTTCCCGACAAATTGCAACAATTTCGGCGATGTGTTCCCGTAGCACGGGATGGTCGTATTGGCGAGGATGACCCAATTCTTGCCCTAGATCTCCTTCGCCAATCAGGATCGCCCCGATTCCGGGGACGTTTTTAAGCATGTCCGGTAGATTTTGGATACCTGCAGTATCCTCGATCTGAATGATGACGAGGATTTCACCATCGGGGGCAAGTGGCCAAACGTCGGCTTTGGTATAATATTCCTGCTGGGTGAGGCCCCAATAGCGGCACGCACGGACAGGGCCATCGCCGCGAATCCCACGGGGTTCATACAGGGGTGCGCTCTCGAGCCGCGGATACCGGCAGGCGGCGACCGCATTATAGGCCTCCTCAACAGTGCTGATATGCGGCCAGACGATTCCATAGGTGCCAGTGTCCAGCGCCTGTTTAGCATGCCATTGCCCCATCTCTATGCCGTTGATTGGGACTCGCGCTAAAGGGGTGGCTGGCGCTGCAATGGAGCCGCTGTCGGCTATTTGCCGTCGGTCCAACATATACTGCAGACAGTGGCCAAGGGCGACGATATCCCATGGACTGTGTTCCCCCTCGTATATGATGCCGTCAAATTTAGATGCCGCCATGGCCTGAGCGGAATTGATGTCCATCGGTACGAACGCAGAGAAAGCGATACCGCCGGTTTCCATTGCGCGGATAAGTCCGTTTAATCTCGAAAATGAGGTCATTGTTCTCTGGCTCTGTCCTGATCAATAAAAAAATTAACCTGCTGACGGTGGTTGCAAACTAGATTAGTTGCTGGTGATTTATGCGTCATCAACCTTGATCTTCGATCGCCGGGTTAACCAGCAGTAAGGCAACGAATCCTGAAATCTTTATGCATGAACTAATTATATACATTTCTGAAACTGCTTAACTAGGCTTTTTCTGGTCCTTCCATGTGATAGGCTCGACCCCTGAAACAGGAGGGAGAGGATGGAAATTCCTCATTTGACAGCAGTTAGCATTGTCACAGGTATAGCGAACGGCACGCTTTCCTCGCTCGAGGTAGCGGAATGTCTTTTGCGGCGGGCCGATGCTTGTAGCGGGCTCAATACGCTCATCAACTTCGATCCTAGCCGGTTCCTAGAGGCGGCCGAGGCGGCCGATCAAAAACTGGCAGCGGGCAGCGCTGTTGGCCCGCTACACGGTTTGCCCTTGGTGATCAAAGATAATATTGATGTTGCGGGCTATCCGACGACGGCCGCCACACCCGCACTCAAAAATCACGAGCCAGGCCAAACGGCACCTGTGATGCGTAAACTTCTGGATGCGGGCGCCATTGTTATGAGCAAGGCAAATATGCACGAAATGGCATTCAGTCCGGGTGTCTCTCAACCCGAAGATGGCCGGGAGGCTGTCTGGGGCGCTTTTGGTACTGCCCGAAACCCCTATGACCCTGACCGGTCTCCGGCGGGCTCGTCTAGTGGTACAGGAGCGGCGGTGGCGGCGCGTATCGCCCCGGCGGGACTAGGCACTGATACGGGCGGAAGTGTCCGCAATCCGGCTGCCTGGTGCGGCATTGCAGGTCTCCGGCCCACAACCGGACGTTATTCTCAGAGAGGGATTGTGCCGATTTCCTGGACTCGGGATACTGCGGGCCCCATGGCGCGTCACGTTGCGGACCTTGAACTTCTGGACCGGGTGATCTGTAGCACTGACGCGGTACCGCCGGCTGACCTATCTCGCCTTCGGTTCGGTGTCGAGAGGCGTTTTTTTTGTTCCGATTGCGATCCCGATATTTTGGCGCTTTTTGAAGCGGAGGTAGAGCGGTTGGCATCCGCTGGGGCTGAGATTGTGGACGTTGCTATTCCGGGGCTGGATCTGCTCATGGGGACGTCCGCGCAGCATCTCGCTGCGTATGAGTTTTCTCGAGCTGTTCCAAAATATTTGGCAGATACCGGGGCCGGCGTTAGTTTTGAGGACGTTATATCTCAAATCGCCGCTAGTGGCCTTGGTGAGCATTTCACGGCTCTAGGATCGACGGACGCTATCTCAGACACGGCGTATCAGGAGGCACTGAACGACATGCGGCCAGCTCTGCAGGCCGCGTACTCAGAGTCATTCGAGACCGCGGGGCTGGACGCGCTGATTTTTCCGTCGACGATCATCGCGGCGACCCGGCTGGATGATTGGGGAACGCATACCATGGGCGGTAGGGAAGTGCCCAAATTTCTGGCGTCGAGCCGCAACGTGCAGCCCGCCAGCATAGGGGGATTTGCAGGCTTAACAGTGCCAATGGGGCTCACCCCTAAAGGACTTCCTGCGGCGATCGGCTTTGACGGCCCCCGCGGTAACGATCGCAACCTGTTGGCGATTGGGCTGGCCTACGAGACCCTTCGCCCGGAGATCCCAGCACCGCCATTATAGCCATTGCTAAACGGCGATCTTAGCTGTTTGCGGCCTCTGCCAGATCGTTCCAGACTTTTTGATCTGTGAGGAGACCGCGTTTGATGACAAACCGGTCGATGAAGCGAATGTCACTGAAAGTTGAACCATCCGGCCACTGGCCGTGCAGGGTGCCGTAGCAGTAAACGATAGTCTCTTCCTCGGCGGCACAGGTATCAAACTGATCGTAGTTCTTCTTGACCCATCGATAGCGGGGCTTAGCCCAAGTGATGAGGTCGTTAAGTGTCCGGAATGTCTGGTCTCCGGGAAAGAGCATCTGGAACTCGTCGGCCAGAAAAGATGCTGCACGCGCCATATCCCGTTCCTCCATCGCATGAAGATACCCTTTGATCGCTCTAATGGCGTCGTCAGACGCGGTCTGTCGGTTCTGTCTGTCTGTCATATTCGTTAATCCAAAAGGTGACGTTCGGTGATTTTATAGCTAATCTGCTTGAATGACCAAGTTTATGACAGCCACCCATTGGGGGGCATATCAGGTGGAGGTCGAAAATGGACAGGTCTCCGCGCTGACACCGTTCGATCATGATCCCGATCCTTCTCCCATCGGACCTGGTATGCCACAGGCGCTCAATGATGCGGTCCGAATTCGTCAGCCCATGGTGCGTAAGGCCTGGTTGGAGAACGGGCCAGATAAGGCGCAGGATACATCGACAAAAGGCCGGGGGAAGGGCCCTTTTGTCGCTGTCTCATGGGAGCGTGCTTGGGATCTCACGGCAGCCGAACTGGAGCGTGTGCGCACCACCTATGGTAATCAGGCGATTTATGCCGGGTCTTATGGCTGGGGCAGTGCAGGACGTTTCCATCATCCCAGCAGTCAACTCCATCGTTTCATGAAATGCGCGGGTGGATATACGGACAGCATAAATACATACAGTTTTGCAGCTGGTGAGGTCATCCTTCCCCATGTAATCGGTCTCGGCATGTTTCAACAGATAGAGCTTAACACGCCCCTAAACATGGTGGCTGACCATACGGAATTACTTGTCTCTTTTGGCGGTATTCCCATGAAAAACACTCAGGTTGATGGCGGTGGAACGGGCAAGCACAGCGTCAAAACTGATCTGTTGAAATGTCGGAAGAAGGGCGTCCGTTTCGTGAGCTTTAGTCCCCTTAAAAGTGACATGGCGGACTTCTTGGAGGCCGAATGGCAACCCCTCCGGCCGAATACGGATACCGCGCTGATGATGGGGTTGGCCCATGAGATTGTGACCGGAGGACAGCATAACCCGATCTTCCTCGAAAGCCACTGCACCGGCTATGATAGGTTTGAGGCCTATTTGCTCGGTAAAACGGATGGCATTCCGAAAGATGCCCAATGGGCTGGGGGAATTGCCGATGTCGCACCGGATACGATCCGAAGGCTTGCGGCGGAAATGACAGCCAAACGCACCATGATTAATCTCAGCTGGTCGACCCAACGCACCGATCATGGTGAACAGGCGTTCTGGATGGCCATAACCCTCGCCGCCATTCTGGGGCAGATTGGTCTTCCCGGCGGCGGTTTTGCTTTGGGCTATGGTGCGACTAATTTGGTGGGACGCGCGCCATCGGGAATTCCCAAACCAGCCCTGCCCCAAGGGGAGAATTTAGTTCGGGACTATATTCCCGTTGCTCGGATTTCTGACATGTTACTGAACCCGGGCGAGGCCTTTGTGTATGACGGTGAGAAGCGCACCTATCCAGATATCAAAGTGGTGTATTGGTGCGGCGGCAATCCATTTCATCATCATCAGGATCTCAATAAGATGGTCGAGGCCTGGCAAAAGCCAGACACCGTTATCGTTCACGAAGCCTGGTGGAACGCCAACGCGCGTCATGCCGATATTATTTTTCCCATGGCGACGACGTTGGAGCGGAATGATATCGGCGTTAGTCGCACAGACAGCTATTTCTTCGCCATGCAGAAAGCGACGGAACCCTTCGGCGACACCAAAACAGATTACGAAATTTTTACCGGCCTGGCAGCTCGGCTTGGCTGTCAATTTGACTATACGGAAGGCCGGAATGCACAGGAATGGCTGGAGCATATGTTCGACCGTTTGCGGCAAAATGCGGCGGCGCTGGGTGAAGAGATGCCCGGTCTGGAAGAGTTCTGGGCGCGAGGCTTTCACAAGTTTTCTGATCCCGAAGGGGATGTGTTTATGAGCGCTTTCCGGCAAGACCCCGCCGCTCATGCGCTGGATACTCCCTCCGGCAAAATTGAGATTTTTTCGGAAAAAATTGACGGTTTCGGCTACGAAGATTGTCCTGGGCACCCCGTATGGCAAGATCCCGCCGAGTGGTTGGGGGCGGACCTCACGGAGCGGTTCCCCTTGCATCTGATTTCCAATCAGCCGGACACCCGTCTCCACAGCCAATACGACAATGGAGGATACAGCCAAAGCAACAAGCTCAAGGGCCGGGAACCGGCTGCTATGAACCCAAAGGACGCCACTCGGCGCAACATCCAAGACGGTGATGCAATCCGCCTCTTCAATGACCGGGGAGCATGTTTGTCTGTTGTGAAGCTGTCAGATGGAGTGATGCCGGGCGTTATCCGGTTGCCGACAGGGGCGTGGTTTGATCCATTGGAGCCTGGCGAGCCGGGCAGTCTTGATGTTCATGGCAATCCCAATGTACTGACGCGGGATGCTGGGACGTCGAGCTTGGCGCAAGGACCTACGGCCATGTCGACCCTGGTGGAGGTGAAGAAGTTCGAAGGTACTTTGCCGCCCATCAAGATATTTACACCGCCGGACGTCATCCCGGAGGAGGAGCTTTAAGTGGTGGAGAGCGTGGAAGGCAAATGGATCAGGTGTTTTGTCGAAACCTTCCAGAACTGTCGGGTACACGAAGGCGATGTCGTCGCCATTTTATCCGAAACACAGTCCCGGCAGGTCCTCGTCGATCTCTCGGAACTCGCGCTTTTGCAACTGGGGGCCCGGGTGTTTCATGTCCGTTTGCCGACCCCACCGCTTGAAGATCCAGTGCCCATGCGGTCCACTGGGAGCACGCCAGTGGTACAGGGCATCGCGCCAGTCATCAAAGCGCTTGCTAGCAGCAGCCTCGTCGTCGATGTTACCGTGGAAGGCATGCTACACGCGCCTGAGTTGCCGGCAATACTGGACGGCGGGTCCAGGCTGCTGATGATTTCTAATGAACATCCAGAAATTCTCGAACGCTGCATGCCAAATCCAGCTCTCCGGCCGACTATTGATCTGGGCATGCAAATGCTCAGTGATGCGGGCACCATGCGGGTTGTATCCGATGCTGGGACTGACCTCACTATTGATGTCACTGATGCACCGGGACGGGGCGGGGCTGGATATTTGGACGAAGGGGATAAGGTCGGCTACTGGCCGGCTGGTCTGTGCCTTTGTTTCCCAAAGGCCAAAACCACGAACGGAACCGTTGTTTTGGACCGAGGCGATGTGAACCTGACGTTCAAGCGTTATTTGGAATCGCCAATCACGCTCACGTTTGAGGATGATTTTGTTGTGAACATCAGCGGTGACGGACTGGATGCCGAGTTGATGCGGGAATATTACGCCGCTTTTGATGAGAATGCCTATGCCGTTTCTCATGTGGGGTGGGGCATGAACCCGGCGGCGCGCTGGGAGTCGCTGGCCATGTTTGATAAGGACCAGATTAACGGGACCGAACTGCGTGCGCTTGCGGGGAGTTTTCTACTGTCCACTGGCGCTAATGAGTTTGCGGGTCGCTTCACCCGTGGTCATTTTGATTTGCCTATGCGGAACTGCAGCATCTGGCTGGACGAGCGGCAGATTATCGAGAAGGGCGTTCTGCTCCCGCCTTTGGCCCACACGTGATAAAAGGAGGCCAGATATGACGTTCGAAACTTCTTTTCTCCCCGGTATACCTCGGCTCGCCTATAATCATAGCGGGGAGGGGCCCCCCGTTGTCTTTGTTCATGGCATCGGGGGCAACAAATCAAATTGGCACCGTCAGATGGCGGCTCTTGCGGACCGGTTTTCTGTTTATGCTTGGGATGCCCGGGGCTATCACGAATCCGATGATTACGAGGGGCCTCTGGCATTCGAAGACTTTTCGCACGACCTTAATCGCCTACTGGATTATCTCGGCGTGGAAAAAGCACATTTGTTGGGACTATCCATGGGCGCTCGGGTCTTGATGGATTTTCACTATTTTTATCCAAAGCGGATCGCAACATTGATCCTATGCGATTGTTTCTCCAGTTTCGGGAAAACACTGACGGCTGAGGAACGCGCAGGATTTTTGCGTTTGCGTCAGGAACCTCTATTGGCAGGAAAATCATTTGAAGATCTGGCGCCAGACCTCGTGGATTCGCTCTTAGGTCCCAATGCGACCCCAGCAGTGCGCCAAGAATTGATGAACAGTATCCATCTCCTTCGTAAAGGGTCGTATCTTAAGACATTGGAAGCCACGCAGCTTTTTGACCGAACAGCGGAGCTTGAAAGGATGGCCATGCCAGTTCTGCTCATCTATGGCGCCGAGGATCGGCTGACCCCGCCGGAATTTGGCAAAGAAATGATCAAGGACATTGCTGATGCACGCATGGAAGTGATTGGCGGTGCTGGGCATTTAAGCAACTTAGAAGAACCCGATAAATTCAATGCGCTCATCGATATATTTTTCACTACACACGCGACGTTGGCGTCATTTAAATAACTGAGGAAGGGACGATGGTCCAGCTGCTCGAAAACGACATTCTCACCAAGGAGGTCCTGGACTGGACCGGTGTGCACCTGTTTCATTTTATAGGATCGTCCTGCTCGCAAAAGGCCCGCGTATTCATGAATGTGAAGGGGATCGAATGGGAAAGTCACCCGATCAACCTGGGCAACGGTGAAAATTACTCCGAATACTATCTGGGCATTAATCCGCGCGGTTTGGTTCCCACGCTGGTACTGGACGGTGAAGTCCATATTGAGAGCAATGATATCCTCACCTTGTTGGATGGCCGGTTTCCTGACAATAAGCTCATTCCGCGCGGGATGGAGAATAAGATGGCTGAATTGCTCCATCATGAAGACGATCTTCACATGGACCTCCGAACTATCACCTTCCGCTTCACCCAACCGCGCGGAAAGGAGCCTCGCTCCAAAGACACTCTGGAAAACTACCGGAATAGGGGGACTGGCACGGTCAGAGGTGAGAAAGATGCGCACAAAGACGTGGAGTTGAATTTCTGGGAGACGGCGGCAAGCACTGGCATTACGGATGAAGCTGTGCGTCTTTCTGCCAGCAAGTTTAAAGAGACCTTGGATGGCTTGGCCGACCGGTTGGTACAATCCAAATATCTATTTGGCGATGATATTACCATTCTCGACGTTGCCTGGGTGATCTATGTGAACCGCTTGGTCCGTTGCGGGTACCCACTGGAACGGCTTCACCCAACCATCAATGAATGGTTTTGGCCGCTTCGCAACCGACCTGATTTTGATCAGGAATTGCAGGTTTCTCCGGAGATGCAAAAGGCTGTTGATGATCACCATGCACAACAAAAGAAGGAAGGTCGTACGCTTGTTGACGTTGCTGAGCTCTAGATCTTTGCGATCAGATAAATAGTTATGCCGTCGGCTAATACTAGTCTCTTGGGTATCGGATTTATGGTAATTTCGGCCGCCCTCATGACTGGTATGGCAGTAATGGTGAGACAAGTCTCCCAGGATCTGCACCCATTTCAGGTTGCCTTTATAAGAAATTTTTTTGGTTTTATTTTCTTACTGCCTTTATTTTATAGATATGGATTTGGTGCTTTAAGAACAAATGATTTGGGTTGGATGGCAGCACGAGGCGGGTTTAATGCGGCCGCAATGCTGGCATTTTTTGTGACATTAACATTGCTTCCTATTGCTAATATCTCTGCATTTATGTTCACAGTACCCCTATTTGTCTCAATTATGGCAATCGTCTTTTTTCAAGAGTTTATGGGCCCTCGACGTTTGATAAGTCTCTTTGTTGGTTTTGTTGGTGCGCTTGTCATACTTCGACCTGGCATTGAGGTGATCGGTGTTGGTTATGCTTTTGCATGTTTCTCTGCTGTAACCTGGGCTACGGCAGTAGTTATAATTAAACGACTATCAAAAACTAATAGTGCTTTTACGATAACAGTTTACGGTATGTTTTTCCTTACCGTGTTTACACTGCCCCCGGCACTATTTGTTTGGAAATGGCCGAGCCCAGAGCAGTATTTGTGGCTTATTGTGATTGCAGTCGGGGGAAC